>CAZVHW010000699.1:0-3667 GCA_964626835.1 uncultured Enterobacterales bacterium
GCTTGAGCAGCTCGAGCAGCTCGTGCCTATCGAGGTGTTCTTCCCAACAAACGGGCACCTCGGCGTCGCACAGCGGATCCTCGAAGATGCGCTTCCAGCAGTCGGCCGGGTACAGCCCCAGGTGTGCGCCCCGCTCGAAGGTGGGCGTGCCCGGATAGGGCGTGTAGATGGCGAAAGCCGCGTAGTCTGCGCCAAGCTTCATGGTCTCGCGAAGGTTGACGCGAATCGCCTCGGCCGATCGCTCGTGGGGGCCGCCCAGCATGACGTAGGCCACGGAGCGCACGCCTTCATCGCGGCACCAGCGAAACACGCGGTGGCAGTCGTCCACGTCGCAGTGCTTCTGGTGTTCGACCAGGCCCTCGTTGTGCATGCTCTCGACCCCGAAGTGGATCTTGGTGCAACCGGCTTCGCGTGCGCGCCTGATCTCCTCGCGCGTGGTGCCAGCCACGCAGGTCTTGTAGCCCCAGTTGAAGCGCAGCCCCCGGCGCTCGACCGCATCGCAGAAGCGGATGAGCCACTGGCTGTTGGGGGTGAACAGGTCGTCCACGAAGAAGATCTCACGGATGTCCAGGGAGATGCAGTGCTCGATCTCGTCCAGGATGTTGTCGATGTCGCGGATGCGGTACTGCGCCTTGTAGGTGAAGCAGAACGGGCAGCTGTGGGGGCAGCCCTTGGACGTGATGACGGTGGCCACCAAGGCGTGCTTGGCGCCAGGGACCCAGTAGTCCCGGAAACGAGATCGGCTGCGGTCTGGCCAGGTCTGCCAATCCAGGCTGCGGGGAGCAGGCCGCGGGGGATTTCGAACCACGATGCCTTCGGCGTCCCGGTACCACAGCCCCAGGATGCCCTCGAGGCTGCGGCCTTGGTCCAAGGCCTCGACAAGCTCGACAACGACATCGTCGCCATCACCGACACAGATGCTGTCGACCCCTCGAAGGCCGATGGTGTATTCGGGGAACATGATGGCGTGGGGACCCCCGACCGCAATGTGGGCGCTAGGGTTGAGGCGTCGCACCGCGTCGATGGCCAGCTGCGCGTCAGGGACGCTGTGGGTGGAACAATAGATACCAACGACGTCGAGGTCGTAGTTGGCGAGCCGGGCTTCGAACTCCGGGTGATCCAGGTCGTCCACCACGGCATCGAACAGCTCGGCCCGATGGTGCGTTCGTTTCTCGACGGCGGCCTGAAGGTACATCAGCCCCAGGGGTGGGAAGCAATAGACGCCGTAGGCCATGGACTCAGCGATCCCGGCCCAGACCCGACGTTTCTCGGGTGGGTTGATGAGTGTGATGCCCATGGGGTTCTTCCAAGGTGAGGAAAGGGGAGTCTAGCGACCCAGCAGCGCATCCGCCAGGATCCTCGTCCCCATCGGCGACGCGGACCACGGTGCCTGGTCCGCCCAAGACCAGCAAGGTAGGTAGAAGCCAGGTCCAGGCACAGACGAGAAAACCGTGAAGCGCCCCCACTCAGCGCAGAGACCCGACGGACCCGTCGGGCGCCCGGTTTTTGGAAATAGTGCAGCCACCCGGGAGGTATCCATGCGTTCTGGTCTCATCGTCCTCGGCAGCCTCGTTCCCGTCTTCGTCTTCGCCTGTTCGGAGTACGATCTCAACCGGCCAGACGACGTCCCCGACAAGAACACCTTCGACACGGGTGATACCGAGCCCCCCGACACCTCCGCCCCCGACATCGAGGTCGAACCCGCCACGCTCGAGTTCGGCTACGTCATGAAGGACTGTGACTCCGACCCCATGGACGTCACCGTCACCAACGTAGGCACCGCCGACCTGCTCATCGACACCATCGAGTTCACGGGCAGCCAGGCCGGCGCCTTCACCTTCACGGGCACCGCCGAAACGCTCGCGACCGACGAGTACGCGGTGTTGTCCGTCGTCTTTTCTCCCACCGCGTGGGTCAGCTACGAAGACGCCGAGCTCACCATCACCTCCAACGACCCGGATGAAGGCGAAGTAGGCGTCATCACCACGGGCGTGGGCTCCGAAGACCCCTACTACGAGGAAACCTTCGAGCAAGGTACACCGGGCCCGGTGGACATCCTCTGGGTCGTGGACAACTCCGGCTCCATGGAGGACGAGATCCTCCGCGTCAAGGACGAGTTCGACGTCTTCATCGGCGACTTCGTCGACCTCGGGCTCGACTACCACATCGGTGCCATCACCACCGACATGGACTGGACGGACGACATGGGTCAGCTTCAGGGCGACCCTCCCTACTTCGACAACACCTTTTCCGATCCCGAAGGTGCCTTCGGCGACACCATCGACGAGATCTACGCCATGACCGGCTCTGGCTCGGAGCGCGGCCTCGAAGCCGTCCAAGCCGCGTTGACCGACCCCCTGCTCACCGGCGCCAACTCCGGCTTCTTGCGCGAGACCACCGATGACGGAACCCCCGTCTCCCTGCAGACCATCATCGTCTCCGACGAAGACGACGACTCCTCGGTCTCGTCCTCCTCCTTCTCGTCCTGGTACGAAGGCCTCAAGACCGACGCCGACACGGTCAGCCTCTCGGCCATCTGTGGCGATCCCGCCACCACCACCAACTGGCTTGGCGGTTGCATGGACTGGGACGCCACCAGTGGCCGGTTGCTCGAAGCCTCGGCGGGCACCAAGTACGTCGAGGTGGTCGATTCCACCGGTGGCTTCTGGGGCAGCATCTGCGTCGCCGACTTCACCGAGACCCTCGAGTACCTCTCCCTCGAGACCATGGGCATGTCGGCCGTCTTTCCCCTCGCCTACGAGCCCTCGAGCATCGCCCTGACGACGGTAGAGGTCAACGGCACCGACGTCTCGTACAGCGCCGTGGACGGTTGGACCTACACCACCGATGACAACGCGGTCAACTTCCACGGCGACGCCATCCCCGAGCCCTCGTCCGAGATCTACGTGAACTACCCGTACGACGGGGGTTGCTAGCCGACGGCTAGAGCCCGCTTGCGTCGCTCAGCTCGCCCCGTTCGAGGATCGTCTGGACGGTCCAATGGACCGCACTTCCGTCCTCGCGCAAGGCCAGGATGGAGCGCGAGTCGTCGCTCCACGCCACCTGAGCCAAGGGGATGGAGCTGAACACGGCTACCGGCGAGAGGTCGGATACCCGGCAAAGGGTAGCGAAACGTCCGGGCACCTCGGCCGCCAAGATCACCCAACGCCCGTCCGGTGATGCCGACAGCACGCCGCCCCCCGGAGCCAGGACGGTGTCAGCCAGTTGCTCTGCGGGCTGGTCGCCGTACAGGGACAGGGTTGCGAGCGCGAGGGGTGGGCAAGCCCCGCCACAGGCCAACAGGACGTCACCGCGAGCCGGCAAGATCTCCAGAGCCGTGGCGCGGCCACAGCAGAGCTCCAGAGGCGCACCTTGATCTTCGAGTGACGGCACGCTCAACGAGAGCACCGAACCGTCGTCCCAGGCCGCCAGCAGACGCGCGTCTCCGGGTGAGAACGCCGCCCCCACGACCGACCCCCGCCGCCCGTCGGCTGTTGGCGGATAGAAGCGGATCTTGGTGGGTTGGACGGTACCACGGGCGACCAAGGCGAGATTACCCCGGTCATCACCGAGCGCCAGCCAGGCGCCATCCTGGCTCCACACCGCAGCGGTGATCGCCCCCAACAGACCGCGGGGGCCAAGCGTGTAGCCAGGTTTGTCCAGCGGG
>CAZVHW010000700.1:0-1198 GCA_964626835.1 uncultured Enterobacterales bacterium
AGCGCCGCCCCCGCCGCCGGTGCGCTCGACGAAGCCCGCTCCTTCGCGCAGGCCTACGAAGCCCGAGTGGCTCCCGTGGCCAGAGCCTCGAACCTGGCCTATTGGGATGCGACCACCACCGGTGATTCCGCTGCGTTCGAGCGCGCTGGCGACCTGGATCTCGAGCTGCGCACCCTGCACTCCGATGCCGACGAATACCGTTCGCTCGTGGACTGGACCAACGACCCCACCATCGACGAGCCCGTCCTGCACCGCCAGCTCGTGCTCATCCGCAACAGCTACGCCCCCAACCAGATCGACCCCGACCTGCTGGCCCAGATGGTCACCCTCGGGGTCGAGGTCGAGGAGATCTACAGCACCCACCGAGGGATAGCCGGGGACCGCGAGCTGGACGCCAACGAGATCTACGGGATCCTGCTGACCAGCACGGACGCCGGCCTACGCCGACAGGCCTGGGAAGCCTCCAAGCAAGTGGGGCCTCTGGTGGCCGACAAGCTGGTGCAGCTGGTCAAGCTCCGCAACCAGGCGGCACAGCAGGCTGGCTTCCCGGACTTCTACCAGATGAAGCTGATCCTCGGGGACCAGGACCCGGCGACGGTCCAGGCGCTCTTCGCGCAGATGGCCCAGCTGTCCCAGCGGCCCTTCGAGGAGCTCAAGGCGGATCTGGACGCGGTGCTGGCCGAGCGCCACGGCGTCGCCGTCGAAGACCTCATGCCGTGGCACTATGCCGACCCCTTCTTCCAGGAAGCCCCGCGTATCAGCGACCGCGACCTGGACGTGTTCTACCGAGGACGCAGTGTCGAAGCGTTGAACACCACGTACTTCGAGGGCATCGGCCTCGAGGTTGCGCCCATCATCGAGCGCTCCGACCTGTACCCCCGTGAAAAGAAGCAGCCCTCGGCGTACTGCACAGACATCGATCGGGAAGGGGACGTGAGGGTCTTCTGCAACCTCGAAGACGACGACTACTGGATGAGCACCATGCTGCACGAGCTCGGGCACGCCGTGTATGACGCATATCTCGACCCCGAGCTCCCGTGGGTGCTGCGCTCTGCAGCGCACCCGTTCACAACCGAAGCGGTGGCGCTGATGTTCGGGCGGCTGTCCAAGAACCCCAGCTGGATCGCCTGCGCTACCGAACTGACGCCCGCAGAGATCGCCCCCGCCTCCGATGACCTTCGGCGCACACAGCGCCTCC
>CAZVHW010000700.1:1208-3666 GCA_964626835.1 uncultured Enterobacterales bacterium
CCTCCTACAGGTGATCTTCGCACGCTGGTCCTTGGTCATGGTGGACTTCGAGCGCGGGCTGTACGCCGATCCCAACCAGGATCTGAATGGGCTCTGGTGGGACCTCGTGGAACGGCACCAGCTGCTCCAGCGTCCGCCCGACAGGGACGCGGCGGACTGGGCCACGAAGATCCACATCGTCACCGCCCCCGTCTACTACCACAACTACCTGATGGGCGAGATGATGGCGTCGCAGATGCTGGCCGCCATGGCTCGAGACCTCTACGACGGGCAACACTTCACCGAGATCGACACCTGCAACAACCCCGCCGTTGGCGCTTGGCTCACCGACCGCGTCTTCGCTCCGGGTGCCAGCCAACACTGGAGCGAGTTGGTGGCCGCCGCCACCGGCGAGCCTCTCACTCCGGCGTACTTCGTCGAGGAATACCTCGGCACCACCGACCAATCCGTGCGTTCCACCACCCCCGACCGGTGAAACCTCTCCTGGTCCGAATGATCGCGAGTTAGAATGCGCATCGCTCCCCCTGAGTGCGAGCACGAGGAGTACGCATGTCGCTTCGCGCCCCGATTCACCTGACGGTCATCGGTCTGTGCCTCACCTTGCTGGGCTGTCCTCCAAAGGACGACTCCGGCGACCCCCCAGAGGCTGACACAGACACAGACGCCGACGCCGACACCGACGCCGACACCGATGTCGTCTGGCCGTCCTCTTTCGGGGGCGAACTGTCCTATTTCTATAGCGAGAACGGCGAGACCGTCTGCGACGCAACCATCGACCTGGTCGGCACGGCCTACACGGGCACCTGCACGGGCTGCGACTTCGTCTTCGAGATGGACGCCAAGGTCACCGCCAACGACGGCACGGACGACTGCTACCTCCACCCCTACCGTTCGTACGTCGATGACGAGACCCTCGTCAACATGATGATGGCCCACATAGCCGACTACACCGTCAGGGGAAGGTACGGTTACTACTACTACGACGACGCCTTCCTCACCGGCTTCGCCATCGACCGCAGCTACTGGGGCTACGGCTACTACCCGGGCCCATACTTCTGGATCTTGTCCTACGACGGTTCGCCGTATGGCACCTTCGCACAGGATGGTGACGACATCGAGTGGGCATGGGCGAGCTCTGGCACGAGCTACTACTACATCTACGACTACCTGGACAGCTGCGGGGACACCTACGGCTACGCCGATCTGTACGAAGGTGTCGCCTCCGACTTCACGGGCAGCTCCGACCTGGACTGTGACGAGGAGGTCCTCGACGTCTGGACCATCGAGCTGACGTCAGGTACCACGGTCGAGATCGCGGTGGACACGGTGTCCGAAGAGACAGCGTTCGATCCCCGCATGTGGTTCGCGAACCACGAGCAGTGCGTGGTGGCCTACAGCGACGACAGCTTCGATTGTACATACCCACCGCCAGCCTATCGGTGCCCATCGTTGTCCTACGATGCCCAGGCCGATGGCACGTACCAGATCGTCGTTCAATCCTTCGGTGCCTGCGCAGGCAGCGAAGCGGAATACCAGCTTTCGGTCGATGTAGGGGGCGAGGATCCCGGCCTCACCCAGCTCGTCGACAACTACGAGCTCAACTACACGGTCGAGAAGACCACCTTCGTGCACGACATCGTGGGTGGTGGCACCATGACCTGGTAGCCACGCCATCCCAACCATCGACCGTAGCCCCGATTCGGTCCGGGCTTCCCAGAGCCTACGCGTGGTGGATACCGTGTCTCACAGTCCGGCCGCGTTGCGCTCCTTGGCCTCTTCTCCGAGCTGGAGCGCGCGCTGGTAGGCCTGCTTGGCCTCGACGTGGCGACCGAGCTTCCCCAACACGTTGGCCTCGAGCATGGCGCAAGCCGGGTACTGGGGCGCCAGTTCCCGACAGGATGACACAGCCTCTTCGGCCTCGAGGTATCGCTTCATGTTGAACAGCACCTGCGCCATGGAGTGGTGGGTGAGGAAGCTGGGGGGTTCCGCCTGTACGATGGCACTCAGCTGCTCGAGCTGCTCTTCGTAGCGAGCCTGCTCGGCATGGATCTCCACCAGCAGATAACGAACCTGGAGCGCACCGTAGAGCGACAGCTCTTCGTTCAAGAAGGTCTCGGCCTGCTCGGCATCGCCGCGCTCGAGAAGACAGACGCCCAGGTGCTGGTTGACGAAGGGCAAGCGTGGTTTTTCCCCGAGAGCCGCGCGCAGCAGAGGCTCGGCGGCTGCACAGTCTCCTTCCATCGCGAGCACGACACCCGACATACCCTGGATGGCAGCCAGCTCGGGCAACACCTCGAGGCCACGGGTCGCTGCCGTCGCCAACCGCCCGCGCTGGCCCGTGACGAACAGCGCCTGCAGGTAGGGCTCCCAGGCCTTGGCCAGGAAAGGATCGATCTCGAGGGCCGCTTCGAGTGTCTCCACGGCGCTCTCCGGGTCGCCCAGCTCGAACTGGAGCGCA
>CAZVHW010000701.1:0-3652 GCA_964626835.1 uncultured Enterobacterales bacterium
GCGTGCGCCTAATCGAAACACCATGACCCAGCGTTGGTGGGATCGGTGGCACCCTGATCGCCGCGGCGCTTCGGGGAGGTACCCTGATCGCCGTCGGCATGGGCTGCCGGCCCCGCCGGTCAGCCCATGCCGGGTTAGCCAAGGCATGGAGTTGTCATGAAGCACGAACTGCTGCAGTGGCTCGCCTGTCCCGCCTGCGCGGGTGCGCCCCTCGCCCTCGAGGTCACACGGTCGGCCGAGGTCGATGCCTGGCACGCCCACGTGGCTCCCGGGACCACGGACACCGAGGGGCTCGATCTCACCAAGCGAAAAGCCGTCGAGATCCTTGATGGGAGCCTCACGTGTCCGTCTTGCGGCAAGGTCTATGCCATCGCGGGTGGCATCCCCAGGCTGATCCTCGACGCGGACGACGCTCGGCCCGCTTCCGCCCACGGGTGGACCACCTTCGACCGCGCCGAGCCCGTGTGGGAGCGCAACTTCCTCGATCTCATCAGCCCGGTGGGCCCCTCTGACTTCCTCGGCAAGCTCGTGCTGGATGCCGGCTGCGGGTACGGGCGCCATGCTTGGCTCACCGCCCGCTGGGGCGCCCAGGTTGTCGCCATGGATTCGGCGGCCGAGGCGGTGGACGCTTGCCGAAGCAACACCGCCGACCTGTTCGGTGTGCACGTCGTGCAGGCCGACATCCATCACCCGCCGTTCCGTTCCTCCTGCTTCGACCTGGTCTACTGTCTCGGCGTGCTGCACCACATGGAGCGCGCGCGCCACGGCTTCCGCAAGCTGGGCACGTTGCTTCAGACCGGGGGGCGGGTCTGCGTCTGGATGTACGGTCCTCGGCAGGGGTTCGCCTCGGCGGTCAATCGCGGCCTGCGCGCAGCCACGACGCGGCTCGAGGCCGAACAGCTTCACAGCTTCAGCCGCGTCATCGCGGGTGGGCTGCGGGTGTTCTCCCACACCCCCTACCGGGTCCTGAAGCCGATGCCCGTGCTCCGCGACGTCGTCACGCACCTGCCCGTTCACGACCACCACAAGTGGCCGTTCTCCGTGGTGGTGGCCGATGTCTACGACCGGCTCCGCATCCCCGTGACCATCCTGGTCACCGGCGAAGAGCTCGAGCGCTGGTTCTTCGAGGAGCGCTACGCCGACATCGAGGTCACCCGCCGGGTCAAGAACAACGAGTCCTTCCGCGCCACGGGAGTGCGACGGTAGCGCTGCAGGACGTCGCTAGAACCTCGCCCTCATCATCACGTTGAAGCCTAGCTTGTTGGCTTCGTTCCACTCGACGGGGACCCGCACGTTTTCGCCGGTCTCCGCGTCGGTTTGGTTGTCACTGAGGTTGTTGTTGGCTTCGTAGAGCAGCTCGCCCACGATGACCAGGCTCTTGGAGGCGTCCACCTGTACGCCCGCCAGGGCGCCAAGAATGTTCACGGCGCCGTCGAACTCGTAGGGCACGGTCTCGATGTCGCGTTCGTTGACCTGGACCACGGTGTTGCCCTGGGCGTTGACGTAGGTGGCTGGCTGCATGATGCCCATGCCACCGTAGGGGGTGAGGTGGGCCTGCTCGAAGTAGTGGGAGGCGTGCACGCGTCCGTACAGCTGGGGGGTGGTGTCCATCCACTCGGGGATGGCGACGCCGGAGGAGATGCCCGGTACGTTGAAGACGATGTAGGCCAAGTCCTTGTAGACGAAGTCGACCCCCAGCGTGGTCGAACCCATCACGAACTTGCTCTGGAGGTCGCCGGCCATGGCGTTTTCGAGCACCGTGGAGCCTTCTTTCTCGGAGTTGAGCAGGTTGTGGGTGAGCCGGTTTACCTCCGCCTGCATCAGCATGCCGAAGCCGTCCAGCTGGTCGTGGGCGATGTAGGAGTCCTTCACGAAGTCGGGGCCGTTGCGGTAGAGCCGGAGCTCGGAGGACTGGATGAAGCGGAGGTCGGTGGTGGACCGCCAGGCGACCTGTGCGCCTACGCCGAGCGCTTCGATCTGCTCGCCGAACAGGTCCTCGGAGGCGTCGTTGGTGCTGGTGAGCTGGCCTTGCTGGAAGGTGCCGAAGCCCGCCTCGACCTTGAACTTCTCGGCCAGTTCGACGCCGCCGCCGGCCAGCAGCCCGTAGAAGGTCTGGTTGCGGGTGCCTTGCTCGTCGCCGTCGGTCTCGCTGTTGTCTACCTGCTCCTCGGCCTGGATGGAGGTCTTGGCACCGGCGAAGAGGTAGGATCCACCCCGTTGGTACTGAAGCCGCAGCCCCGGCGACGCCTCGGGGTCGCCCACGAAGATCTCCTTGCCGCCCCAGGACAGGTCGTAGGAGTAGCCCAAACGGAAGCGGCTGGCGTCGATGGCGTAGCCAGTGATCGAGAAGGTGTGATCGTCGGCGCCACCGATCTTGCGGACCAGGCGGACGTAGGAGCCGTCGTCCTCGAGCTTCAGGCCGTCCTTGGTCTCGTCGGGCTCGAGGTAGGGGGTGAACTGCACCACCAGGGCGGCCTCGGTGAACCAGTCCTTCCAAAACCCCTCGTCACGGCGGTAGAGCACCAGGTGGCTCTGCGTGATGTCGTCGGAGTAGCGGGCCTCGTAGTCCTCGAAGAAGGTGCGGTTACCGCGCATGACGAAGTTTGCGCTGGGGCTGTTGTACTCAGGCCCGGCCAGGACGTTGTCGTCTTCGAACGCCAGGGTGACCCAGGTATCCATGAACTCGCCCGCCTGGACGGGGGCGGCGGTGGTGGCGAGCAGGAGGAGGGTGGAGAGCATTGGGATCCTCGCAAGGGCAGGATGGGATTCTCGATGGATCGTGTGTGCGTACATACCTAGGGGTCACGGTCTAGGGCGAACGGCGCCGTGGCGGTGGGCCCTGGGTCGGGCTGGGGCCAGGGCGGGGCGCTCGGTCTCGGTGTAGATTGGGATGTCGTCGGCATCGCGGGGCAGGATGATCCACTTGCCCCAGACCTCGGTGAGCAGGCCCTGGATGTGGTCCAGATCCTCGCCGATGTGGTCGGAGGGGTAGAAGCCGGGAACCTGGGCGGAAGACTCGGCGTACAGGGTGCAGCGTCCGTCGGCGAAGTCGATGGGCCACTGGCCGTAGTCGTAGAAGTCCGACCCCTCGCCGTACTCGAAGGTGGGGATCGAGAGGTCGCGGGCGACGACCAAGCCACCCTCGAGCTTCTCCATCTCGTCGTCGTCGCCACAGGTATCCGAGGTGATCTCCATTGGATCGGGCAGCTCTTGGACCGAGCCCTCGACGAAGTCGTATTGGGGAAAGGAGAGCTGGGTCGTGGCCAGGTATTCCTGGTTGCCGCCACCCAGGCTGGCCAGCTGCTGGCCCGGTTCGGCGTAGACGATGTCCTCGTTGGCCATCTCGCCTTCGGGCGTGGAGTATTCGGGTTTGTTGTAGGTGTAGATGAACAGCGAGTTGTAGCCGCCGGGCTCGTCGTCCAGATCCGTGACCCACATGCCGTCCTGGCCGGTGGCCACGATGATGACGGTGCGATCGGCGGCTCGGACCTCGGTGTACTCGCCCTCGAGGGGACCGTCTTCGTGGTCGTCGGTGGCCTGGATCTGCGCGACGGTGGGTTTTTGGTACCACAGCGCGTCGCTTACCCCGGTGACGTAGGTCGGCTCGCGGCCCTGGCCGTCGCCCTGGTCGTCGGAGAACCAGATGCGCGTG
>CAZVHW010000702.1:0-3622 GCA_964626835.1 uncultured Enterobacterales bacterium
GCCCCGTCGCGCGGCCTTTTTCGTGAGCCACCAGGGTCCACTCGCCCTCGGGCAGCAGGCCGCCGAAGGAACCGTCGTCGCGGACGTCGCGGCCTACGTCGGTCTGCCACTCGGCCCAGGGGCGCGATGCGCGGTCTGCTCCTCGGCCCTGGTAGGCGAAGACGTGCACGTCCGAGAGCGGCTCGTAGGTGCCCTGCTCGATGACGGTGCCCGTGATGCTGCCGGTGGGTGTGCCCCGCGCCTCGAGGATGACGTCGAGCACCGAGCCCACGTCGCCCTCGCCGATGGCGAAGATGCGCTCGGCCGTCAGCGCCGCCCCGTCGGGGAAGCGGTCGTCACCCAGAGCCTTGTCGCCGACCATGCCGTGGGTGATGCCCGCGGTCTGGTTCGAGCTGAACATGGGGATGTACATGGGGCCTTCGAGGCTTGCGTAGCCATACGAGGTGCCGTCGCCGGTGCTGACCAACCAGTCCACCTCGAAGGGGTCCATGAAGAGGTTCTGGCCTGCGGCGTTGGCTTCCTGCACCGCCAGATCTTCGTCGTAGCCGATGCCCGGCGCGAAGACGTCCAGCGAGCCGCCGGAGAGGTAGAGATCCCCCACCACAAGGCCGGTCTCGATGGCGTACTCGAGGAGTGGGTCGTCGGTGCCCATGGGGGTCATCGCATCGCCGGACGACTGGGGCTCGCCGCCACCGTAGTTGACGGTGGTGATCATGCGGAGGTGGCTGGCGCCCGGCTCGAGGACGTAGTCGGTGACCAGCTCGAGGTCGGGAGCGCCCACCAGCGCCCACAGCGCGTCGAGCAGAGAGAGGAAGCCGGACGCCGGGGCCGTGACCCGCACCACCGCCGCGTCGCCGTACTGGTGGTCTGCAGGGATCTCGATGCTGCCCGTTTCCTCGTCGAGCTTCATGATGTTGAGGTTGGCCGTGGGGAACATCTCCGAGAAGATGTCGTTGCCGCGGCCTTGGCTGTAGCGGGCGTCGAAGCGCTGCAGGTCGGCGTCGACGATGGAGCCGCCGTAGAGGTTCGGCCCGTAGGAGTTCCGGGCTCCGATGATCGCCACGCGGATCTTGTCGTTTTCTATCAGGAAGTCGCCGGCTCGAGCGATGGCCTTGGGCCCACCGATGCCTTGGGACAGATCCTGGATGACATAGGCCTGGGCGTAGGGCTCGACGCCGCTGCCGCAGGAGGTGAGCAGGGCAGCGAGAAGGAGGACCGAGAGATGCGACACGGCAGCCTCGCTTTCGCGGTTTCCGCCAGGCCCGAAAGAGGCTAGGGGACACGCGAACCGAGCATTATGGTAAACGTCCGTGCCGGTGCTCGCAAAGAGGAAGAACGCCATGTCCAACTTCCACACCCGCTGCGCTGCCGCCTCCGTCCTCGGCCTGCTCGCCATGGCCCCCTCGGCAGCCCTCGCCGGAGACTGCGAACCCCACCCGGGAGACTGCGAAGGCGATGACGGAGAGTGCTGCGCACTCAGCTTCGAGCCCATCGCCCTGGTGCAGGTCTGGGCCACCGCCTGGGACCAGGACCAAGACCCCCAGGCCGATCCCGCCGGCTACGGCGACCCCGAAGACGACGCCGGCTTCAAGATCCGGCGCGTCCGGCTCGGCGGACACGGTCAGCTCGGCAAGGGCTTCCACTACAAGGTCGTGCTCGACGCGGGCAGCCCCTACGACGCGTGGAAAGAAGCCGACACCGACGTACACCTGCACGACGCAATGCTCGGCTGGAGCAACGGCGACCTCGACATCGGCATCGGCCAGCAGAAGGTGCCCTACTCCCGCGAGTCACTGATCTCCTCGGGCGACATGGTCTTCTCCGAGCGCGCCGTGGCCACCGAGCACATGGTGCCCGATCGCGAAACCGGCCTCACCGCAGCCTACACCTGGAACGGCCTGGGCATCGACGCGGGCATCTTCAACGGGTCGGGCAGCTTCCTGGGCGACGACAACACCGGCTTGTTGAGCGCCGGCCGCATGTCGTACACCAACGCCGACGCTGGCCAAGACCTGGTCACCTGGGGCGAACTCGACGGTTTGGTCTACGGCGTGGGGGCCAACGGCTTCTACAACGACGACGTCTCCACCAGCACGCTGGGTGTCGGCGGTGATCTCATCGTCCGCGTGGCGGGGCTGTCGGCCCTGCTCGAGGGCCACTGGGCCAACATCCAGCCCACCAGCACCGACGTGGCGCCTGCCGAGGTCATGGACGGCACGCCCCGGCTAGGTCTCACGGGCCAGCTGGGCTACAGCGTGGGTCAGTTCGAAAACGCCGTGCGGTTCTCCATGTTCGACGACGACATGGACACCGAAGACAACGGCGACGTCTGGGAGATCTACGGCGGCACCACCATCCACCTGGTGGACGATCACGCCCGCGTGGGCTTCGGCTACGTGCATCGCCACGAGATGGCCGGCCAGACCCTGCCCAACGACACCATCAGGCTTTGGGTGCAGGCGAAGTACTGATCGCGGCTACAGCAGCCCGTCGATCACCTCGGCCATCGCGTTTGGGTCGTAGTGGGTGGCGATGTAGCGGACGATGCCGCTCTGATCGACGATGACGTCCAGGGGGTAGGGCGCGGTGGCCCCGTGCTTGTCGTAGCTCTGGTAGGTGTCGTCCTGGTCGATCATCACGGCGAAGGTGGCGCCCGACTGCTCGATCCAGGTGTTCAGGTCTTCCCGGTCGAATCCCTCGACGGAGGAGCCCAGCAGGCCGTACACCACCAGGTCCCCGTCGTCGTAGCCCTGCTGGAAGCGGGACTCGAGGTCTGGAAACTCCAGACCGCAGATGGGTCAGTACAAGGAGAAGTAGGACAGGAGCACCACCGAACCGCGCTGCTCGGAGAGCGTATGCGTGAGCCCCGTGTTGACGCCTTCATACGAGAAGTCGAGCGCCTCGTCGCCCACGAAGACGGCGTTGCTGCCGATCTGCAGACCGATCTCGGCGCTGGGCTCGTCCGGGTCGTTGGAGTGTACCGTCAGCACTTGTTCCTGGATGGTGGTGGCGCCCTCGAAGCTCAATGCCAGCGCCTCCTCCTTCTCCGGGAGCCAGGATCAGGGAGCTGGGGTTTACGCTCCAGCCGCTGGGGAGCTCGAGGCTCGACACCTCGAGCTCCCGCTGCCCTTCGTTCTCGATACCCAGCTCGAGATCGTAGGGCTCGCCGTCATCCGGGACCTGGAGGGTGAGCGTAGAGGGGGTGATCTCGGGTCCTACGGTGTCGGGGACGAACCGCAGCGCGTGCACCCCAGACCACTCGCCCACCACGACGATGTCACCTGCGGCATCGGCGCCGAAGTGACGGGGCTGGTCCTCCGCCTCGAACACCGCGTCCACGGCGATGAGCTCGGGGATGTCGCCCGCGACGTCGTACAGGCGAACGTCGCTCCAGTTGGTCACCAGCAACTCGCCGCTGTCGAGCCGTGCCAGGCGAAGGGCCGTTCCGTTGGTGGCGGTCTGCCCTAGCAGCTCGCCTGCCTCGACGTCCACCACCGCGATGCCGGCCGAGCCCAGGGCTGCGGCTGCCCGGCCGTCCCCCAGGTCCAGCAGCTCCAGCGCCGAGGCACCAAGGTCGAGCGTGGAGATGAGCTCCAGCTCCGCATCCAGGACATGAAGCTCG
>CAZVHW010000703.1:0-3614 GCA_964626835.1 uncultured Enterobacterales bacterium
GGTGCCGTCGATCTTCCACTCGCCGCTGTCGAGCTTCTCACAGCGACAGCGCAAGGCCGCGGCATCGGAGCCGCAGGAGGGCTCGGTGAGCGCGTAGCAGCCGATCTTGCGAGCCGAGGCGAGGTCGGGCAGGTACTTGTTTTTCTGCTCCTCGGTGCCGTGGGTCACGATGGGACGGCAGGCCAAGGAGTTGTTGACGGACATGACCACGCCAACCGAGGCGTCGGCGTAGGAGATCTCGGCCAGAGAGAGCGCGTAGGTGAGCGCGTCGAGGCCAAACCCGCCGTATTCCTCGGGAACCATCATGCCCATGAAGCCCAGCTCGCCGAGCTGGCGAACGATCTCGGCGGGGTACTCGTGGGTCTTGTCACGCTCCGCGGCGCCGGGATGGATCTCGCCCATCGCGAAGTCGCGGGCGAGGTCGATGATCTGCTGTGTCTCTTCCGGGATCTCGAACATCTTGGTGTCCTCTGGGAAGGGGGTAGGTGTGGAAGCTAGGCGCCCTGGAAGTCCGCTTTGCGCTTGTCGAGGAAGGCGGCCATGCCCTCGGTCTGGTCTTCGGTCGACATGCACATGGCAAAGAGCGTGCGCTCGGCTGCGAGGGCCACCGGGAGCGGGGAGTCGACGTTCTCGTTGATGGCACGCTTGGCCAGACGTGCGGCTACCGGACCCACGCGGGCGATGCGGTTGGCCAGGTCGAGGGCGGCATCGAGTACGGACTCACCATCGGGCACGGCGCGAAGGGCCAGGCCGATGTTGACCGCCTCGGGAGCCCGGACGTTGCGGCCGGTGAAGATGATCTCGCGGGCGCGCATGGCACCCACCAACCGGGCCAGGCGCTGGGTTCCACCGAAGCCGGGGATGACACCCAGCTTGACCTCGGGCTGCCCGAACACCGCGTTGTGCGAACAGAGAACGAGGTCGCAGGCCATGGCCAGCTCGGTGCCACCGCCCAACGCAAAACCGTTGACCGCCGCGATGACGGGCACCGGGAAGTGCTCGATACCGTTGAACACCTCTTGGCCCTGAAGCGCGAAGTCTTCCGCTTCGATGCAGCTCATGTCGGACATCTCGGAGATGTCGGCGCCGGCAACGAAGGCCTTGTCGCCCGAGCCGGTGATGACCAAGGCGCGCAGATCTTCGATCTCCGATGCCTCGACCAGCGCATCGGCCAGGTCGTCGAGCGTCGCCGTGTTGAGCGCGTTGAGGGCCTGGGGCCGGTTGATGGTGATGATGGCGGTGGTGCCGCGCTGCTCGAGCAGTACGTTTTCGTTCTCGGACATGGGGGCTCCCTGGCTAATATTGGTAGAAGCCGCGGCGGGTCTTGCGCCCGAGCCAGCCAGCCTCGACGTACTTGACCAGCAGGGGACAGGGCCGGTACTTGCTGTCGCCCAGGCCTCCGTGCAGGACGTTCATGATGGCGAGGCAGGTGTCCAGCCCGATGAAGTCGGCCAGCTGGAGGGGCCCCATCGGGACGTTGGTGCCCAGCTTCATGGCGGCGTCGATGTCTTGGACCGTGCCGATGGACTCGTACAGGGCGTAGGCGGCTTCGTTGATGTAGGGCATGAGGACGCGGTTGACGATGAACCCGGGCATGTCGCGCCCCTCGACGGTGGTCTTGCCCATGGCCTGGGCCGCCGCCACCGTGACATCGTAGGTCTGCTGGCTGGTGGCCAGGCCGCGGATGATCTCGACCAGCTTCATGATCGGCACCGGGTTCATGAAGTGCATGCCGATGACCTTGTCGGGCCGGTCGGTGTGGGCCGCGATGGCGGTGATGCTGATGGACGAGGTGTTGGTGGCGAGGATGCCCCCTGCCGGGACGATCTTCGAGAGATCTTCGAAGATCGAGAACTTGAGCTCGGGTCGCTCGGTAGCGGCTTCGACCACCAGCTCGCATGCTTCGAGGGGGGCGGTGGACCCCTCGAACCGAATTCGGCCGAAGATGGCGTCAGCCTGGTCCGAGGTGATCCGCTCCTTCTTGACTTGGCGGCCGAGGTTTTTCTGGATGACGGCCGCGGCCTTGTCCAGGGCCTGGGGAAAGACGTCGGTGCAGATGACGTCGTAGCCGGCCTGGGCGGCCACGTGGGCGATGCCGTTGCCCATCTGGCCGGCGCCGACCACGCCGATGGTGCGGATCTCGTTCATGCTCGCTCCCTCTCTTGGCCAGCTTCCGCTGGCGAACGCTCGAGTTTGTCGGAAAGGACCGTCGCATCGGGCGGGCGCTGGCCGCCGTGCGGGCGGCCGGTTGGATAACCGACGTCAGTCGGGGAAACAAACTCCGGGAAAATGCTATCATCTGCCCGTTTTTCCTTGTTTTTCGCCTATTTACGAGCAGTCAACGTCACCAGTCCCGACCCGGAGGCCGGACTGATCCGCGCCATGGTTTGACCAGCTTCGGCAGGGCGATACGGTCCACTCCCCCATCGAGGTACGCCATGCGCGCCTACTCACCACCGCCCTGGCTCCCAATGGACCCCGATCCCCCGGGGCGCGCCGCGGTGGTCGAGCATATCTGCGTGCTCCTGGCCGAGCCGTGGGCCATGGTTTCGCTGGTGGCAGAACCAGGATCGGGGGCCACCACCGTCACCGGTGCCGTGGCTACCCGCATGACGCGGAGGCTCCCGGTCTGCGCGGTCCGCCTGGCGGGCTTCACCACCCTCCCCCAGCTCTTCCACGCCGTGGGGCACGCCCTGGGCTCCCCGTTCCCCCGCGACCAGGCCGCGGTCTGTGAGGCCCTGCGAGAGGCGGGCCCCACCCTGCTCGTGCTCGACGACGCCGACCAGGAAGGAACGGCCACCGTCGTGGAGCGGCTGGCCGCCGTCGCACCCGAGGCGCGCTTCATGGCCGTGGGCCGCACGGCGGTGCTCGATGAGCGCGTGGTCCGCGTACCGCCGCTCCTGGACACCGAGGGCTCTCAGCTCGATCCGGCCCTTCCGCTCTCCGACGCAGCCCGCCTGGCGTCCGCCAACCTCGTGCTGCGTCACCTGGATCCGAGCCTGCGCGGCGACATCGACGCCGAGGATCCGTGGGCCTTTCTGGACGCCCTCCCCGACTCCGTCGACCTGCTGGCCGCCTTTCCGGCCGGAATTCCTGGAGGCCGGCCACAGGACATCCCGCTCGCCCTCATGCTGCCCAGTGGTCCGTCGCGATGCGTCCTGCGCCGCTGTGTCGCCGAGGCCCTGGTGGAACGCCGAGGGCGCTCGGAACACGACCTGGCCATGGCACTCTTGACCCGCTGTGGCAAGCTGCTGCGCGTGGCCGAACAGCCCTCCCGCGCCATCCCTCCCCTGCCCGCTGACCTCGTCGCGGTCCGTTTCCTCGCAGAGCACCACCCAGATCCCGGGGAAGCGGCCCGGGCAAGCGCGGCCTGGTCACGCTTCCTGGTGGTGGCGGGGCAGGCCTCGGCCGCCAGGGTGTGGCAGAACGCAGACACCCGCATTCCGCGGGGCAGCCGCTTCGAGGCCCTGCTCGCCTGGGCCGAGGGGGACGCCACGCTGGCCGACGGCGACATCGACGCTGCCCATGTCGCGTACGAGTTCGCCGCTACCCAGCTGCGGCGAGATGGCGACGCCAGGCTGCTGGCCGGCCTCCACCTCCGCTGCGCCGACCTG
>CAZVHW010000704.1:0-3599 GCA_964626835.1 uncultured Enterobacterales bacterium
CGCTTTCTTCTCGAGCCGCTACTTCCTACCGACCTACGCCGTATATCGGCTTAACCAGACACGGATGGCTACGACGCGATGGTCACCGAGAGCGCGGAGGTCCAGAACGGGGTGATCGTCTCGAGCGACGAGGACGACAACGGCGCGCTGCTCTACCCCGACGGTGCGCCCCGCTACCGCGTGATCTACACCAACGGTGGCAGCGCCACGAGCCACGGCTCTTCTCTGGGCGAGGACGGCCGTCAGCGGGTGCGGGACTTCGTGGCGGGCGGGGGTAACTTCACCGGTTCGTGCGCCGGTGCCTTCATTACCATGCTGCACTACGACGTGGACGCCTACGAAGACAGCGGCGCCCACGCGCCCTACTACCACCTTTGGCCGGGGGTGGGTGACACCACCTACACCGGCAGCGAGTACCACGACATCGTCTTCGAGGACACCAGCCATCCCCTGGTGGCCATGTACCCGAGCTTGGCTGACGGGCTCGTGGAGTCGGTGTACCACAACTACGGCTGCCGGCTCGATCCGGACCACTACGACAATCCCCCCGAGACCGAGTACATCGGGGTCAACGACGATCCTTCGACCTCGGCCTTGCACGGCTGGTACAACATCATGGCCTACAAGCCCGACCGGGAGACCGGCCGCATGGTGGTCACCTGCTCCCACCCCGAAGGCAGCGACAGCGGCGAGAAGCTCGACCTGACCTCGGCCATCATCCAGTACGCCTTGGATGGGCAGGGGGATCCCTGGCCCTCGAAGGGAACCCTCGACAATGGCGTCGCCGTCGAGATGGTCGTCGACGAAGAGCTGCTGGGCGACCTGCAATACCACTACTGGACCGTCGATCTGCCTCATGGTGTCGAGAGCGTCGAGTTCGCGCTGGATGGGCTCTCGGAAGACTGCGACCTCTACGTGGGATTCGACGAGAAGCCCGACCGATTCGACAACGACGGCTCCTCCACGGCTGCGGGGTTCGCGGCTGAGCGTGTGGAGATCGAAGGCCCCGAGTCGGGCAGCTGGGTTGTCGGTGTCTACGGTGCCCACGACCTGCTGAACGGGGCTGAGTACACGGTGTCCGCATCGTGGACGGCGCCGGAGGACACCGGCTCTTGGGACACGGCCTACGACGACGAGGATGGCGGGCCGCCCGACACGCGCTCGGTATCGAACGGCCTGTGCGGATGTGCTGGTGGAGCGGTGCCGGTGGGTTGGATGGTGCTACTCGTCGCGCCAGCGCTGTTCGGCCGTAGACGCCGTCAGAAGCTCACGCCGTAGCTGACCGAGTAGAAGTTGTCGTCAGGCACGATCAGCGCGTCCAGGCCGACGATCAGCAGGTCGTACCAGAAGTGCAGCGCGACCGGTGGGGCCAGGCTGTAGTCCGACCAGCGGTAGACCAGGCCGAGGTAGGAACCGACCAGGGTGACGTAGGGGACGGCGAAGACCAGGTAGTCCAGACGGTCTTCCTCGGGCATGACCAGCACGTTGGCGGCGTGGATTCCCCCGAAGATCAGGCTACTCACCACCCAACCGCCAGTCTCGCTGTTGGTGGCGCGGACCATGCCGGACTGCAACAGCCCACGGAAGGCCGCCTCTTCCGCGAGGGCCACGTGCTCGAAGAACAGGGCCCCCTGGACCGTGGCCAGGGCGTGCCCAGGCCCTGGCGCCAGCTCCGCGCCGTAGAGGTTGACGGGGTCGCCGGACAGCTGCGACATGCCCCCCTCGGTGAGCACCGAGAACGTTACGCCGGCACCCATCAGCCCGATGACCCCGGCCCACACCGCTGGCCTCTTCATGACCTGGAGGTTGAACGGGGCAGCCGCCAGCTCACCGGTGGTGTCAAGGGGGGTGTAGGGCAGGCGCCGCGCCCGCTAGCTGTCCATCAAGGCGTCGGCGTAGCTGTAGACCACCACGTCCTGCAGGGCGACCCAGGGCACCAACAGGCCTTGGTGCTGCTCGAAGTCCCGTTGGTCGGCTGGCTGACCCATGGTCAGGGCGACGCCCACCCCGACCTCGCTGGCAGCCAGGCCGGCGAGGATGGCGCCCTCGGCCGTCTGCCCGCTGGCGAACTTGTAGGCTCCCGGCACGAGGCTGTGGGGTGTGGGCGCCCAGGGCGTGACTCGCTCTGCGGCGATCTCCTCGCGCTCCATCGGTTCGGCCAAGGGGTCCAGCCGGGCCGTGTGCAGGGGCATGGAGCAGGCGGAGGAGACGATGACGAGGGAGAGGGCGAGGCGCATGGGTGTCCCCTGGTTCGTTGGAGATTGGGCGGGTGGTCTCCATTATCGGTGAAGATGGGTGGGACTTCAGGCTGAATGGCTTCTGGCACTTCCTTTGCGTCGACCGAACAGCCGGCCACACGCCGCCTGCCGGCCACCCATCCCGCGTGGCCGCGCATCTTGATAGCTGGTCCGGGTCACGCCCTCTGGAGAACGTATGTCCCGCATCGCCCTCGCCCTCTGCTGTCTGCTCGGTGTGTCCATCTCGGCCCCGGTGTTCGCCCAGGATGCCCCCACGGTCGATCCCACTTGGGATCGCGGCGACGGGTTGGAGGCCTACCTGGTAGAACTGGTGATCGAGGACGTAGAGCGCGAACTGGCCGAGGGTGCGCCGGGCTTCGATCTCGAGCTACTGGCCCAGTACACGGCCGATCCCTCCACGTTGCCTGCCGAGCTCGGGGGCCGGGCTGGAGACGCCCTGTGGATGTACCTGCCCGTGCTGCTCACCCAGGACCAGGACGAGCTGGCGCTCGAACTCATCGAGATGCTTCGGGATCCCGCCGCCAACCTCAACCCCAAGGTCATCCACCACGGCGCCTTGAGCTACTCCGAGATCCTCCGGCGCAACGCCCGTGGGGACAAGGCCCAGCGCTCTGCCGTCCAGGGCGTGCTGTCCAGGCTGCCAGCCAAACGTTTCTTCGAGAGCACCGCTACCATTCAGACCCTCCTGAAGGCCCACGCCGACGAAGCGGGCGCCGAACTCCCCCAGATGTACGCCTCGTCTCTGGCCAACTCCCAGACCTACCCAGCCAGGGCGGACGCCGCCTCCACCTGGCTGTACCGCTACACCATCACCAAGGGCCTGTGGGACAACGTGGAGCTGTACGACAGCGTCCGGGAGGGGCTGACCCCAGCCAAGCAGAAAGAGCAGGACAAGACCCGGCTTCATACCTTCGCCACGGTGGACATGGAGCAGCACGCCGAGCAGGCCCAGCCCGTGGTCATCGGCATCTTCGACTCGGGCGTCGCGCCCATGCGCTTCAACATGTACGAGAACCCCGGCGAGTGGCCCAACGGGCTGGACGACGATGGCAACGGCACCGTGGACGACATCCACGGCCTGGTCTGGGACTGGGATCCCGCCAAGCGCCACCAGCACGGCAACCTGAACCTGGTGGAGCAGCTCGAGCCCGACCTGGTGCGGGAGTTCGAGACCTACATCATCGGCAGCACCTACCGCCGCACCAACCGGGGCCACCTGCCCGAAGCCGTGGCCTATGACGACAAGCTCACCAGCCTGTCCTCGGTCGAGGAGCAGAAGGCGTTCCGCAAGCAGTTCGGCGAGATCGGCGAGTGGTCCCACGGCTCCCACGTGGCGGGCTT
>CAZVHW010000705.1:0-3594 GCA_964626835.1 uncultured Enterobacterales bacterium
CGGGCTGCGTCAACGCAGTCCTCGCGGCCATCACCGTGCCGGCCCTGTTCGGGAGCCTCCGGCGCGTGGCTGGCAGGCCCTGGGCCCGCGCAGGGCTGCTGATCTACCTCACCTCCCCGTTCTTGATGGGGCTCGCGGCCACCGAACTGGCCCACACCAGCTGCCTGGCTGCGCTGTGCTGGGCAGCGAGGTGCTGGCTGCGCACCCGCGACGAGGATCCGCCGGCGTGGGCACACGCTGGCCTGGCCACCGCCTTCTCCCTGGCCTTCCTGATCCGACCCCTCACGGCGCTGGGCGTCGGCGCCCCCTTCGTCGTCCTCTGGCTGTGGGATCTGCGTGGCGCTCGTGGCCGCACCTTGGCGCTGCGTCTGGTCGCCTTCGCCATCCCAGCCGGGCTGCTGGCGGGTCTCTTCCTCTGGATCAACCAGGCCCAAACAGACTCGCCCCTGACCGTCGCCTACCAGGCCGCCATCCGGTACCAGGTCGCCAACGGCTACCAGTTTGCGTTCTGGCCTCCAGGGGGGGAGCCCGCGGTGGCCAACCTCCGGCCCCTGCCGCTCCTCGACCGCCTGGCCGGCATGGGCACGGCCAGCCTCCGGCTCAACTTCGCCCTCTTCGGGTGGCCCAGCTCCTTCCTCTTCGCCGCCCTGGCTTGGATGGGAGGGCGACGCGCCTGGCCCTGGTTCGCCAGCCTGGGCTGCTTCGCCCTGCTGCACAGCGGACTGCACGACGCCGGCATCGACACCTTCGGGCCCAACCACTACGCCGAGACGGCCCTACCCCTGATCCTGCTGTCGGTCCTCGGCCTGCGCGGCCTGACCGCAGCCGCGGACCGATTCGCCATGAAGAGCCTGCCCGCCGCGCTGCTCGCCACGCTGCTCCTGCTCAACCTCGCGGGGTACACCCCCGTCCGGTATCGGGCAGTGCACAAGGCCGCGATGGACATCGCCCAGCCGTTCGATGCTGTGGAGCGGGCCGGGGCCGAAGACGTCGTGGTGTTCTGCTACCGGGGCTTCATCCATCCCCGCCACCAAGCCCCCGGCAGCAACTCCTTCCTGCGCTGGCATCCCGTTCCGAGCCCGGATCTGAGCGACCCGGTGTGGTGGGTGAACCATGTGGACATCGAGGCGGACAAGGCCTTCATGGCCCTCTACCCGGAGCGCACCGGCTTCGTGATGGTCTGGAAGGACGAGCAACCCGTGTTCCTACCGCTGGACAGCCTCGAGGTGGGCGACCTTCCCGCCAACGAGGTGGTGCTGGAGGCCGGAGACTAGTCCCTACAGGTAGCCGAAGCGCGCCAGGGTCAACCGAGACACGGCCAGCATGGGCTCTTCACAGCTGGATGGGTCGACCCACAGCGGCTCGCCCTCGTGAGAGGCGCTCAACGAACCCTCGACCACGCTGCAGGCGAAGACCACGTTGACCGACTTGATCCGAGAGGTCGAGTCAGGCAGCACACCCAACAGCCGGTCGATGCGAACCGTGAACCCGGTCTCCTCGCGAGCCTCGCGAACCATGGCGTCGCGCGGTTCCTCGCCGGTCTTGACGTACCCGCCGGGCAGGCAGAGGCCCTGCCCATCAGACCGGCGTAGCAGGAGCAGCTGGCCGTCGCGCTCGACCACGGCGGCAACGCAGCAGAATGGGGGCAAGCTCCCGCGCGAGAGGGCTACCAACAGGCCTTGCGCGTGGCCGATGGTTCGTTGGGCCAGAGAATGCAGCACCGAGGGGATGGAAGGCATGGATTGCCTCAATCGCGCGCTTGGCACAGCTCGGTGCGGCTTTCCAAGAAGTCCCGCAGCTCTTCCAGGCATACGCAGTCGTTGCCCATGCGACTCACCTGCAGTGCTGCGAGGCAGCTGCCCAGGTACAGGCCGACAGGCGCCTCGGCCCCCGCCAGGTCGGAGAGCGCCTGTGCCGCAAGCAGCACATCACCGGCGCCAACGGTGTCCACGGCGTGATGGGCGAAGGCTGGCAGGTGGTCGGTCCGCAGCCGCTCACCTGGCTGGGGCGGGCGGTGGAAGATCACGACCCCACGCTTGCCCATGGTCAGCACCAGCTTGCGGGTAGCGCACGCCTGGAAGTAGCGCGACGCGAGGTTCGACAGGCCGCTCTCGTGGTCGCCGAAGGCGAAGCGCAGTTCCTCCTCGGCCGGGGTGGCCATGTGCGCCCCCCGAAACTTCAGGATGTTGGAACTGCCCGAGATGCTGACGTCGACGTAGGTAGGCAGGCCGTGGCGCTCGGCAGCGCCCTCGAGGGCCTTGACGCAGTCTGGACCGAACATACCGAACCCGAAGTCGGTGATGATCACCGCGTCGAAGCCAGCCAGCTCACGCTCGAGGAGCGCCTCGAGGGCCTGCACGCCCTGAGAGGACAGGGGCGAGATGCGGCCCTCGTCGACCTTGAACACCTTGGTCTCGTCCACGAGGTAGCGGGTCTTGAGGTACACGGGTCGCTGATCGACGCCGATGCTCAGCAGACCGACGCCATGCTCCGCCAGCGCCGCGGTGTAGCGGTCCTCGAGGCTGCCCTGGCCCAGGGTGGTCAACACGCTGGCCTCCGCCCCCAGCGCCCGCAGTTGGCGGGCCACCAGGGCAGCGCCGCCGACGTACCAGTCCTCGCCCACGGGCCGCACCGAGAGCATGGGGCTCTCGTTGGCCACGCTGGACGCCGCGCAGTGCACGTAGCGGTCGAGGATAGAGTCACCGACCACCAGCACGCGCTTGCGGCCGAAGGCATCGAGCAGCCGCGCGATCTCCGGGCCCGCGACCCCGTGCCGCCGGCAGAAGAAGTTGACCCGCTCCTGCTCCATCCTGAACCGCTCACGGTACCGGCCGATGATGAAGCTCGACGAATAGACCACGTCGCCCGAGCCGTACAGCACACGACCGCCCTGCCGCTCCACCAGCTCCTTCTCCTGGAGGAAACGCGGATCGGCGTTGGTCTCGTACTCCTTGCCCTTGACGTAGATGTCGGGCTTCAGCAGCTCGAGCACCGGGCCCGCCCAGCTGTTGTGGTCCAGGTAGAGGTAGTCCACGAACTCGAGGGCCGCGAGGTTCTCGACGCGCAGATCCTCGTTGATGTAGGGCCGATCGTACCCCTTGCCCACCACGTCGTCGGCGCTGACACTGACGATGAGCACGTCTCCCCGTTCCTTGGCGAAGCGCAGGTAGCGGATGTGCCCCGGATGCACGATGTCGAAGCAACCGTGGCACTGCACCACCACCCGACCCTCCAGCCGCAGCCGCTCGCGGACGGCCACGAGCTTCTCGGGGGGCAGGAACTTGCGCTCCAGGATGCTGGGTTCCGATGACATGACAGCCTCCGTGAGGCCGCTCCCTGTAACAGATGCAGGGTTAGGGACAGCGCACACCCGAGGGATCATGCCCTTCACCGCCATCCTCTTTGACCTCGACGGTGTGCTGGCGCTGTCCGCGCCGGCCCACCACTGGGCCTACACACGCATCTTCAGGAGGTTCGGCATCACGTTCACCCTGCGGGACTTCGAGCGCGTCTGCCTGGGCACCCCGCGGCGACAAGTTCTCACCACCATGCTGCCCAGCCTGGTCGAACCGGAACTCTCCCGGCTCATGCAGG
>CAZVHW010000706.1:0-3585 GCA_964626835.1 uncultured Enterobacterales bacterium
CGCTATCGCCCACGCCGTCCACGCCTACGACGGCTCGTGGCCCACGCGTCTGCCCATGCGCGACAGCCCACCGGCCCGCGCCATGCGTCGCAAGAAGTAGGAGCCCCCATGCGATTCCCCTCCCCTGCCCTGCTCTGCGCCCCATTCGTCTTGGGCTGCCCCGGCCCGAACGACTCCGCCTCTGGGCCCGCTCCTGCGGACTTCTCGTTCCTCGTGGTCGGCGACCTGCGGCTCACCGGGGACGACGACAGCGCCGCCCGGCTGGGCGCCCTGGTTCAGGCCGTGGGCGACGGAACCTGGGGAGACCCGGCCTTCGTGCTCTTCACGGGCGACCTCGTCCACGCCGCCACGGATTCCTCCGGGGGGGACAACTGGGCGAGACTCGACGACACCCTCTCCACGCTCCCGATCCCCTGGTATCCGGTGCTGGGCGAGCACGACCACCGCGCCACGCCCCAGGACGATCTCGAGCGCACCCTCGAGCAAGCCGACCTCGACGCCGCGGAAGCGTCCTTCACCGACGTCACCGGGCTGAATCCCTACTACTCGTTCATGTTCCAGGACTGGCACTTCCTGGCGCTCGACTCGATGCGCGGTGCGCCCGAGGGGCGCTTCTTCGACGAAGGGCAACGATCCTGGTTCGACGTGGAGTTCGGCCGGCAGCAGCCGCTGATCGCATACTGGCACCACAGCGTGCAGGACGACGACGCGCAGTCCTGGTGCACCGACGGCGACCTGGTCAGCGACGAGACAGAGCCCGAGCTGATGGCCCGGCTCGTCGAAAAAAACAGGCGCTCCAAGGCCATCTTCACCGGTCACGGCGCCTGCTTCACCTCGGGCGTCCTGAACGGGGCCACCCAGCTCTTCCTGCTACCCGCCTTCGAGGCGGCGGACGACCTGCTGGTGGTCACGGTCGAGGGCGACAACATCGCCAGCATGGTGCTCGGTAACGAGTACTAGCCGTCTTCCTTCCTTGGCTTCCGCTTGCCGGTCGCCCCCTGCACGATGCAGCCACCCAGGAAGAGCCCACCGACCACCCAGAGGTTCTCTGGCTCGCCGATGGACCAGGCCAACATCAGCGCTCCGAGGAGAGCCGTGATCCACTTGATCAAGCCGCGGAACACACTGGGGAACAGCAGCAAACCCAAGGCCGCGGCGACGACCATGCCCCACCAAGGCGTGGGCTGCCCGACGGCGAGGGGCCAGGCAAGCTGAACCACGCCCGCCACCGCGATGGCTCCAATGACGTGGACCGCGACCCGCTCGAGGAGGTGGCAGATCAACGCGCCGGCGGCCGCGAGCACAACCGCTGCGATGGCGATGACGACGGGCCCGAGGCTGGCGGGCAGCATCATGGCAGCCGCGACCCCACCCAGAATGCCCGGCGCCAAGATGGCCAGCTTGTACAGCCGCCCACCGGCCAAGAGCAGCAGTCCACCGGACAGGCCCGTGATCCACACCGGGGTTGTCTCGAGCCAGACCTGCAAGGTCTGGGGAGGGGCGGGCATAGGGGGCAGAGGCATCGTCGGCTCCAGGACACGGTCGTGCTGGGATACGATTCGGGACGTAGAGGTATTCATGTCACGAGACACACGCCCGGGCCTTTTCTTCCTTCCCCTGCTGGCCCTGGGCTGTCCGAGCGGCGAAAAGCCAGACGACAGCGCCACGGACAGCACCCCGGACACCCACGACACCGAGACCGTGGGCGACGAGGGAGCGCAGCAGGCGCTGTACGTCGAAGACGGCCCCGCCGACCTCGCCGCCCGACCCGAAGGCGGCGCCTTCATCACCACCCAGTATGGCGGGCACGTGCTCTCGTGGACGCCGGGCACCTCGGCCTACGACATCGAGGAGCGCAGCGTCAGTGGCCTGATGGGCATCGAGCTGGCAGAGGATGGCCGCATCTGGGCGGCCGCGTCGGACGGGGGCATGGAAGGTGCGGTCGGCTTCCTCGAGGATGGCGAGCTGGTGGAGCTGGCCAGCCAGGCCGACAACGGCGCACTCTTCCGCTACCCACGAGACGTGGTGGTGGCCCCCGACGGCTACCTGGTCGCGCCCGACAGCACGGTGGGGGTGCTCTGGCGCACCGATCCTTCGAGCGGAGCGACCACCGCGCTCGAGGTCGGCGTCGCCTCTCCGCGCAAGCTGCTCTTCGTCGAGGACACCCTGTACCTGGGTGGTTCCGAGGGCATCTACACCGTGGCCTATCCCGCCGCGACCACCACCCAGGTCGACACCCGCGACGCCTGGGGCCTGCTCGACTTCGAGGGCATGCTGCTGGCCGCCAACGCCGACTCCAAGGTCTTCGTGGTAGGCGGCTCTTCCATCGGCGGCAGCGAGATCGGCCGTCCGGGCCCCATGCTGGCCATCGGCGACACGCTCTATGTCAGCGACCTCGGAGGCAGCTACCTCTGGTCTCTGGACATGAACGACTGGAGCCCGTAGGGGCGGGTTTCATACCCGCCCGCAAGCGCCGCCCCTAGCGCTCGATCAGGAACGGTCCCAGCACCAGGGCATCCAGATCGGCGGCCTGCCACGCCCGCAGCGCGTCTTCGGGTGAGCAGACGATGGGCTCCTCGTGCATGTTGAAGCTGGTGTTGACGATGGTGCCGATGCCCGTGATGCGCTCGAACGCCGCGAGAAGTTCGTACATCGTTGGGTTGTCGGCCTTGTGCAGCACTTGAGGCCGCGCGGTGCCATCCACGTGCACCACTCCGGAACAGTCACGCTTCATCTCGTCCTCGACCTCGAAGCACACGGTCATGAAGCGGGCCGCGTCGTCGGCCTTTTCGTAGCCACGGTACAGGCGCGGAGCGTGCTCGGCCAGGGTCATGGGGGCGAACGGCATGAACTCCGTGCGCTGCAGGCGCTTGTTGAGCCAGTCGTTGACCGCCGGATCGTCGGGCCGGTAGAGAATGGAGCGGTTGCCCAGGGCTCGAGGCCCCCATTCCATGGCCCCATCGCAGCGGGCGACCACTTTCTTGTCCGCCAGCAACCGACCGACGCGCGCCGCGAGATCGGCGGGCTTTTCGTGGGCCACACCCGCCCCGCGCAGCAGCCGCTCGACATGACCGTCGTCGAACGCGGGCCCCAGGTAGACGTGGTCCAGGCGCGTCGGGGGAGCATCGGCCGACCCCAGCGCGGCCCCCACCGGCAAGCCGCCATCGCCCATGTTCGGGTAGACGAACAGCGACTGCACACCGGGAAGCTCGCAGATGCGGCGGTTCAACGCCACGTTGGCGAAGGTGCCACCCGCCACGGCCAGGTGCCCGATGCCGGTCGCCTCGACATGGTGCTGGATGAAGTCGGTGACGGATTCCTCGAGCACCTGCTGGGTCGCCGCCGCCACCTGTTCTTTCGAGAACCCGAGGATGAACGAGTGATAGCGGTCGTCGGGGGCGTGCGGGCGCCAGTAGTCCAGCCTCGAGAATCCAGGGCCCACGAAGCGCAGCTGGCGCCGCATGTGCTCGAGCAGCTCGGGAGGGGCGGGAGCGTAGGCCGCCAGGCCCGTGATCTTGCCCTCGTGGCGATTGGGGCGAAAGCCCAGGAGCTGGGTGACGCGGCTGTAGTAGGTATTGATGGCCG
>CAZVHW010000707.1:0-3580 GCA_964626835.1 uncultured Enterobacterales bacterium
TGGCGTCGTTGTGCTCGCGGATCGCTGCAGCCGAGAACGTGTCGGAGACAACGCCCGCCCGCACCCGCGGGACGCGGTTGGCGGCCATGGCCATGCCCTGGCCGGTCCCGCACACCAGCAGCCCCAACTGGGCGCGACCCTCGACCACCGCACCGGCCACGGCCGCGGCGAAGTCCGGGTAGTGGCAGCTGGCGTGATCGTGGGTGCCCAGGTCTTCGACCTCGTGCCCCTGGGCGCGCAACCAATCGATCAGGTGGTTCTTGAGGTCGAGCCCCGCGTGGTCGGAGCCAGCGACAAGGCGGTAGAGGGGGGTTTCGTCCATACACATGGGTCAGTCCTCGTAGCGCTGAAAGACAAGGCAGGCGTTGGTGCCACCAAAGCCGAAGGCGTTGGACAGGGCCGCGTCCACCCGCACGGGACGCGCATGCTGGGCAATGTAGTCAAGGTCGCAGGCGGGATCGGGCTCGACCAGGGTGGCGGTGGGGGGGAGCACACCGCGGTGCAATGCCAGCACGGTGGCCATGGCCTCGACGCCGCCCGCCGCCCCCAACAAGTGGCCGGTGACCGACTTGGTGGACGAGACCGCCAAGCGATGAACGTGATCGCCGAAGACGGTGTGGAGGGCGCGAGTCTCGGCGGTGTCGTTGGCGGCGGTGGAGGTGCCGTGGGCGTTGACGTACCCAACCGACTCGGGGGCCAGACCCGCAGAGCGAAGCGCTAGCGCCATGCAGCGCGCGGCGCCATCTCCACCGGGGGGCGGAGAGGTGATGTGGTGGGCATCGTTGGTCAGCGCATAGCCGGTAAGCTCGGCATAGATCCGCGCACCCCGGGACACCGCGTGCCCCAGCTCCTCGAGCACCAGCATGGCGGCACCTTCGGACATGACGAAGCCGTCTCGGTGACGGTCGAACGGGCGGCTGGCGGTGGTGGGATCGTCGTTGCGACGCGACAGGCTGCGCATGACCGCGAAGCCCGCCACTGCGATGGGGGTGATGCAAGCCTCGGAGCCGCCAGCGATGACCACGTCAGCCAGATCTTCCCGGATGGCGCGCCATGCCTCACCGATGCTGTGGTTGCCGGCCGCGCAGGCGGTCGACACACAGAGGCTAGGTCCGCTCGCGCCGTGGCGCAGTGCAATGTTGCCCGCGGCCATGTTGGTGAGGATGCGGGGCAGGAAGAAAGGCGAGAGCCCCTTGTACCCAAACTCGTCGAGGGCGCGGGAGCTGCGCTGGATTTCCCCCAGCCCGCCGATCCCAGTGCCCACGTAGACGCCCACCCGGTCGGGCTGTGGTGCCGGAAGGTCGAGGCCGGAGTCCGTCACCGCCTGGTCCGCGCTGACCCTGGCCAGCTGGGCAAAGCGGTCGAGCCGCTTGAGTTCGTGACGCCCAAAGTGCGCCAGGGGATCGAAACCCTGGAGCTCACCCGCGATGCTCACGGGCCAACCAGCCGGATCGAACGCCGTGATTCTGCGTATGCCAGATCGCCCAGAGATCAGGGCATCCCAGGTGGTGGCAACGTCGAGGCCACAAGGCGTCACGGCGCCGAGACCGGTGATGACCACCCGCCTCGCAGTCCGCCCACTTCGACCAGGCTCGGAACCAGGCAGGGGGGATCCCGAGGCTAGGAGTGGTCCTGGATGTAGTCGATGGCGTCCTGGACGGTGGAGATCTCTTCGGCGTCCTCGTCCGGGATCTCGATGTCGAACTCCTTCTCGATGGCCATCACGAGCTCGACGATGTCCAGGCTGTCGGCGCCAAGATCGTCGATGAAGGCAGCGTCTGAGCGGACCTCCTCGAGGCTGACGCCCAGGTTCTCCGCGATGAGGCGCTTGACCCGCTCGACGATGTCTTCGTTGCCAGCCATTCCATCTTCTCCTGTCGATAGGGGCTCCGGATCGAGAAGGGACCCGGCGGCCCCGGAATATAGCCGAGGCGTGCAGGATGGCAAGCGCGCGGGTGACCACTCGAGGCGGACGGTATCAGACCCCCTCTCGGAGCCCGTGTTTCCGCCTCGACAGGGTCGAAGATGCGGCGGCCAGCCCTACGCGCGGGCTAGTCCTGGTCCTCGACCTCGAGCACCTTGCGACCGCGATAGGTGCCGCAAGAGGCACAGACGCGGTGACGCAGCTTCATCTCGCCGCACTCCGGGCAGAGCTCGACGTTGGTAGGGGCCCGGAGCCCGTGGTGACTGCGACGCATGTTGCGACGACTGGACGAGGTACGTTTCTTGGGGACGGCCATGGTCGCCTCCGGTAGCGCCGGCAACGGCCGGCAAGCAAGGCGGGAACGATGTTTCCCACGATCAAACGGCCCCCGAAGGGGCGATGCCGGCGGCATTTATTGCACCCAGACCCGTTTGTAAAGCGCTCGAGGCCACCTGAGCTCAAGCCTCGAAGTCCTTCAGTGCGCCGAAGGGGGAGGCCGCCACGGGCACGGACTCTTCATCGGTCGTCCCGACGGAGCAATCCCCTGGTTCGAGGCGCCGCACCCCCGGGTCGCCACAGCGCAGGCGGGCAGAGGACTCGAGCACGAAGAACTCGGAGATCACCGCGGCCAGGTCCAGCTCACCGCGCTCGGTGAAACCCACGTCCAGCTCATCGGGCGTGAGAGAGACGTTGACGTCGCCCGCCAAGGGCTCGGCTTCGAAGTAGAGGTCGAGATCTCCCCCCAAGGTGTGGTGCACCGCCGAAAGGCAGCGGTCGCAGGCCCTCCGCACCACGGCCCGCAGGTCACCGGAGACCATCACTCCACCGGACAAGGCCCGCAGGGAGAGCGTCCCAGCCAGAGCCTCGACCTCACCATCGAGGGCTTCGGCCACGGCCTGCACGGCCCACTGCCGATCGAGATCGAGCCCGAAGACCCGTCGTTTGTTTCCGAGTTCGTCGACGCGCACGCGCATGGAACAGCTCCTAGTGGGCCACACCCCAGGGAGGGGCGCGGCCGGCGGGGATCAGCTCGGGATGCCAGCAACGCCGGGCACATTCTCGAGCGGCTTGGAAGTGCTCCCAGCCAGCGGCCCAGGCCACCGCCAGCTCCACACCCGGCTCGAACTCCCCCACGGATCGATGGAATGGGCAGGCCCCGAAGCGGCCACAACCCCGCATGTCCAGCCGAAGGCCCGCAACCGGGCAGGCCGATGGACCGAGCCCCCCCGGTCCGCCGTCCCCAGCAGCCCAGGTGGACCGGAGGGCCCGCGTGGTTCCGCGAGGCGTGCGTTGGAAGGGATCGGCGCTGCTCTCGAGCTCGCCCAGGCGCCGGGCCAGCTCGTGGTCGAGGTGAGCAGGCGCCGAGGGTGCCAGGAAGGGCGCCGAGACCGCGAAGCCGTCGGCCCCGGCCTGTCTGGACCAGCCCATGACCGCTGGCAAGCCCTTGGCAGTGGTGGGAGTGCACGGGAAGTCCACGATGACGTCGAGCGTGGCCTGGCGCTGCTCCCGGGCGCGGACCAGAGATGCCACCGCGGCCGTGGTGCGCCCGACACTGCGGTCCGACACCTCGGCGTGCAGGTCCGGGGTGACCCCCCCGAGCACCAGCGAGGCACGCTGCAGCCCCAGATCCACCAGGCGCAGGGCCAGGTCGTCATC
>CAZVHW010000708.1:0-3564 GCA_964626835.1 uncultured Enterobacterales bacterium
CCCGGGGACCCGTCCCCCCTCCACACTGGGAGCAGCCATGAAGCGTTTCGTCCTCCTCGCCGTCACCCTCGCCTTCCTCCTGCCCGGCACGGCCCTAGCCAAGGAGAAGAACAACAAGAGCAACGATGGCCGCTCCATCAGCGTCAAGAAAGGCACGATGCAGCTGGGTGGATCGGCCACCCTCGACCTCGACTCCTACGACGGGTACAACCAATGGACGATCAACCTGAGCCCCCAGGTGGGCGTCTTCGTCCAGAAGGGCATGGAGATCTTCGGCGGCGTGAGCCTGGTCTACTACAAGGCTGACGACGTCGACGCGACCACCGGGTACTCCATCAACGGCGGCGCTCGGTACTTCTTCGACATGAACCCCATGTGGCTCTACCTCGGCGGCCAGGGCGCCTACTACCCCGAGACCGACCAGTTTGGGACCGCGGCGTTCGGTATCGATGGCTTGGGCGGCGTGCTGCTTCCCCTGTCCAAGAACGTGGCCCTCGACCTGGGAGCCACCCTGGGCATGCTGAAATACGACGGCGCCGACAAGAGCAACATCCACTTCTCCGGCGGCTACCTCGGCGTGCAGTGCTTCTTCAAGCCCTAGACCGCTAACACCCACGCCACCGACATGGACGGCATGCTCCTCGCCCTGGTCCTGACCGCGGCGGGAATAGCGGTGTTGCTGTCGGGCTGGTCCTGGCTGCGCCCCGGGGAACCGAAGCAGTCGGAGCCCCGCTGGGTCCAGCCCGCCGTGCTGGCACTGATCGCCGCGGTTGGGCTCGCTTGGGCTCTGTGGCTGCGCTCGACCGTCAACCCACACTGGCTGCCCGTGGGCCAGGACGCCTGGGACTTCCTGGCCTACCCCTTGAGCTACCTCGACTCCGACCTGGGGCACCGCACGGACACCCGTCACCCTCTGGCGCCGTGGTTGGCGGTGCAGCTCTTCCGCGCAACCGACCTGGGCCTGCACCAAGCCGTCTTGCTCATCACCGTGCTGTCCACCGGCCTGCTTCCCCTGGCGGTCTACCTGTTGGTGCGTCAGCTCGCGCCATGGCCCGTGGCGCTGGTGGGCTCCATGCTCGCGGCGGTCCAACCGCTCGTGCTGACCTATGCCACGCAGCCGAGCGTCTACCCCTTCGCAGCTCTGCTCCGAATCTCGGCCCTGGCGCTCGTCGTGAGCCTGGCGCGCACCCGCCTCCCCCTCTGGCCGGGTGCGCTCACGCTGGGCTGTGTCCTCGCCTGCCTCATGGGGACCGTGCTGACGGCGCTCCCCACGCTGGCGATCTCCGTGGGCGCTGTCGGGCTCCTGGTGGCCTGGAAGATCGCTTCCGAGCGCCGTTGGCGGGATCTCGCCGCGCTGCCAGCGCTGGTCCTTCCCGTCGTCGTCGGCTGGGTGCTGCTCTCCCCCACCGCCCACGAGCGCAGCTGCCTCGAAGGCTCCACCCACGCCGTGGCGCGCCAGGAGTATCGTGCCTTCACGTGGGAACAAGGGCTCGAGGTGCCCGAGCCGGGCCTGGAGCCACCCAACGGCGTGGGATGGACGGTGCACGACCGGCTCCACGACTGGGGCTGGTGGAAGGCCGGCTCGCCCAGCTCGCTGCGGCATCTGCCCGAGACAGCGCGGTATTTTCTTGGCTCCACCCGCGCTCCGGTGCAGGCCGAGGCCTTCGGTGAACACCTGGCCACGAAGGCGGCCGCGATGGTCAGGGACGAGGTTGGCATCGGCACGTGGCCCCTCGCGACACTCGTCCTCATGGCCTTCGCCGGGTTCCGGCGCAGCCCTGGCCACCATCGGTGGATCCCCTGGCTCCTCGTCGTGCTCGTGGGGACCATCTCCCTGCTGCTCCCGCTGCAGAGCGCCTTCAACTCCGCTCCCCGCCCACGCTACCTCTTCGAGCTGGTCGCCTGTGGGCCCGCCTTGCTGCTAGCAGGGGCGATCTCCCCTCTGCGAGCCAGCATCCGCCCAGCATGGCGCGCGCCGACCTGGCCTTGGCTGCTCCTGCTTCCCGCGCTGACCATCGCCTGGCACGCCTCCAGGTATGGCGACCTCGCTGCCAGGGCGGGCGCCCAGCTGGAAACCGAGCGCTCGTCCCGCACCATGCACCCCCTGCGCCAAGTGCTCACGCTGCGAAACAAGCTGCAGCGAGGCGACGTGGTGATCGACCTGGCGGAAGCTTGCGCTCACGGCCCAGCGGCGATGGTGTACGACCGAGCGGAGGTGGTCGCAGCCGAGCTGCTGACCCTCCACGAGATCCCCGCCGCCCTGCGCCCACTGCAAGCCGGCGCGGCGCGATACCTGGTCCTCGACTGCGCGTGGATCCCCGAGCTTTCCTACGAGCCCAAGCGTCAGGCCGTGAAGGAAGCGCTGTACGCCTCACCGCGGTTCCGTCGGCTCACCCCCTGCATCCTCGTAGACCGCACGCCCGACCAGCCCCTGTCGCTGGGACCTCCTGCCCCATGAACCATCGCTCCGGTGAGCATCACTCCCCTTTTACGGGTCCCGACGGCGTGCGGGAAACAGCTCGGGCATCCTGTGACGTCGAGTCGCCGTTGGCGACGTTATAGTCCGGCCCCACCCAGCCACCCCGGAGCGCCCATGGCCAGCCACAAGCCACCCGTCGATCCGGCATCCCGCGTCAGCGACCCTGCCTCCCTCGAGATCCTCGAACGTGCCCACGCGGCCGGCGTCTCCACCGCGTTCAGCCGCGTGGACAGTCAACCCGTCCCCTGCAAGTTTGGCCTCGAAGGCATCTGCTGCCGCCTGTGCCACATGGGGCCCTGCAAGGTCACCAAGCGCTCCCCACGCGGCGTCTGCGGCGCCGACGCCGACACCATCGTCGCGCGCAACTTCCTGCGCGAGGTGGCGGGAGGCACCGCTGCCCACTCCGACCACGGCCGCCATCTGGTGCTCCTGCTGCGGCGCATCGCCCGCGGTGAGGGCGGCGACTACCGCATCGCAGACGAAGGCGCGCTGCGCCGCGTCGCCCGTCAGTGGGGCGTCGAAGAAGCGGATCGGGACGCCATGGACGTGGCCCTCGACGTGAGCGAGCTGTTCCTCTCCGAGTTCGCCCGCCAGGAAGACAGCCTCGCGACCCTCGCGCTGGCACCCGTCCCACGCCAGGGCCTGTGGCAACGGAACCGCGTCTCCCCCTCGGGCATCGACCGCATGGTGGTCGAGGGCATGCACCGCACCAGCATGGGTGTGGACCACGACTACCGCTCCTTGCTCATGCACGCCTTCCGCACCTCGCTGGCCGACGGCTGGGGCGGCTCCCGCATGGCAACCGCGGTCTCCGACATCCTCTTCGGCACTCCCAGCCCCGTCCGCAGTCGCAGCAACCTGGGCGTCTTGGCCCACGACGAGGTCAACGTGGTGGTTCACGGCCACGAGCCAGCCTTGTCCGAGATGCTGGCCTCCGCCACCCTGGACCCCGCCATCCGCAAGGCTGCACGGGACGCGGGTGCCAAGGGAATCAACCTGGCAGGCATCTGCTGCACGGCGAACGAAGTGCTCATGCGCCATGGCATCGCCGTAGCCGGCAACTTCCTGCAGCAAGAGCTCACCAT
>CAZVHW010000709.1:0-3563 GCA_964626835.1 uncultured Enterobacterales bacterium
GCCCCAACCCTCGTGCCCGCCGACCATCGCGACCACGGAACGGCTCCCGTGTTCGACGACGACGATCGCGGCGTTGTGAACCCCCTTGCGCTCCAACCTGGTCCGTTCGGCAGCCAGCACCGCGGTGGCGATCCGCTGTGGGCCTCGCCCGAGGGTGGAGGCCACGTTCGTCTGCTCCGGAAGCTGGGTGCGCATCCAGCGGGCAGCGTGGGGGATCTCGCGGGGGAGGGAGCGCAGCGCCGTCGGTTGTGGACCGGTGGCCACTCGCTCGAGCAGGGCCTCGGGATCGGGTTCGTCGGTGTCCGGGCCCAGGACACCGGCCGCCACGAGGCGGCGGGCCACGCGGGTGCGGGCCACGCGGAGGGCGGGATCGTTCCGCGGTCGGGGGTATCGCGCGTTGGGATCCTGGGGAATGGCCAGCAGTGTGACGATCTCTTCCGAAGACAGCTCTGCAGGACCGTGGCCGAAGAGGCTCCACGATGCGGCCTCGATCCCCTCGAGGTTTCGGCCGTAGGGCACGAAGGTCAGGTATGCGGCGAGTATCTCTCCCTTGTCCCGGCGCAGCTCGAGCTGAAGGGCCCGCAGGGCTTCCACGGCCTTGGAGCGCAGGGTGCGGGGCCGTGGCTCGAGCACGCGCACCAGCTGCATGGTGAGGGTGGAAGCGCCAGAGACCACTCGACCCGCCGCCAGGTCCTGCACCGCCGCCCGCGCCACGGCGATGGGATCCACCCCCGGGTGCCAGCGAAAGCGGGCGTCTTCGTAGGCCAGCAGGGCGCGCAGGTAGTCGGGATCGATGGTGGAGGGGTCCGCCTCCAGGCGCCAACGTTCGTCCGGTGCCAGGAAGACTTCGGCCGGCGTCCCGTCCGCCCAGCGCACCACCGTGGATGGTGGCGCGGCCAGACGGGCGGGAAGCGGGACGATCCAGACCTGCGCGAGGGGAACCGCGACAAGGGCCAGGATTGCGGGGAGTGCCGCCCAGCGGCGGCGTCGAGAACCCATCAGAGCAGCTCCGTCCCGGCACGAGGCTGCACGATCACCCGGGTCGGCTCGGTGCGGGCCCTGACGCCCGGGTCGTACATGGCCTCGAGCTGCACGCCCGGCTGCGTGAAGCTACCCGCCGTGACCACCCGTACCGCGTAGACCAGGACGCGGGGATGCTGGTCGATGCTGCCGAAGGCCTCGAGGCGGTCGTCGCGCAGGTTCAGGTGCTCGGGGGCCCACAGGGTGTTCGTGTCTAGCCAGTTGGGCAGGGAGGTCCCCGTCAGGGTCGGATTCTCCACCTCCCATCCTGCGGGCAGGCGATCCACGATAGCGACGTTCGGCTGGCTGCCCAGCAGGCTTTGCACCTGGGTGCTGACGAAGACCAGCTGACCCACCTCGAGGTCGTCGAGCTCCGCGGGCTCGCCTTCGGCGGTGAGCACCCGGCGCTGAACGATCGCCCCCTGGGACTGGGGCAGCTGGCCATCGACCCGGATTCCCGTAGCGTCGAGCACCATCCAGAGGGGTGGTTCGCCGTCGTGATCGAAGTGGATCTCCAATGTCCCCGGCGCCGCGAGCCTGTCGATCACCCAGCCCGACGTGGTGCCTGGCGCTGTCGCCAGCTGGCCTCCGTTCCGCACGAGGACCGGGTGGACACTGTCCGTGGTGCCAGGCCCGACGGAACTCGCCAGGCCCGTCAGACCCCAGGCCAGCTCTTGGGTCGTGGCGTGGCGGGACCCGGCCGCGCGAAGCCCGGCCGCCACCGCGTCGGTGAGCGCCTGGCCTGCAGCGTGGGCGCCGAAGACCTCGCGGAAGGTGGCCAGCACCAGCCCTTGCTCGCGCAAGCTCGATCCGTAGGGTTGCCAGCGTCGCTGAGCTGGGCGGTCCGTGAACTCCCCGAGGTCCGTGAGGACACCTTCGTAGCGGTGGTCGCCCGTCAGGTGCACCGCGGCCATGAGAAGGTAGGCGGACTCGCGGTCGTTGCGGGTTCCAGCTAGCTCGCTTCGTGCCAGGGCCGCCTGGCCGCGGCCCGCGCGGGCCAGCACGTAGTGGGCGTAGGCGCGGACCTCACCGTCGCCCCGCTCCAGCTGGCGCTCCAGGTAGCCCAGGCCGCGACTCAGCATGCCCTCGGGCACGGGATGGCCGGCAGCGCTGGCGTCCAGCAGGACGTGCAAGGCATAGGCGGAGGCCCAGGGGGAGGGCTCGGAGCTGCCCGGCCAGTAGCCGAAGCCCCCACCGTAGATCTGCATGACCTGCACGCGGTCGATGCCAGCTTGTACCCACTCGTCTAGCGGTCGCTGCAGATCGTCGCCCTCCAAGAGCCCGCCCAGGGCGACCAGCGCGCGGGTCTGGGAGCTGGTCTGTTCCAGGCAGCCGTAGGGGTAGTGGAGCAGGTCCTCGAGCTGTTCCAGCACGTCGGCGTATGGGTTGGTCGTGATCCAGAGCTCGCCGCGCGCCGCCCGCCAGCCGGTGGTGTGCGAGGCGAGATCCTGGGTGTCCGTTCCAAGAGGAATGCGCGTGACCTCGTGCTCGGTGGGCAGCGGGGCCGCGAGCGGTACCATTACGCTCTGCTGGCTGAGCAGGTCGCCGCTGGTGGCGGTCACCCGTAGCTGGAAGCCGCCAGCGCCGGCCAAGGCCGCCAGCTCGACGTCCATCCCTGCGCGGTCTCCCATCTCGAGGAGCAGCTCCCGCTCGGCCCCGCCCACGATCTCGGCGAGCGCTTCGTCCTTCCACTCGTCATCTCGTCCGGGAAGTGGCCCTACCGAGACATCGACCTTCACCTCTCGGTCCCGCTCGCTCAGGTTGCTGACCGCCACGGGTACGCGGGCCCGGTCCCCTTCGATGAGGAATCGGGGTGCCGTGACCTGCACCAACAGTGGCTCCCGCACGGGCACGCGGGCGTCGGCCCGTGCCACGCGGCGTGACGTGGCACCCACGGCCATCACCCGAAGGGACCCGCGGTAGCTGGGGACCTCGAGAGGTACGGTGAGTCGGCCGGATGCGGGGACCTCCACCAGTCCGGACCACAGGGCTACGGGTTCGATCGTTTGTACGCGAGCTTTCCTGCCCAGGAAGTCGCCGCCAGCGGAGCTGGTGGACGCCAGACTCGGCAGCGCCAGCGCCCATCCCACCGTCTCGAAGCTGTCCACCCCCAGGGCCCGTGGCTGGAACAGAGCTGGCAGGGGGTCCGGGCTGGGGTGGCGTGTGAGCGACAGCAGGCCTTCGTCGACGGCGGCCACGGTCACCCAGGCTGGACCCGGCCCAGCGTCCAGCTCGAGGTCGATCTCGAGGGTGCTACCGGGGCGGACCTCGTCGGGGACCGAGAGCGTCAGCTGGCCCTCGAAGGGCTCGGGCTTGACCCGCACCGAGCGAAGGCCGTGGGCCCGCCCCGGCTGGTAGGCGCTGGCCGACAGCCGGTGGGGATCCCGGACGAGCAGGGCGGACACGTAGACATTGGGGGTGTAGTCAGCCAGCCGAAAGGACCACGTGGCCGTGCCGGGCCGCACCTTCATCCATCGATGCTCCAGCACGCGGTCGGTCTCGGCCGTCAGCAACAGCCAGCCGGCGTCGGCGACCGCGACCAG
>CAZVHW010000710.1:0-3562 GCA_964626835.1 uncultured Enterobacterales bacterium
TACACGCGGGTCCCCGCGTTGACACCTCGAGGGCGCTTTGTCCTTCTTATCCCCAACCGGAGTGGACCGCATCATGGACACCCGCTGTCTCGTGCGCGCGCTACGGTGGGGCTTCATCCACAAACGAGGTCTCCCATGGGTTCAACGGTCAACGTGCACTGTCCCGGCTGCGGCTACAAAGGCATCGAGCAGATGTGGGGCATCGGGATGCTGATGGAGTGGGAATTCTTCGAGCACCGGCTGTTCTGCTGCCATCGCTGCGAGAGCCTGCAGAGCGGCTACGTGATCCGCAAGCTCCCCCAGCTGCGTGCGATAGCCGAGCTGCCACCAGACAGCACGGACTGGCCCGGGCCCTTCGAGCTCACCCGCCAGCAGCTCGCCAAGCTCATGGTGAGCGCGCGCGAGCGCCCCAGCTGCTCCGACTGTGGAGGGCGACTGAGGGGACGCTCACTGTCTGACGCGAGTGAACACTCCCCCTGCCCCAACTGCGGCGAGAAGCTGGTGTTCGAGGCGGGCATGACCCTGTGGGACTGAGCGCAAAAGGGCCAACACTGGCAGATCAGCCACCCAGCTCTTCCAGCCGGCCCTGCCACTCCGCGGGATCGTGCATGTCCGTGCCGCGGGTGAGCAGGGGGTCGTCGGGGAAGAAGCGCGGCACGAGCTGCTCCAGCTCGGCCAGGCCTGCGTGCACGACGCTGAGGCCGAGCCCCTTGGCACCAAAGTGGTACGGGTAGACCAGCTCGACGCCCCGGCAGCCTGCAGCAGCCCCGGCCCGTAGCAGTGGCTCCAAGCCAATATCCTCGCGGTAGTACAGGGGGTGGGCCAGGACGGCCGTGCCCCCGGCCTCGCGCACCAGCGCGACCACCTGATCCACGGGAGGCTTGGCCACCGGTGGGGGGTCACCCAGATCAGCCAGCGCGGCCTTGTAGCCCTTGTACCCCCCTTCGAAGCTCACGCCTGCGGCATGTAAGGCCCGGTAGAGGTGCACCTTGATGAGCACACGAGCGCCGCAGTGGATCACCGCCTCGGGGTCGATGGGATAGCCAGCGGCGGCCATGCCGTAGCAGTAGAACCGGAAGCGCTCCCGGCGCTGCTCTTGGACCCCGAGCAGGTGTGCGACCAACCCCGAAGAGTCCGGGTCGAAGTGGTAGGCCAGCACCTCGGTCTCCTGCTCGCCCACCGAACAGTCCAGCTCGGCGCCGACCACCACCTGCACACCCAGCGTGGCCCCCAGCCGCGCCAGGACACCTCCCCGGTGGGCATCGAGGCAGTCGTGGTCGGTGATGGCGATGCTGCGAAGCCCCAGGGTGGCGGCTTGTCGGACCACATCTTCGGGTGCGGCGAAGCCGTCCGAGAGGGTGGTGTGCAGGTGCCAGTCATGGTCGTGGGGGAGGGTTGAGCGGAGGGTCATGGTTCATTGTCGGGGGCTTGGATGGGGGGCACGATGTGCAGGTGGTTGGCTGGGATGAGCAGCCGCTCGCGGGAACAGCCGCCCAGCTTGCGCTGCTCGGGCACCACCAGATCCCGGTGAGGGTGTCCCGCCAGACCCCGGCGAAGGGCGGCGCGCAGGCGGCTGCGGATGGGGCGCAAGCGCTGGGGCCGCTCGGCGTCCGCATGGGGGCCGAGGTCGTAGCCGTCACTCAGCTCGTTGGGCGGGCACTTCCAGATGTCGAGGCAGTGGTCCAATATCTTCGCCAGACCGCTGGTGTCGTCCACTGGCACCCACCCCTCACCCCCAGGCGCCAGGCGAGCCGAGGCCAGGTGCACCAGCCAGACGATCTGATCCCGGGAGCAGCGCACCCGCGCTTGGCCGAGCCAGACTTCGCGCTGCAGGATGTGGATCTCCAGGCGCGGCGCCGGGCCGGTCAGGGCCGCCTGTTCCCCCGCCTGGATGGCGCCCGTGAAGCTGGCCAGGGACTCGTCGCCGAGCAAGCGACGCAGCCGCGGCGCGGGCACGTCCACCAGGCCCAGCTCCACCTGATGCGCCTCGAGGCAGGGGCCTCCCCGGCCGGAGGGCACCCGTGCAGCGGTGGTCTGTTCGGGGAAGAAGAAGCGGGTGGTGGGCCGCTCGGCGTCCTTGGGCCGGTAGCGCAGATCGAGCAGGAGATCCTGGGGGCGGGCCAACAGCTGGAAGGCCAGAGCCATGTCCACCGTCAGCGAGCGGCGACGACCACCCAGCAGCGCGAACACGACGGGTAGATCGGTGCTGGCCTGCAGGCTGCGGGCCGCCTGCCAGAGCACCTCCGCGAAGGCCAGACCCGCGGCGGGGTCCAGGTCTTCCTCGAGGGGCTCTCCGCTGGCCAGGGTGACCGTGCGGAGCTCGAGGGCCGCAAGCTCGGGATCGCCCAGCACCTCTCTCAACTGGGTCAAGGGCTCAGCGCTGCCCAGCAGCTCCTGCCCCAGGTACCGCTGAGCGCTGTCGTAGAGCACCAGGCTCACTCGCGTGGCGCGCAGGCCGCGCTGGCGGGCCAGCGCCCAGACCAAGGCGGCGACGGGGGCCGGATTGCCACCTGGGGCAGCGAGGACAACACAGTCGTTCAAGGGCGTTCTCGGTGGAGGGCGAAGGCGGCGTCGAGCACGGTCAGATCACGGTGCCGCTTGGTGGAGCTGGGCTTGGAGGTGATGAGCTCTCGGGCCTGGTCCTGAGTGCACCATCTTAGCCGCTCGGTCTCGGCCAGGTTCGTGCCGACCCGCTCCAGTGGGCGCATCAGCCAGTAGCGGTTGATGGTGGTATCGCCCTCGAGGGCGCCGGGGATGGGCGCGATGATCTCGGCGGTCCATCCCGTCTCCTCCAGCACCTCTCGCACGGCGGACGCCTCGGGAGACTCCCCCGCTTCAGGGCGGCCCTTGGCGAAGGTCCAGCCGTCGCCGCCGAAGTTGCCACGGGGCCAGCGCAGCAGCACCCGACCCTGCGCATCGATCAGAACGCCTCCGTATGAGAGCTTCTTGGGCTTCATGTTTCCTCCCGCTCGATGGCCAGCAGATCGCCCCAGACCCGCCCATAGACCTTCGCACGAGCCGGGCCCTGGCAGATCGCCACCGTGGCCTTGAAGTTGCCGTAGTCGATGTCGTTGGCCATGGAGGCCAGGGCCGCCGCCCAAGCCTCGGCGGTGCAGGTGGCACGGTGGGGGTAGTCGGTGCCAGCACCGGTGACCGCGGGAGTCAGCGCAGGTAGGTAGCGCTCTCGCAGGGCGCAGAGATCGGCCCGCGCGCGGCTGCGAACGGTGAGATGGGCGTCGCCCGGCTTACGAACGGCGGAGAAGAAGCCGAGGGGGGTCATGAGCCACATGGGTGGGTCTCCATCGTGGGTGGGACAAGGGAGATGTAGGCTCACAGGGTGGAGGCGGCAGAAGGCGCAAGCTTGCGCTGTTTTCACACGCGGCCTGGAGGACAAGTCTCCAGCTCGGCGAGGGCCTGCTCGAGCTCGGACACGAGTTTCGTGACCATGTGCGCCAACCTGGGCGAAGGCTGAGTGCGCAGGTGAAGGAGCAAGTCCTCCATCACGGGCCGGGGGATAAGAAGGACAAAGCGCCCTCGAGGTGTCAACGCGGGGACCCGCGTG
>CAZVHW010000711.1:0-3559 GCA_964626835.1 uncultured Enterobacterales bacterium
GATCCCCGATCCCCGATCCCCGATCCCCGATCCCCGATCCCCGATCCCCGATCCCGATCCCCGATCGAGATAGATCCCCCCCATGCGCTACGTCCAGCCTCTCTTCCGCCCCCCCAGCGAAGCCCGCAGCCTCATCTTACAAGCCACCTACGGCTGCTCCCACGATCACTGCACCTACTGCGCCATGTACCAGGCCAAGCCCTACCAGGTCCGCCCCCTGGCCGATGTCCTCGCCGACATCCAGCTGGCTCGCCAGCAGGCTGGCCCGGGCGCCACCAAGGTCTTCATCGCCGATGGCGACCCTCTGGCCATGCCCATGTCCCACTGGGAGCCCATCCTCCAGGCCCTGAGCGCCGCATTCCCACGGCTGCGCCGAGTGAGCACCTACGCCACGGCCATGAACCTCCTCGACAAGACCCCTGCCGAGCTGCTCCGCCTGCGAGAGCTCGGGCTCGACCTCCTCTACATCGGTCCAGAGTCCGGCGACGACCCCACCATGAAGCGCATCGCGAAAGGAGCGGATCACGCCCAGCACGTCGAAGCGTCCCGCAAGGCCAGAACAGCCGGCATGCGGCAGTCGGTCATCTTCTTGCTGGGCTGTGCGGGCGTGGAGCGTAGCGAAGAGCACGCAGCGGGCTCGGCCCGGCTGGCCACGGCCATGGATCCCGAGTTCCTGGCCGCGCTCACCCTCACGGTGATCCCGGGGACGCCCATCGCACGGCTGCAGGAGCGGGGCCGCTTCGAGCTGCCGGACAACCTGGGCATGCTCCGGGAGCTCCGCACCTTCGTCGACCTGGCCCGACCCACCGACGCCATGTTCCGCACCAACCACGCCTCGAACTACCTACCCCTGGCGGGGCGGCTCCCAGCGGATCGGGAGCGCTTCCTGGCCACCTTGGATAGCGCCTTGGAAGGCCGCATCCCCCTGCGGCCCGAGTGGTCACGGGGGCTGTAGGCCGTGGACATCGTCACCCACGTGCTGTCGGGGGCTCTGGCAGGGGGCACGACGGCGCTGGTGATCCGCGGTGCTCGCGCTCGCGTGGTCGTCGCCTTGACCTGGGGAGCCCTCGGCGGCTTCCTGCCCGACATCGACGTGGCGTCTCGCGTGCCGGGCTTCGATGCGACCATCGGTCGGGCACTTGCCCTGCAACCCGGGTCGGTGATCTACGGCGGCTCGCATTGGTACTCCCACCACCACTTCACCCACTCCCTGGCGGCCGCGCTCGCCGTGGGCTTGCTCGTGTCTGGCCTCCTGGGCCTCGAGCGCGTGTTGCTGGGAGCCGACCCCGAAGGTCGCCGGACTCGAAACGTCTGGCTGGCCCCCCTGTGCGTGGTGGCCGGCTACCTGATGCACCTGCTGGGGGACCTGGTGACACCTGGCTCGGTCTGGGGGGGCATCCAGCTGCTGTGGCCCTCGGACACGATGGTAGGGGGGTGGGGTTGGACGTGGTGGTTCAACAACTACGACGTGTTCCTGGTGCAACTCGTGGGGCTGCTGCTCCTGGGGTTCGTGGCATTGGTGCCCCGGACACAGCCCGTCATGGCGAGGCTGCTGCCCGCCGTCGTGCTGGGGTTGGTCGTCGCCAGCTCCGCTCTGCTCCTGAACCTCCGCGAGCACGACTACGCATACGAAGGGCACGCCGAAGACTACTGGGCCCTCGAGGAAGCCTCCTTGGAAGAGCAACGGCGCCTGCTGCCCCCCGAGCTGTTCGAGCTCATGAGCAGCCTGGACCGCTCCCTCGCGCTGCCATTCTAGGCACCAGCGTCCGGGCGGTGGTCCTTGTCACCTCAGGTCCACGGCTGATAGCGTACTGCCAGCATCGAGAACTTCCGACAGGAGAATCCATGAGCCTCGCCACCCTTCCTCTGCTCGCGGCCCTGGCTTCTCCCGTCCACGCTGGCGAGCTCGCAGGCGTCACGCTCCCCGACACCGCTACCTTGGGCGGTCAGCAGCTGGTCCTCAACGGCATGGCCCTGCGGGAGAAGTTCTACTTCGACGTCTACGTGGGTGGCCTCTACCTGCCCGCCAGGTCCAGCGATGGCGCCGCCATCATCGCGCTCGATGCCCCCAAGAAGCTGGAGATGTCCTTCATCTTGAGCGAAACCCCGGCCGAGAAGACCGTCGGAGCCTACCGCGAGTGCTGGGAGCTCGATCCCCTGTACGCCCACGTTCGCTCCCAGGCGGACACCTTCGCGTCCTGGATCGTCGACCTGGCCAAGGGCGACACCATGACCATCCAGTACGAACCCGGCACGGGCACCACGCTGTTGGTCAATGGCCAAGCCAAGGGCGCCATCCCCGGCGACACCTTCATGAAGCTCATCTTCGGCAACTACGTGGGCCCCAACGCCGACAAGGCGCTGCGCACGGGAATGTTGGGTCGGTAGCTCGGGTCGGTCAGCCGGAAAACCCTGTCGCAACCACGAACAGCTCTACCGAGTGTTTGCGTGTGGCGTCGGGCTTGATGCGTCGCAGCTTGCCGAAGTGCGCTCGGACCTCTCCGACATAGGCCTGGGCCTCGGGACCGTCGAACAGCTTGGCCACGAACGCACCTCCCGGTGCCAGCAACGCCACCGCCAGCTCCAGCGCCCGGCGAGCCAGCTCCACCTGCCGGACGTGGTCGCGGTGACGGTTGCCGGTGGTGGCGGGGGCCATGTCGCTGCACACCAGATCGGCGCGGCCCCCGAGCGCCTCGAGGATGACGGTTGGGTCCACGTCGAGGGCGCTGGCTTCGATGAAGTGGCCTCGGAGTCCCTCGGGAGCGGTGAAGTCTACGCCGACCAGTCTCGCCACGCCCTGCTCGATGAGGAAGCGGGACCAGGAGCCCGGATAGCAGCCGAGGTCGACAGCGCGCCCGCCACGGGGAATTACCCTGGTTCGGCGCTGAATTTCCTCGAGCTTGAAGACCGAACGGGCGCCATACCCGCCGTCGCGGGCCTTCTTGGTGTAGTGGTCGCTCCAGCGTCGGCGCACGTTGGATTCCCGGTGTAAGGCGTGGGCAGCCTAACAGGGAAGCGGACAATCCGTTGACATCGTGGGGGCCTGACAAGTAGGGTACGGGAAACACCAGGGAGCCAGCCATGGATCCGTCACGCGTCAGCACTCGCGCGGCCCTTCTACTCTTCGCCTTCGGCTGCCTCGCTCCCAGCTGTGGCGACAAGTCGGACGTGGACACCGGCGCCTTGGACTCCCAAGCGGACACCGACGGGAACCAAGCCGACTACGAAGACGCCGACGGCGACCTCATCATGGATATCCACGAAGGCGCCGAGACCGACGACGAAGACGGCGACGGCACCCCAAACTACCTGGACACCGACTCGGACGGCGACTCCATCAACGACAAGATCGAGTCCGGCGACACCGATCCGTACACCGTCCCCATCGACTCCGACGGCGACGGCGTCCAGGACTTCCTCGACGACGACTCGGACAACAACGGCGTGTCCGACGAAGACGAGAAGAACCCCTCCGGCGACGGGCCGGGCGACACCGACGGGGACGGCGTCCCCGACTACCGTGACACCGACAACGACGGCGACGGCATCCTGGACGAGA
>CAZVHW010000712.1:0-3547 GCA_964626835.1 uncultured Enterobacterales bacterium
CATCATGGCGCTCTGGCAGCCCAAGCAGCACACGAAGTGGCCCTTGTACTTCAGCGCGTCGAGCGGCATGCGGGCCGCCGAGATGGCCTTCCAGGTGTCGGAGTGGTCGATGAGCTGATGGTAGACCCGCGGCCCGAGCACTCGCCGGATGGGCTCGATCTGGTGCCGAGACCACTCGTTGAACAGCGAGCCGAACCGGTGCATGTAGGTGAGCAGGTGGACGCCACCACGGGTGTGGGGTCCCATCATGAGCGGCACGGCCGTGCTGTCCAGTCCGCCGGAAAAGAGCACCGAGAAGTCTTCGAGCTGTCCGTATTCTTCGAGGGTCAGCGCCATGGGGCCTCCTGTCGAAGGGGCGGGTCGTCTGCCTTCGCCACCTAGGCGAAGCGTAGCAGGTCGGCAAGAGTGCATGCCGTCCGTTCAGTTACAATCCATCCATGCCGCCCTCCCCTCGCACACTTCTCGAGCGACTCCCCGAGGCTCGGGAGCTGAACCGCCGCCAAACACGACGCGCCCTGGCCATGCTCGCGCACAGGAAGCTCGATCCGGGAGATGTTCTCTTCGAACAAGGCGAGCCGGCGGACCAGCTAGCGATCGTCCTCTCGGGCAGCCTGTTGGTCACCGCTGTCATGTCCGATGGAAGCGTCATTCCGCTGGGCCGCGTGTGCCCGGGCGAGGTCGTCGGAGAGATGGGGCTCCTGGACGGAGCACCGCGCTCGGGTACGGTCAGCTGCAAGCGGACCAGCTGGCTGCTGCTGCCCGACCGCGCACTCTACGACCAGATGCTGGGCGAAAACGATCCCCTGCTTCCCTGGATCCTGGAGCTGGCTGCCCGTGGGCTGGCTCACCGCATCGGCGCCATGACGGAGCGCATCGCCCAAGCCGCCATCGATCCACACACCCTGCACGAGCTCCCCGACGCACCGGTCAAGCGCGCCCGCAGCTGGTGGGCCTGGTTCGACCGGCGGGGGCGCCGAGCATGACGCCACCCATCCGAGATGCGCTAGCGCTGCTGATGGGACCCCTGCCTTCAGCAGACCTGGCGTGGCTCGAAAAACGCGTCGAACTGCGGCACTATTCTCCTGGTTTTGCGGTCTGCCTGGAAGGTCAAGTCTCCCGCCAGATGTTCCTGCTCGTGGAAGGCAGGCTGCGCATCACGAAGCTCCGGCCCGACAAACGCCAAGAAGAGATCGCGCGGATCCAGCCCGCAGCCCTCCTGGGGCACTCCGCAGTCATAGGCCGCACTCCCTACCCCACGACCATCGCGGCCCTCGAGCCCAGCATCTGCCTGCACGTACCGCGGAGCCTGCTCCGCCCCTGTGCCGACCCTCGCTCTGGCCCCTCCGCACTCCGGCTGCTCGAGGTGTCGGTCCGCGGGATGAACGCCCAGCTGCGATCCGTCAATGCCCACCTGCTCACCATCGCGAGCGAGCGCGACCTAATCGAAGACCTGGCCCACGACCTGGGCGCATGGAGTCCCACCGACCCCCCATGACATCCAGGTCGCCCTGAGTGCCTCGCGACCACGACGGCTAACATATGCCGCCTTCTTCCTCGCATACAACTGTTCCTGGACTTCAACACGGGTCCACACCAGGGCACGGATGTCACGGCTGGCAACAGCACGGGGATTCCAGTGATTCACCACTGTTTTCAATGGGTTTTGAGCAGCGCGCAGCAGAATGTGCCGAATCGCACGAAAAAGACCATGACATGAATGTCGTGTTTTGCACCGTCAAGAGCGCGGTCAGAGAATTTCCCTCGGGTGCTGACTTTGGAAAATCATGCACTTACGCTGGTAGACAGGTCGTGGCACGGTTCCTGCTATGTACCGGGGTGGAGATAGACGCAAGAGGATGCCAGGGAATCGGCGGTGGTTTTCCCCGCGACCCTGCAGGGACGCCCGGCTCGAGCACGAGCCGGGCGTTTTCCGTCATGAGACGCCGCGGGGTCCGGTGGGGTAGAACAGAGGAATGAGCAAGCTCCTCGAAGCGGTCCGAACCCGGGTCCCTCGCGCCTCGGCCAATCCCCTCGACCTCCTGGCAGCCAGCCGGGACCTGTGGCCTCGCGACACGCTCTCGCTGGCGCTGGGCCAACCCCGCCCGCTACCCGAAGCGGTGTGCTGGCCCGAAACGCATGAGCAAGTGACCGAGTTGCTGGCCTGGGCCAGCCAAGCGGGCGTACCGGTCGTCCCCTACGGTGCAGGCTCGGGTGTCTGCGGTGGGGCGACGGGCAGACCGGGCAGCGTCGTGATGGATCTCAAGAGGATGCGCGCGGTGGTCTCCTTCGATCCCGACCGGCAGTTGGTCTCTGCAGAGCCCGGACTCCTGGGCCAACACCTCGAGGACTGGCTCGAGCGCAGGGGTCAGGCCACGCGCCACAGCCCCTCGTCCATCTGGTGCTCCTCGGTGGGTGGCTGGGCGGCAGCGCGATCCGCAGGACAGTTCTCGAGTCTCTACGGAAAATTCGAAGACATGGTTCTGGGCATGCGGGTCGCCACCCCGGTCGGCACGCACTGGACAGGCATCCACACCGCCGCAGGCGAAGAGGACCTCGGACCACTGTTCATGGGCAGCGAGGGCACCCTCGGTGTCATCACCCAGGTGGACATCCGAACGGTCCTGCTCCCTCGAGATCGGTGGCTACGGGCCTACGCCTTCCCGGATCTCCAGTCAGCCTGGGACGCGATGCGCCGCATCATGCAGGCTGAGCTATGGCCCGCGGTGGTGCGGCTGTACTGCCCGGTAGACACCCGCATCGGTGGGCGGCTGGGAGACAAAAAGGAAAAACGCGACAACGGCAGGCTCGAGCGCCTGGTAAAGCGGGCCGGGGCTCGGGCCCTACGGGCACTCGATGGCCTCGATCAGGTCCGTCACCACGAGCTGTCGGCCGCTTTCGCCCTACCCAAGCTGCTCAACCGGGTGGCCCGCGGCCTGGGTCGCGAGGTCATGCTCATCGTCGGCTGGGAAGGCGAGCCCGATCACGTGCGCGCCTCGGTGGACGCCGCGGCCACCTACCTGGCGCCCGGCCGGGATCTCGGCGCCGAGGCCGGTCAGCACTGGTACGACCACCGCCACGCCGTCTCCTACAAGCTCGCCCCAATCTTCGAGCGCGGCGCTTTCGCCGACACCATGGAGGTGGCCACCACCTGGTCCCGGCTGGGGGGGCTATACCGCGCAGTGCGCGACGCGTTGGCCCGGCATACCGCCGTCATGGCCCACTTCAGCCACGCCTACCCCGAAGGCTGCTCCATCTATTTCTCCTTCGCGGGCACCGGTGACCTCGACCGCTACGACGCCACCTGGCGCGACGCTCTCGAGGCCGCCAGGCGAGCTGGCGGCACCGTCACGCATCACCACGGGGTGGGGGAGCTCAAGGCCAAGGCCGCGGCGCGAGAGCTGGGCAACGCCCTGCGCGTCTACCGCACCAGAAAGGAGGCTCTGGACCCCGGAGGGGTGATGAATCCGGGCCGCTTGTTCACCGACGCGCCACCCACGACCGCCGGACCACCGAGTCCCACGGCCTCCGGCCCCGTCTTCGCCGTCCA
>CAZVHW010000713.1:0-3535 GCA_964626835.1 uncultured Enterobacterales bacterium
GTTCGGCTACCCCGCGGCGTCGATGTTCTATGGCTACGTCGATCTGGTGGGCTACCCGGACGATCCGCACGCCTCTGGGTTCAGCTGCACCGGCTACGCCTCCGCATACCCGGCGGCCAAGCACGGAACCGGCAGCGTCTACTACGCTGGCTATACCGCCGGCGCGGGAGACTACGTCTTCGAGTTCACCCTCTCCTCCCCCAGAAGCCTTCAGTGGTACGGCCCCTGTCCCGTCAGCTCCATCCCGGTGTTCCTGCTGGGCATGGCCCACGCCACACCCGAAATCACGCGCTACGACGGCGCTGGTAGCTGGTATACCCAGTACACCACCACGCCCAGAAACATGTACAGCAACGGCAAGCCCGGCGTCGATTTCACCTGGTGGTACTACCTCACCCAGGCCTCTACCGTGACCTGGGAGGGGTACTACTAGCGACCACTGACGATCCGCATCCCCAGGTTCTCCGCCTCGTAGATGCGCTTGCCGTCGACCCACAACGAAGCGGTCGCTACGGCCCAGGTGGAGCGCTCGTCCCGACCGCGCTCCGAGATCTCCATGGTGGTGGTGATAACGCTGTTGGAAGGCACCACCTGACCCCGGTACTTCCAGGTGAGCTGCCGGCCGAGCTCGATGGGCTCGAAGTGCGCCGAGTCGGCGTCGGAGACCGGAGCCACTTCGAGCAGGTAGAACTGGAGCAGTTGGATCATGGCCTCGATGCCCAGGGAGCCTGGCTGGACCGGGTCCTGGAAGAAGTGGGCCTCGAAGAACCACTCGCCGGGATCCACGTCCTTTTCGGCGCGCAGGCTGCCCAGCCCGGCGGTTCCACCGGTGGGCCAGTAGCCCGTGACGCGGTCCAACATCAGCAGCATGGACCCGGGTAGTCGCGGCGAGCCCCCGCAGTAGCGTGCTGGCCTGGGGCGCAGGTCCACCGAGAAGTCGCACGGAGCCTCGAGCATCGTCCGCTGCTGCTCGTTGGTCGCCAGCCCCACCTGGTTGGCGAGGGCTTGCAAGGGGAAGAAGCCGAAGACGGTGTCCATGGTGTAGACGGCCTGATCCCCCAGGAAGCAGGTCACGTCGAAGGACTCGATGATCATTCCCGCAGAGCGCGTGACGGAGGTGATCTCCACCTGGGTCCGCAGGGTGCCGGCATCGGGCAACAGCTCGGTCGTCAAGGTGCCCTTTCCGTCGAGGTTCCGGAAGAAGAGTTCTCGCTCCGACACCAGCGCGGAGCCCACGAAGCTGGCCAGCCAGCCACAGGGCTGCAGGGCGGCCTCGAGCAGCACGGCGAAGGGCATGCTGCGATGCCCGTTTTCGTCAAAGTACCAGGCGTCGGCGGGGATGTCGTACTCGAGCTCGATGACGGCACCGGCCTGGAGCAGACCGATGTCGCCGTCGATGCGGGAGACTCGAGACATGAAGTGGTAGGGCGGACCTGGCAGACGAGCCACGCGATGGGGACCATCGTAGGGCCGATACATTGGTCCGAAGGCGCGGGACGGCGGGCCCCAGGCGCTGGCGAGCAGAGCTGCGTAGCCGAAGTCGAAGTCGTCACGGGAGGCCACGGGGCCCGTGTCGACATGGCCCTCGAGCAGCTCCGGCCGGTTGTTCAGGGGCCAATCCGGCACCAGCTGCAGCCCGACCCGCCGGGCGTGGAAGCCCTTGAGCCCATCACAGGTGCAGAGCAGATCCGCATACACGGTGGGGATGGGGGCGGCGATGACCTCCTCGACGAAGACCTCGTACGTCAGTTCCTTCGAGCCAGGGGTGACCTGGCCCCGACAGCGCAGGTCGAAGGGCTCGTCGGTGACGGGTTGAAAGCGCCAACCGTCGCGCCGGAGCGTGAACCCGAAGGAGCCCATGAAGATGGCCATGGCCTGGAGGCAGCCCTCGAACATCAAGGTACCAGGCATGCAGGGATCGTTCTCGAAGTGGCCCTCGAAGAACCAGTCGTCCGGGTGGATGGCCGTGGTGGCTCGCAGATAGCCCCGCCCCCAGGGCCCGCCTCGGGCCAAGAGATCGGTCACCCGCTCGATCAAGAGCATGCGCCCGTCCTGAATGCGCGGGGTCTGCGTGTGGGTCTGGGCGTAGTCGTAGCCCGGCCCAAAACATCTCCAGGGCTGGCCCTCGGAGAAGGCGCGCACCATCTCTGGTGTCAGGCGCGATCGCTCACAGGCCACCTCGGGGGGATCCAGCTGCGGCTCGGCGACGATCTCGGCACCCTGGGGTTCCCAGAGGATGCCAGCAGACTGCTCGAGCTCCCGTTCGTTGAAGAAACCTGCCTGCCCGCCGGACACGGACAAGCGCAGCTCACCGTCGGATCGGCAGTCGTAGTGGAAGAAGAACAGCCGCGCGTCCCCCTGCCGGGCGTGGCTGTCCACATGGATCGCGTAGCGCAAGGTCTCGCCCGTGCGTGGCAGCCCCCCGTGGTAGGTGAGCTGGCAGCCCAGCAGGCGGTAGACGCGTTCACCGCGGTTGTGCAGGTCGATGCCCAGGTAGGAGATGAGCAGCAGATCGGCCTGTCCCGCCTCGATCATGACCCCGGCGGGCATGGCTCCCTGATGCAGGTACCAGGCGTCGTGCAACACGTCGGTCTCGGTCCACACGGTGCCCGTGCCCATCGAGCCTGCCTCGGCCTCCATGTCCACCACCCTGTCGGCCAGCAACAGGGGCGGTGTGGGCATGCGCACCTGCCTCGGGTAGTGGTCCTGGGGTCGAAATTGGGGCCCGAAGAGTTCGGAGATGCACCCCGACGCGTGCTGCTCGAGCTGCGAACGGGACAGCGTGAAGGCTCGCCGGCTCGGTGCCGGTGTCGCTGCGCTGGGCGCGGCCGCGAGAAGCCGCGCCTGGTCCCGCTGGCGCTGCTCCAGGAACTGGTGGTGGACCTGGGCCTGTTGCTGCAGGAAGCTCTTGTGGATCCGAGACAGCTGAGCCACGTGGGCCCGCCACCGCTCGAACACGGGAGCGAGTTGGCTGCTGTCCACAGCTGGGGCCATCGGCACGGAAGGTGAGGGTGGTACGACTCGCTCGAGCGCGTACACCGGAGGCAACCAGGGTGCAGGCTCCATGCGCTGCACGCGGCCGGGATCGGGTGCTGCATTCGTTATCGGCTCGAACGCCGGGATCGGCTCGACGTCGCGGAGCGGGGGGATCGCGGGGGGATGGGCGGGAAAACGAAGGATCGGTCCCCGGGGGACCTCGACGGGAGCCAACCGTGCGGAGAAGGCTTCGTGGTCCACCGAGACACCCGCCGCCACCAGCTGGGCCACGGCGTCGAACAACTGCACCAGGCCCCCCTGCTTGCGATCCAGGGACACCACCAGGGCCTCGCGCTCGCCGAGGATCTGACGGATCCAGCGGCTGCACGCCGCCTGGGGTCCGTGCTCCACGAAGATGCGCACCCCGTCTGCCCAAGCGCGTTCGATGGTGGCGGGGAAGTCCACGGTGCAGAGCGCCTGACGGGTGATGGCCTGGGCACAGGCACGAGAAGTCGGGGTGTAGGGGCCGTTGTCGGCGTTGGAGTAGATGCGGACGTCC
>CAZVHW010000714.1:0-3522 GCA_964626835.1 uncultured Enterobacterales bacterium
CCTCCACACCCAGACGATGGCTCCTCCTCGCCGCGGCCCTCCTCCTGTTCGTCCTGATCCCCACCGTCGCCAAGCTGGATTCAACCGATGAGCCCGCCCCGCACGCACGCGCGGAGGAGCTTCCGCGAGCAACTCGCCCGCGGGAATGGACGCCCGCCCCGCACGCACGCGCTGAGGAACTGGCGCGCGAGGGCCACGCCCTCGAACAGCAGACCTTCCACACCTCGGGATCGCTCCCCACGGGATCCGAGCGGCGCGAGGAGATCCTGCGCAAGGCCCTTCGAGCCTACGAAGAAAGCGCCAATCTCGCCCCCGGCCTCGCCACCCCCGATCGAGGCACGAACCTCGAGGCCGTGGGTCGCATCCACAGCGCCCTGAGGGAGTACCAAGAAGCCATCCCCTGGCTCGAGATGGCGAGCGAGACCGAGACACCCGGCATGAGGCACTACGCCTGCCCGTACCTGGCCCTTGGCAATGTCTACCGCGCGCTCGGCGACAGGGAGCGAGCATACGAGAACCTCCAGCAAGCGCTGAGCCGCAAGCCCTCCCGCCGGGAGACCCACTTCTTCCTCGCCCAGTACCACGTGGAGCTGGGCCAGCCCGACGAGGCCCTGGTCCACGCCCGCAAGGCGTCCGACCTGCTCGACCACCGCTCGGACTGGCGAGACGACGCGCCTGACCTCGGGGAGGCGCCCATCCTCGCGCTCGAGGGCTTCATCCACGTCCTCCTGAACGACCCGGACGAGGCCGAGAAGCACTTCACCCAGGGCCTCGAACGCCACGGTCCCACCACCGCGTTCGTCGCCGGGATGGGCCACGTGGCCCTGGCTCGGCACGACCTCGACGGTGCGCGAAGCCAGCTGATGCTGGCGGACACCCAGGCCCCAGAGCGGTACCTCGGCCCCTACATGAACCGGGTCTGGCGAGACTTCGAGGACGACATGCGCCTGCTGGGCCTCGGCTGGCTCGAGGCCAACGAGGGCCAGCACGAACGCGCCCTGCCCCACTTCGAGGCGATCTTGGCCACGCGCCCGGCCAACTCCCTCGCGCTGACCAGCCTGGCCAACTCCCTGGTCTGGCTGGGCCGCCTGGACGAAGCGGAGGCGGCCTACCAGCGACTCCTGACGAACGAACCCGAGGATCCCCTGGCGCTGGCTGGGCTGGGCATCGTCCAGCTGGAGCGCGGGCAACCGGACCAGGCGGAGCGCCTGCTGTTGGCCGCCACCCAGGGCTCGGGCACACCGCGTTCCTGCCCCTACGAGGGTCTCGGGCTGCTCTACCTCGGTCAGGGGCGCACCGATCTGGCTCGCGACAGCTTCCAGACCGCCATCGACATCGCTCCCGAGCAGGACTTCCGCAAGTACAACGGCCTGGCCCGAATCCACTTGACGGAGGGCGACCGGGATCGCGCGGCGGAGCTCGTGGCCCGCTCCCTCGCCAACCAGCCGAACAACGCCGAAGCCCTCGAGCTGCAGCACGCCCTCGAGGAGGGCGCCCCCCAAAGCCCCGCGCCAACGAGCACGCCATGACTCCACCCACCCATCGGTCCACGCCCAGGCGCTACCCGGCATCCTCCCTGCTGGTTCTGCTCGCCCTGGGATGCCCAAGACCGGACCCGGTCGACGACAGCGCCCGAGACGACACCGCCCCACCGCCCGATACCGGGGAAGAGGACCCCTGCCAGGAACTGCTCGAAGATCACCAAGGCATCGCGATGGTCCGGATCGGGGCCGGGTCGTTCCAGATGGGGAGTCCCGACTCCGAGCTGGGTCGCGTCGAGGATCTCGAGGTCCAACACGACGTGACCCTGACCCGCGACTACCTGCTCGGGGCCTTCGAGGTCTCGCAGGACCAGTTCGTGTCCTTCATGGGCTACGAACCCGCCGCGTTCCCCGGATGTGGAGGCGACTGCCCGGTCGAGACCCTGGGCTGGAGCGAAGCCACGGCCTTCGCCAACGCCGTGTCCGAGGCGGCCGGACTGGAGCTCTGCTACAGCTGCGAAGGTGAAGGAGAGGACAGCGCCTGCGAGACCGCGCCAGGTCTGGAGACGCCCTACGATTGCGAAGGATACCGCCTACCCACCGAGGCGGAGTGGGAACACGCCACCCGAGCCGGCTCCGCCGCCGCCTATACCAACGGCGGCAACCTGCTGGAGGGAGACGAGAACAACTGCGACGGCAAGCTCGCGCTGGACGACGGCTCCATCCTGGACAGCTTCGACTGGTACTGCGGCGCGACGGGGAACGACCAGAGCAGGCCCGTAGGAGGCCTCGAGCCCAACGCCTGGTGCCTGTGGGACGTGCACGGCAACGTCTGGGAGTGGTGCCACGACGGGATCGAGTTCTTCTCCGGCGCGGCGATGACGGATCCGTACGGGACCGAGAGCGAAAGCTACCGGATCTTCCGCGGAGGCGGATGGACCGACCACCCCCGCGCCACCCGCGCCGCAAACCGCCGCGCCGATCCCGATGGCACCCGCTACGACTTCCTGGGACTGCGCCTGGCTCGCACGGCCCCGGACCAGGAAGGCTAGTCAAGGCAGAACGGGCTGGCCCTGCCGGTGATCGGCCCACACCAGGACCAAGAAGACCACCCGGCGACTCTCGTCGTCGTTGCCTTCGACGGTGCGGGCCTCGCCCGTTCCCATGGCTTGCAGCCGGGCCTGGTCCACGCCACGGGTCACCAGATAGGCGCGGACGGCCTCGGCACGGCGGCCGGAGAGATCGTAGTTGTAGCGGCTCGATCCACTGTCGTCGGCGTGGCCGTCCACCCGCAGCAGCTCGATGTGGGGATGTTCCCGCAGGTAGGCCGCCACGTCGTCCAGGACGCGCTTGCTGGCTTCCGACAGCTCGGCGGAGTCCAGCTCGAAGTGCAGCTGCTCGGCCAGCTCGAGCTGCTCGCCCTCGAGCCAGACCACGGCGGGCTCCAGCACCACTCGCTGGCGGGCCTCGCCCTCGGCGGGGATGTCCAGTTCGGCGACGACGGAGCGGTAGCCCTCGGCACCCACGGTCCAACGCGCCGCGCCCACGGGCGCCTCGAACCTCGCCCCCTCGCTGGGCACGAGCCGCCGTTCCTCGCCAGCGGGATGAGCCCAGGCCGCTATCGCCTGCCCCTCGCCGTCCACGACACTCAGGTTCAGCCAGCCCCACATCACCAGCCGCAGCTTCATCTCGCGCTCGACGCGCTCTTGCCCCTCGAGGGGGATCCGCTGATGGAGGTCGTGGTGTCCCTCGGCGTGGACCTCCACCGTGATGGCCTCCGCCGGAAGCAGCCTCTCGAAGGGCTCGTCCGGGAGCAGCTCCACCGGATCGGCGACGCCCAGCCGCAGGGAGGCCCGCTCGAGGTGATCGGGGTGGTCCGAGATCACCGTCAACACCAGCCGCGTGGCCTGATCGGGACAACCGTCCTCGTCGTCCCAGTCGTTGAAGGTCTCCGGGTCCATGGGGCAGTCGTCGTCGGGGTCCAGGAAGCCGTCCTGATCGTTGTCCGGTTCGGGGCAGCCGTCCTTGTCCTGATATCCAT
>CAZVHW010000715.1:0-3484 GCA_964626835.1 uncultured Enterobacterales bacterium
GTCGTCGAAGGCGATGCAGCCCCAGGTCCAGTCCCAGCGGCTGCCACCGCCGTGGAAGAGGATCTCGCCGCCCAGGCGGGTCTTCTGGCTGGGCTTGCGGACCTCGCTGATGGCTCGCTCGATGGCCTGGACCTGGGCTGCGTCCACCAGCTTGACCGTGAGGCCCGCCCTGGCGTCGAGGGCGTTGGGGTAGTGGATGGCCACGGCCGGGGCGAAGTTGGACCAGGGTTTGTCCGAGGTGCGGTACCAGCCTTCCGGGGTCTTGCGGTCCCCTCGGCGTGTCTTCGCACCGCGGGGGTGGTCACCGCCGTTGTCCACCCCCAGGGCTACCCTCCAGCAGGCAGGCGTGCCGTCCCCGTCGACGGCCAGCTGACCTTCGGAGAAGACCATCGTGCGGCGGGCGTCCTTGAGCACCACCACCAGGTTCGTGCCCTTCAGGCGGCTATCGGTTTTTTGGAAGATCGTGGAGTCGGGTAGCTCTTCCACCGTGGCCATGCAGCCGTCTTGGAGGGTGACGACATCGGCGAGCCCATCCCCGGCATGGGCGGCGGGAGTGGCTGCGAGTGCGAGCGCGATCAACAGGCGAGTAGCGGTCATGGGGCCCCCGGCGGGTGGGTCTCCGCACGCTTCGACAAGCTCGCGCGCGTGCGGTTCCATGGACGGATCTGGCGTCCTCTGGCGGACAGCGAGAGAGGCCATGGACCATGGGCGCGCCATGGACTATGCTGTGCCACGGTACGGACTGGTTCTTCGGAGGTCTCCATGCGCGCCCCCGCTCTCTGTTGCGTCCCCCTTCTGCTCACCCTCACCCTCGCCCTCGCGGGCTGCACTGGTGGTGGCAACATCAACTGGACCGAGGACGAGGGAGGCAACGACGTCTCCGGCCCGGCCTTGTTGTCCGTCGGCATCACCCTCATCGACTTCGGCTCGGTCAGCTACGGCCAGACCTACAGCGAGCAGATCTTCGTCGAAAACGTGGGTGGCAGCGACCTCGTCATGAGCGTCATCACCGCCACCTCCCCGTTTACCGCCAACTACTCCACCGACGTCACGGTCACGCCGGGTGGTTCCACCACCCTGGTGGTGCGCTATCAGCCCACCGAGTACGCCGACCACGAAGGCAGCTTCAGCTTCTACTGGAACGGCGAGACCTCGGCGGTAGACACCGCCTCCTCCGTGGTTGGAGACAGCATTGCCTACGAGCTGCCCCTCTATGGCGCGGTCATCACCGACGAAGACGACGACGGCCACGACTGCGAAGGTGCAGGTGGCGACGACTGCGATGACAACGACGACCGTGTCTACCCCGGTGCCGCCGAAGAATGGTACGACGGCGAGGACCAGGACTGCGCGGGCGACGACGACTACGACCAGGATGGCGACGGCTACCAGACCGATTGGTACGAGCCGGACTACGCCGATGGTGGTGCCGACTGCAACGACTCCAATCCCGATGTCTACTACGGTGCGCCTGACGAGTGGTACGACAACGTCGACTCCAACTGCGACGGGCTGGACGACTGGGACCAGGACAGGGACGGCTACAAGACCACTCTTGGCGACCGCGGAAACGACTGCGACGACACCGACGACGACATCAACCCGGGCGAGGAAGAAGACGCCAGCAACGGGATCGATGACGACTGCGACGGCCGCATCGACGAAGAGTAGGTTTCTGGGCTGCGTCCCGGATGCTGGCTAGGACATCGCGCCTGGCAGCCCCAGGAGCATCGCCCGGAGCAGCCAATCGTTGAAGAACAGTGCGATAAGCGCCCCCAAGGCCAGGAAAGGGCCGAAGGGGATGGCCGTGCGCAGGCCGCGGCCTGCCAGGACGACGTGGGCGATGCCGACCGTGCTGCCGACAATGCTGGCCAGGAGCATGACCAGGAAGAGGGCGGGGAAGGCGCCCAGGAAGCTGCCGATCATGGCCAGCAGCTTGACGTCCCCCATGCCGATTCCTTCTTCTCGGCGGATGAGCCAGTAGATCCCGGACACCGCCAGCAGGAAGCCACCTCCCACGAGCGCTCCAACCAGGGATTGTTTCCAGCTGGGTGCCAGGCCGGGCTCGAGCAGGCCGATGCCGACCGCCCCCAGGACGCCGAGTGGCACGGCGTAGATGCTGAACTCGTCGGGGATGATGTAGTGCTCGAGGTCGATGAAGGTCAGCCCCACCAACATGCAGACGAAGGCCGTCTGGTAGGCGAACAGCGCCACGTGCGCCGCGTCGAGGGCGCCAGGATCGGGAATGGCCTGTCGCCAGACGAGCAGGACCAGGAGGCCGGTGCAGGCCTCGATCAGGGGGTAGGTGGCGGCGATGGGATGGCCGCAGGCCCGGCAGCGTGCGCGGAGCAGGACCCAGCTCGCGAGGGGGATGTTGTCGTACCAGTGGATGTTCGTACCGCAGTGGGGGCAGTGGCTGGGGGGTGAGACCACCGAGCGGTCGTCGGGCATGCGCGCGATGCAGACATTGAGGAAGCTGCCCAGGCAGAGCCCCAAGAGCAGCACGAAGGCTTGGATGGCTATCCAGAAGGTCATGTGCGGAAGTCCTGCAAGGTCGAACACACGCGCTGTACCTGGCCGTCCGTCAGCTCGCCGTGGCAGGGCAGCGACAGGGACTCGCGGCACCAGGCTTCGGCGTTGGGGCAGGGGACCTGGGGCGCGATGGCCGGTTGGGCCGAGAGGGGGCGTGGGTAGTAGATGGCCGAGTCCACGTCTCGGCTGTCCAGCCAGGCTGCGAGGGCGTCGCGCCTGGCACCGCGCAGCAGGTAGTGGTGGATGGGGTCGCCCGGGTGACGCGCCACGGCGCGGAAGCCGGGCGGCAGGGCCTGGTCGTAGGCTGCGGCGACGGCACGACGCCTCTCGATACGCCTGGGCAGGTCGTCGAGGTGAACCAGGAGAACGGCGGCCTGTAGGGGGTCGAGGCGGCTGTTGGCGCCTACGTGTCCCGCCTCGAGGACGTGGAGGTGAGGTGAGCCGGGGACGCCGCAGTGGTTGCCCAGGGCTCTCACCTTGCGGGCTAGCTCCGGGTCGTCGGTGGCCAGCAGGCCGGCATCGCCCGCGGCGCTGAGGGTCTTGGTGGGGTAGAAGCTGACCGCCGTGAGCACGCCGAGCGGGGCGGGTGGGTCCCAACCGACGGCCTGGGCGGAGTCCTCGACGAGCGGAACCTGGAGCCCTGGATCCGGGCAGCGCATCCCGAACAGATGGACAGGAATGGCCGCCTTGGTGCGCGGGCCCGTCGCCAGCTTGGCCGCTTCGGGACTCATGAGGGGTCGGTCGGCCAGGACATCGACCACGACTGGGCGAGCACCCGCGCGTACCACGGCACCAGCGGTGGCGAAGAAGCTCGAGGCCGGGACGAGGACTTCGTCTCCCGGTTGGATGCCGAGGGCCAGGAGGCCCAGGATGAGGGCGTCGGTTCCGGAGTTGCAGCCAACGCCATGGGCTCGGCCGAACTGGGCGGCGAGGCGGGCCTCGGCCCGGGAAA
>CAZVHW010000716.1:0-2148 GCA_964626835.1 uncultured Enterobacterales bacterium
CTTGATGGCCGGCGAGGCTTCGGCCAGCTCATGGACCAGGTAGATCGGGGCGGCGTCGTAGGCCCCCGGCGCGGCGCGCAGCTGCCGGGTGAGCGGCGCGTTGGTGAACAAGGGTCGGAAACCGATCTTCGGATCCATGGGAATCCCTCACAATCGTAGCAGCAGTAGGATCTTAGAACGCGCGGTAGCGCCCCATGAGCTGCCCGATGCCGTTGGTCAGGTTGCCCGTACAGGGGTCGTGCGTCATGAACGTCTGCCCGAACGGGTTGTTGAACACATGCCGCCCCCCGAAGATGTGCTCGGTGGCCAGCGGCCTGTGCAAGGCGTCAAGGTGCTGGGTGGTGCCTCCAAGGGTGGTGGAGTGGCCGATCACCTGATGGAGGCTGTCGAAAGTGGTGGAACTACCATCGGGGTGGGTGACCACCCGGCCCAGCGTGCGTCCAAAGGAATCGGACATCACGTGGTCACCGTTGGGAAGCTCCTGAACCGATCCGAGGTGATCGCCCAGCGTGTCCTCGAGGATGTCCATCACCAATCCTCCCTTCTGCGGTACGCACCCGTGCAGAGAGGAGAAGCTACCAAATGGAGACCACACGGTCAATTGGCACGCGTCTCGGGCGCGGTCACCTCTGTCTCACCAACCGGTGCCGCCGGCGAGCGCAAGGAAAACCTCCATGCGGGAACAAGAACGACAAACAGCCCACGAGGTGTCAAGGCGCGTTCTCGCTACAACAACTAGGTGGATTCGGACCATCAGACCCCGACAGCCCATCGTTCGCGGTCCAAGGCTGGATTCTTGGCCAGAGAGGGCTTTCGTCCGTGACGCAAATAGCAGGGAGGCTTCAGGACCGACCAGGATGACCGCTAGGACCGAAACCACCTGGTTGGGAGCCTTGAGAACACGCCGAATCGCTGTACGCACGACACCTCGCCCATGCAGTCCAGGACACCTACATGTTGCCGAACCCCACGGCATCGACACCTCCCAGGAAACAACCGTTCCAGGATCGTCCTCGTCAAACCGCTTGTAGTACCTTGGCTACGCTATCAGACGCACCTCGTGGGAGAGTTCCATGACCACCAACACCTTAGCTCTATTCCTCATGTTGACCGCTCTCGGCTGTGGTGAAAAAGAGGACAGCTCCCCGCTCGCCGACACCGGCGTGGAGGACGCCGACGGTGACGGCTATGCCGATGACGTCGACTGCGACGATGACAACGACGCCATCTCGCCCGGCGCCCAGGAGCTCTGTGACGGGCTGGACAACGACTGCGACGACGAGATCGATGAGGACGCCATCGACGCAGAGATATGGTACGTCGACTCCGACGAGGACGGCTACGGCGACCCTGACAGCAGCTCCCTGGCCTGCGAACAGCCCGATGGCTACCTGGCAGACAGCGGTGACTGCGACGATAGCGACGGCGCCATCCATCCCGGTACCGATGAGCTGTGCGATGGCGTCGACAATGATTGCGACGGCGTCACCGACGAAGACGACGCTATCGATGCTGTCACATGGTTCCTCGACTACGACGGGGACGGTTACGGAGGCCCCAGCTACAGCACCACCGCCTGCACCGCGCCTTCGGGCTTCGTGGACGACAGCACCGACTGCGATGAGGGCAACGCCGCCAACAACCCCAGCGCAGACGAGTTGTGCGACGGCGACGACAATGACTGCGACGGGACCGTGGACGAAGACGATGCGGTCGACGCTCCGAGTTGGTACGCCGACTCGGATGGGGACAGCTACGGCGATCCGATGACCACCACTGTGTCCTGTGAGCAGCCCTCGGGGTTTGTGGCAGTCGACTTGGACTGCGACGACGGCGACAGCTCAATCAATCCTGGCGCGGACGAGTACTGCAACGGAAATGACGATGACTGCGACGGGACCGTGGACGAAGACGACGCCATCGACGTGAGCACCTGGTACGCCGACAGCGACGGGGACGGCTACGGAGACGCCAGCAGCACGGACGACGCCTGCGAGCAGCCTACCGGCTTCGTCAGCGACGACTCCGACTGCGATGACACGGACACCAGCGCCAACCCGGATGCTGACGAACTCTGCGACGGGGCAGACAACGACTGCGACGGGACCGTGGACGAAGACGACGCCATCGACGTGAGCACCTGGTACG
>CAZVHW010000716.1:2248-3477 GCA_964626835.1 uncultured Enterobacterales bacterium
CCGACAGCGACGGGGACGGCTACGGAGACGCCAGATCCACCCTGCCCGCCTGCAGCCAACCCTCCAAATACAGTGTCGTGGCGCAGCCCGAGCTTGAGCCGGGCCGCGTCCGCCTGCGCGTGGTTCACGCGGTCAATTCCCGCCTCGACCGGCTGAGTGAGGCGGAGGTCGCGGCTTTGCTGGCGGAAACGCGCAAGACGGTGCGCGAGCACTTTGGCATTGAACTTGAATTCCTCGACGCGGGCCGGACGGATCTCCATAGGCTGATCGCCGAAATTCCAAAGAAAGCCCTGAAAGCGAGGGGCCGCGATATCTACGATTTTAAGCATGGCGGCGGCGACCGCGCCCGGCTGGTGGCGGGTATGGCGCGTAGTATGGCGAGGCGAAAAACCGTCATCGCCGATGCCATCGCCTACGCCACGCCCTATTTGCTTGGGCCGGTTGAACCGGCAACCTACGAAGGTTTGGCCGAAGCCCTGATCGATACGCATCTCAAAAGGCTGGAGCATTGGCGCGCATTGCGGACCGCTTCCGGCGAGCCGGTGATCGACGACAGCCTGGCCAACGAGTGGGTCGCCTGGGATCTCCTGGGCTATGGCCCCTTACCCTACGACCTGATCATCAGCAATCAACTGGTGGCCAGCGCTGAATACGACGATGCCGCCATCAACGCCTCGTTGAGGGGCGGTGTCACCGCCGGCACCACGAGCTATAACCGCGGCGGCCTGTATAACAGTTACGCCCTCATCAGCACGTTCCCCTTCATCCAGAACCACTTGCTGCCCCAAAGCATGCGCCGCATTTCGAGCCGGGCCGAAGCCGTGCGCCTCCTGGGGAAATACACGGCCCATGAAATCGGCCACATGCTGCTGCTGCTGGGCCATCCGTTTGGCAACAAAGCCTGCGTCATGCGGCCCGAGCCACTATTTGACCTTACCGCCTGGGCGCGCGGTCTTGACGCGGCAAAATGCAAACTCGGTTCCAGTCGCGCCATGACGCCGGGCGTCGCCAAAATCTTTTATCGCAAGGATTGGTGAGGGGTTAGACCCTTCAGCGCGAGCGAGTTAAGGCCACGACTGTGGCCCGGCGTCGTCGTGCCGTAAGGCGCGCATTCGCACGACACGCCGCCCACGCGGAGCCGAGACCGCACTTGTGGTGCGGTCCTACGGCGTGAGCTCTAGAGCGTTCTGTGAATAGGCCGAATCGACCAAGGGGATTCCCAAGAGTCA
>CAZVHW010000717.1:0-3468 GCA_964626835.1 uncultured Enterobacterales bacterium
CGCCCGACCTGCGCTTCCTGGATCGCCTCGGTTCGGACGAGGAGACCATCGCCCTGCGCTTCAACCGTCCGCTGGCGTTCCCCTCCGCGGTCCTCGAGCAGACCCGTGAACAGGTCGAGGCCTTCGACCTCGGCACGGCACTCGAGGGCGACCCAGATCGCCGAGACATGCGGGACCTCGTGGTGGTCTCCATCGATCCCGCTCGGACCGAGGACCTGGACGACGCGCTGTCCATCGAGCCAGCCGAGCCTGGCGTGTTCGAAGTGGGGGTGCACATCGCCGATGTCTGTCCCTTCGCGCCGCAGGGCAGCCCGCTGGACGACGAGGCGCTGAAGCGCGGCTTCACCACCTACCTGCTCCAGGGCGAGATCCCGGTCCTGCCGAAGGTCCTGGCCAACCAGGTCTGCAGCCTGCATGGCGGCCAGGACTCCTTGGCCCTGTCCCTCTTCGTCCGTCTGAACGCCCAGGCCGAGGTGACCGGCTTCCGCATCGAACGCACGGCCATCCACAATCACCACCGCCTGAACTACACCGAGGCCCAGCGCATCCTGGACACGCCCCTCGGCCATTCGGGGGCCCACCCCACCGCTCCACGGCTGCATCTACTGAACGATCTGGCCGTGAAGCTGCGCGCCGCGCGCAAGGCCGCCGGCAGCCTGGACCTGAACCTCGAGCCCGATCCCGAGACCCCCAGCCACCAGCTGATCGAGGAGTTCATGCTGCTGGCCAACGAGTGTGTGGCTCGCTTCCTCATCCAGGAGCACCCGAACCAGCTCTGTCTGTACCGCACCCATCCCCACGTGCCCGACATCAGCTGGGGACCCCTGCAGCAGGTGGCCGAGCACCTCCGCTGCTCGGTGCGGGTGAAGGACCAGGGCAGCATGCAGCGGGCGCTCGAGGCGCTGGCCGGAACCCCCGGCTTCGAGGTCTTCCGCTTCCATGTTGGGCAGCTGCTCGAGAAGGCCACCTACCACTTCGAGCAGCTGGGCCACGGGGCCCTGGCCAAGCTGCACTACGCCCACTTCACCTCCCCCATCCGCCGCTACAGTGATCTCGTGGTGCACAGGCTCATCGGGGACGCGCTGTACAAGGACCGGCACGAGGGGCGTTCTTCCTACACCCGCGAGCAGCTCGTCCCTGTCCAGGACCACCTCAACGCAATGGAGATCCGGGTCGACGCCGCCTCGTACGAGAGCCACAAGCTGGCGGAGCTTCGGCGCTACGACCGCCCGGGCGTGCTGCTGGAGGGTCGCATCGTGGGGCTGATGAGGGGCCGTCTGTGGATCAACCTGGAGGAGACGGACCTTCGCATCACCGTTCCTTACCGGGAGGCCAAGCCCCGGGACGAGCCCATGCCCGTGCGCATCAACGACCGCCACACCGGCCTGTCCTTCGCGCTGGGCCAACGGGTAGAGGTGCGCAGCCTGGGGGTGGACTGGGCGCGCAAGTCCATCAAGGCGCGGGTGCTGTCGGTCATCTGACGGCGCAGTACCCCCACTAGCCCCCGGTCGTGTGCACCACCCACCAGATCCCGATGCCAGCCGCCACGGCCAAGACTCCGGGCAGAGCGTAGATGAAGATCCAGGAGCGGTCGGTGAGCTGGACCGCGACGGGCGTGGCGTCGTCGACCATGGAGACGCCCACCAGTTCGACCATGCACTCAGGGCACTCAGCCCCGAAGTCGTAGACTTCCTTGCACCTTGGGCAGGCCAGGGGTTCCTGGGGAGCGTCGAGATCGATGCCCTGTTCCTTGAGCCGAGCCTTTTCGGCCAGGAAGGCGTCCCGCTCGTCCATTGCGCTGTTCTGCTCTCTTCTCTGTGCCGAGGTGAGGCGGCTCTTCTTCTTCTTGGGGAAGAAGCCGAACAAGGGCTGCATGGCGGCTCCTGATGGAAGCGCTCGTTCGAGCGACGGTGACAAGGTATCCCGCATGGCGGGTGTTGGTGAGTGCTTGGACACCGGCGGGCAGATCGGGTTTCCTGGGGATGCGCACCGGGCTATCCTTGCGCCCCATGAAGCTGTTGATGGTCGCTCGTAGGTTTCCCCCAGACGTCCGCTCCGGCACGGAGACGGTCTTCGAGAACCTCTACGCTCGAGCCCGCGAGCGCAACGATGTTCGCTTGGTGGTCGGTTTCCGTCAGTCGCGCGATCTGGTTCCCCCCGAAGCGGTGGCTGTCGATCTGAGCCAGGGCAAGCGCCTCCAGGGCTACGCATCCCTGTGGCGGACCGCGCGCCGGGAGACCACCCGGTGGAAACCCGACGCCGTGCTGTCCAACTCCATCGAGGCACCGGTGGCCGGTGTTCCCGTGGCTTGCATCGTGCACGATCTCAACTTCGGCCGCCCCGAGGGTGACCACGGCCTCGGCATCCGGGGCCGGCGGCTCTACTACCGCCTCAAGGCCCGGCGCTTGACCCGCATCATCACCGTCAGCGAGGCCTCTCGGCGCAACCTGGTCGCGGCGGGCCTCCCCGCCGAGCGGACGGTGGCCATCCGCAACGGCGTGAACCTCTCGGCCTTCACGCCGCCTGCCGTGCACGACACGGGGGACGAGCGCTTCGTGCTCGCATACCCGTCACGCATCTTGAAGGGCAAGGGCCAGCACCTGGCCATCGACGCCGTGGCGCGGCTGCCCTCGCAGCTCAAGCGCCGCGTCCTGCTGCGCATCGTCGGTACGGTCGCGGACGAGCACTATCTCGAGCAGCTTCGCGCCCAGGCCGAAGGCCAGCCGGTGGAGATCCACACCGACGTGCCCGACATCGTGCCCTGGTACCAGCGCTGCGACGCAGTGGTCTTTTCCACCATGATGACCGAGGGTTTCGGTTTTACGGCTGTCGAGGGCATGGCCTGCGGCCGCCCGGTCATCTGGAGCGACCAGCCCCCGGTGCGCGAAGCCACCGGCGGTATCGGGCTGCCATTTCGGCAGGGAGATGTCACGGCCCTGCGGGACACCATCGCCACCCTGTTGGACGACCCCGACCTGGCCGAGCGACTGGGGCGCGAGGGGCGAGCGTTCGTGGCGGGGCACTACGACTGGAGCAGCGTGTGGGCGCGCTACGAGAACGTCCTGGGATCCATGTCATGAGCCGGGCAGGCAACTTCGACATCGCCGGTCATCGTGTCGATCTGCACCGCGCCTGGACCCGTGAGGAAGTGGAAGACGACATCCAGGCCATCCTCGAAGCCTGGGAACATCGACTTCCAGCCGACAAGGCCGCCCGCATCGTCATCAAGCCCAACCTCAACAACGACCTCGTCGCGCTCACGGGCAACTGCGTGGACCTCCGCGTGTTGGGTGCGCTGATTCGGGGCTTGCAGCGGCGGGGCTACGTGGACATCACGGTCGCCGATGGCTCGAACGTGGGCATCGACCGACGGGGTATCGACAGCTTTAGCCGGCTCCGGGTGGATCGATTCTGCGATGTCCTGGGCGTGCGCCTGGTCAACCTCAACCTCGATGAAGGCCAGCGCCT
>CAZVHW010000718.1:0-3464 GCA_964626835.1 uncultured Enterobacterales bacterium
GCCGCGCATGGTCAACCAGCGGGGCACGAGGTCCTTGATGACCCTGGTGAGCACGTGCCCGTTGTGGGGTGTGCCGTTGGCGGTCGGAGGGCCTTCGTAGAACGTGTACTGTGGACGTCCCGCGGAGATCTCGAGGCCCTTCTCGAAGATGCGATCCCGCTTCCAGGCGGCGAGCACGGCGGACTCGAGTTCAACGGTGGACTGCAGCTTGGGGAATGTTTCTGTGGGCATGGTGTGTCGTCAGGTGTTCGAGCGTGAAAAGGGGCCCCCTTTAATCGATCGAGACGGTAGCATGGAGCCTCCTCACCAGCTTCCGGCCTTTTGACGGCTGCGGCTCGGTGGGAGTGACGACGCCAGCGACGGCCCTCCCACCATCGGAGTCACGGTTGGGGAAGCCAGGTGGAGAGCCAGACGTACCACGTGAAGGAGCTCAGGTCGGTGGGAGCCGCGATGGTCACCCAGCCTACGCCCTTGACCTCTCGTACCGGGTGTAGCGCCAAGCCCACGGAGCTGGCCCAGCCGCCGACGAAGTCGTGCTCCGGCGCATAGCCGCAGTCCGCCCCGGCGCGCAGCAGCACGGCCCGAGGGCGCAGCCAGGACGGCCCGGGCAGCCGGCCCGTGGGGATGACGTGCTCGATGTCGAAGCGCACGGCGGCGGTCCGGTGGGTGAGGTGGGAATCCATGTCCATCCAGCGCACACCCGGCGTGCCCCCCATGGACATGATGCGCTGCGGCAAGGACTCGCTGACAAAGCGGGCACGGCCGAAGGGTTGCACGTGCCATCGGTCCGCGAGCCGGATCCGTCGCTCCCAACCGAGCCAGCCATCGATCCCCAACTGCTGCGAGGGCAGCACGCGCATCAGCCCGCGGAAGCCACCGACCTCGGCGTCTGCCCACAGGCCAGCCTCGACGCCAGGCGGGTAGGACAGGCCGGGCTGTGCCTGCTCGTCGCCCATGCCACTGCCGGGATTCGAAGCCAACAGAAGCCCGCCGTCCAGCCGCAGGATCGACCGGCGCTGGTGCGCGTAGCCCATTCCCAGTCGAGCCTCGACCAGGCCCAGAGGCATGGCTTCCAGGCCAACCACCACTTCCCAGCGCTGCACGGGGGCCCAGAGGCCGAAGGAACCGATCACCCATGGCCAGTCCCTGGCCAGAGGCATCCTGAAAGCGCCATACAGGTTGCCACGGCCGTAGGCCTTGGTCGGGGCTGGTGGCGGCGAGCACTGCACATCGTTCGAGGAAGTCTTTCGTTCGGATCGAATCGCGTAGGTAGTCCGCGCCGGCGTGGGTTCGGGCGACGGCGTCAAGGCGTCGAGTCCCCGGCAGCAGCGCGGCCACCAGCGCGGTGCCCAGCTGGTCGGACGCCTGGGCTCGAGCAGGTCGAGGACCTCGACCCAGGCCTGCTCGGGGCCCAGCTCGTCCTGGAGCAGCAGCCACGCCGCGAGGGCGAGCACCTGCAGCTCCTCGTCCAGCGAGGCCGAAGGGAGGCGAGGGTGAAGGTACAGCGTGTCCTCACCCACCGCGTACAGGACTTCCATGGAGCGACGCTCGACCCGCAGCTCGTAGGGGCCCATCCCGGGCAGCAGCGCGGCCAGCTCTTCCGCCAGCCAGGCCGCGACGGCTTCGCTCCGGAGCGCAGCCGCCCTGTCCGTCAGTGTCACCTGGACGCAGCCCTGGGTGACTCGCGTGAGCGCATCGTCTCCACGGGCCGCCGAGGAGCGCAACAGCAGGAAGAAGGACAGCGCCAGGAGCGTGGTGAACGAGCGGAAGTGCATGGTGCGATTCTGGGGACCCGGCACCGTAACCAGGGCATGGTCATCCACGCTGTTGTCCCGTCCCTCGGAGGTCCTCATGTCCGGACTCGAACTGATCATCTAGCGAGGGGGAGGACACCGCGTGGGCCGCAAGCCAGCCCACCTCGAGGACCACCTGATGCGCTGGCTGCAGTGGTACGAGAAACACATCGAGGACGAGCCTCCGCGTGACAACCGAGCCCTCTCGGCCGGAAAGCGCGACCGCCATCACCTGGCGACTCTCGGCGTTGGCATCGGGTCTCGTTTCCATCGCGGCCTTGGCGGCATTCCTGGCGCTCGACCGGCGCCCACCCGCAGACCTCGGGCACTACTTCGCCGCCCTCCCGACCGCCTGGGAAGCCCTCGAGCCCGGCGGGTCCATCACCGCGGCAGGAGCGCTGCTCCTGGACCACGGCGGCCTGTACAACCTGCCGCTGGCTGCCTGGATGAAGCTCGTCGGCCGAGGGCCGCTCGCGCTGCGGGCGGTGGAATTCCCGTGGCTCGGCGCACTCCTGCTGGGCTGCTACGGGAGCGCCCGCGCGCTGGCCGGCGAACGGGTCGCAGCGATGGCCATGGGGCTCCTCGGCGCCATGCCTGTCTTCCAGTTCGGAGCCCGGGCCCACTGGACCGACACGTTTCCGCCCACGAGACCACGGTCATTGACCGAGCGGTGCGGAGGGTTGAATGTGGTGGCTTGGGGCGGAATTGAACCGCCGACACCACGGGTATGAACCGTGTGCTCTGACCACCTGAGCTACCAAGCCAAGCAACACCTTCGCGGTATCGCGACGCCGCGCGATGTAAACGCATGACCGCCTGCTGTCAACGGTTTGACCTTTCAAGAGCGTGGGTTCAGTTCACTCCCATGAGTCGCAACACGGCGACCGCGGCCCCGCAGGTAAACCCCCATGCCCCCAGCCCGAGCAAAATCGGCCACTTGAGTCGTTGTACGTGCCTTCGCGTGAATTCTACGTCGCGTGGCGTGACGACATCGGTGGGGCGCAGCAAGAGCGCTACGATCATGTCAGGTCGTGCCCACCAAACAAACACCGCGAGCGCTGCGAACAGGTCCGCGAAGATGGTTAGGGCGAGCAGCAGTTGAAGCATCGACACCTCGCTTTGCGCTTAACGCGCGGTGGGGAGCGGTTTTGGCACCCGTCGGATCGGAGAGCATGCTCGGTGGCGTTGAGCGGGCTACAACGCACGAACTTCGCGGAGGTCATGTGAGCGCCATCACACCGACTCGGTCGGCCGCGTATTTCGCGTGGGCCTTCGTCGCGTATCTGATCGCCGTGATCACGTTCGGCGCGTGGGTTCGCATCACGGGCTCGGGTGCCGGGTGTGGCCAGCATTGGCCCACATGTCATGGCGAGATCGTCCCGGTCGACGCCAGTTTAGAGACGATGATTGAGTACACCCACCGACTCACGAGTGGTCTCTGTGGCGTGTTTGGCTTGGGGCTTGTGCTCGTAGCCTGGCGTCGGTTTGACCGTCGCGTTCTGCTGGGTTCCGTCGCGACGCTCGTGTTTATCGGGGTCGAAGGGGCGGTCGGCGCGGGCTTGGTGCTGAAGGAGCTTGTCGCGGACGATCACTCGGCTGCTCGGGCGGTGGTGATCGCGCTCCATTTGGCCAACACGCTGGCGCTGGTCGCGTCGGCGTCGTTGACCGCCG
>CAZVHW010000719.1:0-3458 GCA_964626835.1 uncultured Enterobacterales bacterium
CTCGACTGTTGGTCGGCATGACCGCGACACCCCGCCGGGAGCGCGGCCAGAACCTGCTGCACACCTACGATCTGCCCACCTGTCTCCGCGAAGGCCTGTACACCAAGGACGTGCGGGTGATCGTGGAACAGCGCAGGTCCAGCGATCTCGTCTCTGACGAGGACTGGGACCAACGCACCCTCGACTTCGCGCTGGCTCGCCTGGCCCGCAAGGGTCAGGCCATCCGAGATCTCGTCATCCTCGGCAAGATGTCCGCCGTCAACCCCATCCTCCTCGTCTGCGCGCAGGACACCGGCCACGCCGACGCAGTGGGGCGGTGGCTATGCGAACACCGCGGGTTTGGCGAAGACCAGGTCCTCGTTGTCCACTCGAAGCGCAGCGAGAACGAAAGCTCGGTCGCGCGCCTGGTTGGCGTGGAGTCTCTGGACAGCCCGGTGCGGGTGGTGGTCAACGTCCACAAGCTGACCGAGGGTTGGGACGTCACCAACGTCTACGTGATCGCCCCCCTCCGCGCCATGGGCACCTACATCGGCGCCGTGCAGGCCATGGGGCGCGGCCTGCGGCTCCCAGAAGGCCGCAGGCTCCGGGCACCCGAGGCTCCGGAAGCCGACACGCTCGACGTGCTCTGCTTCGGGCGGCAGTCCCTGCAGGAGATCCTCGACGAAGCCCTGAAGGAATTCGGCGACGCGGACGACCAGGAAACCGGCATCGGCATCGAGGGCTCTGGAGACATCCCCACCGACGATCCTCCCGAGCGCGTTCACGTGACCCTGCCCGCCCGCGCTCCGATCGAGATCACCCTGCCGTCCGTCCGGCGCGTACCCAACGACCGACCTGGACTTCGATCCCTCCCGGCTGAAGCGTCTCGTCTCCAAGCGCGCTGCCGAGTTCCACCTGAAGGAAACCGACGCGACCTTCAAGTCGACCGAAGAGCTGACCTACGAGTGGGAGACCTTCGTGCGGCTCTGCGCCGGGCGGGTCATCGGCGGGCTTCGTTATCTCTCCGTACCCCTACACCGGGACGCCATCGAGGAATTGGTGGCGAAGGTCCTGGGGGCCGCGGAGATCGAGCAGGGGAGCCCCGTGTCCGCCGACTGGGTGGCGGTCGCGATGGGCCTGATCGATCAGATCGACAGGCCCTACCGCAAGCAAGAGATCCGCTACTTCGTCAAGGATGGCAGCGCCGTCGTCCGCTACGATGACTGCGAGTGGCTCGTACCGGAAGACCGCACGGAGCCTGCGCGGCTGACCTCCACGTTCCGGTGGGCGACGAGCTACTCGCGCATCCCCATCACCGGCTGGCGGCGCTCGGTTCACCTGGCCGTACCCCTGGACGTGCGCCCCGAGTTTTCCATCGCCAGGATCCTGGACCGCGACGACGAGGTCGAGTGGTGGGCTCGCAACGATCCGCCCCGCCTCCGCATCCCCACCCCCGTCGGCAACTACGAGCCCGACTTCGTGGTCCGCACGAAGGACGGCCGAATGATGATCCTCGAGGTCAAGGGCGCCAATCACTGGAAGCCCCCCGACTCCGACCCACGGGTCAAGGCCCGTGCGACGGACGCCTGGTGTGCCGCGGCCAGCCAACCCCCAGGGGCCGAGCAGTGGCTGCACGTGGTCGCGCTGGATGCAGACATCGAACAAGCCGCGACCCTGCACGACGTCGTGTCATGGCGGGCGAACCAGGGCTGAGGGCGATCCGTGCTGGTCCTCTTTTTGGTCCTGCACGGTCGCGCCCGATCGCAAGCCCTGGGTTCGAGGGGACGGGGCGGTTCTGATAGCCTGAACGGGACGTCCCACCCCCTGAGAACTGCGATGATTTCGATCGGTCGGTCCCTGCTCCTCGCCCTGATCTGCGGCTGTGAGCCAGAACAGGCTCCGCTCTCACCCGAGCCCGATCTCGAGGCGGCGCAGCACCCGGACGCCGCCCCCGAGCCGCCCCCGGGGGCCGGGGGCGATGCCGCCGAGTTTTCGCCCTACGTGCGCATTCTGGTGGCCCAGGTCGCCGTTCCCGAGATCGCCAAGCGGATCGAGTCCGAGCTGCTGCACTTCGCGCAGAGTCGCGATGCCGCCCGCCTGGCGGAGGCCACACAGCTGGCCGAGCAGCTCCGCCAGGAGAGCCCCGGCTATCCTTACGGCCACTTCCTGGCGGCGTTCGCGTGCCAGCTCGAGGGGGACGTCGAGGGCGAGCGCGCCGCCGTCGAGCCGCTGCTGCCCGAAGAGGCGGCCGCCTACGACTACTTCTTCGGGCGCCCACGGGACGAGGCCGTGCGGATACTGCGCTGCCTGCACCTCAACGTCTGTGCCTACGAGCAGAGCGTCCGGGAGGCAAGGCCCGGCTGGACGATCCCTTTGGCTTCCTTCGCGAGCACACCGGCACCTACGGCTGCGACGGCCTCTCGGACCAGCCGGCGACCTGCCCGGAGGAAGCGTCCATCCTGGGGCGCTACGCCGCCATCAGCAGCGCCGCCACCCGCCTCGAGGGCTGGGGCCCGGGCGCCAAGGGCTTGGGTGCCGAGGACATGGGCGCCCTGCTGGGCATCCAACCCGGCGACGACATCGCCGATCTGGGGGCGGGCCACGGTTGGTTCAGCTTCCCCTTCGCGCGCATGGTCGGCTCCGAAGGCAGCGTCGTCGCCCTGGAGATCGAGCCGGCCGTGATCTCGCTGCTCGAGCACCAGGTGCGAGTCACCGGGCAGGACAACCTCCGGCCCGTGCTGTCGCGTCCCGACTCGCTGATGTCCGAGCCAGGCTCCCTCGAGTGGATCTTCGCGGCGGAGGTCCTGGGCCTCGTCGAGGGCGCGGACGCCCGCCGTGCCAGGCGGGGCGAGCCGCCGCTGGCGCCCGCTCTGTTCCAGGACATGCGCCGCAGCCTGGCCCCAGGGGGCACGCTCGTGGTGTCGGGTGTCTCGCCGGCCTTCGAGAACCTGCCCCGCTATGCCAGCGGCGCGGGTCGCGAGCTGGGACTGTGGCGCAAGATGCTGGATGCCGAGGGATTCCAGCAGCTGGGTAGCCTCGAGCCCTTCAACGGCGACTTCGAGGTTCAGATCTTCCGCCTGTCCGGCGAGCCCCCTCGAGACGAAGACTCTCTGCGGTCGGGGGGCTAGCGGCGTGCGTCAAAACCCGTGACTACGGCGGCGCCCGATCCTCCGCCCATGCGAATCCTGGTCGGAGGCCCAGACCACGAGTGTAGCATCGACGTATGTGAAATACGCCATCGCCCGGGACCTCCGCCCAGAATCCACCTGACCCGGCGGCTCGGTCCCCTCGCGACGACCCGGGATAGGTGTCCCACCTCTTGCGTTCGCAAGAGGCGGATCCACCATTTTGACGCACGCTGCTAGGGCATGAGCCCCGTGAGCATCGAGCCGGCAGCGCGGAGGTCATCCTGGTGCTGGCGGGCACCCCGGATGTCCACCAGGTCGAGGGTGGAGCAGGCTTCGGCGGCCGAGGCGTAG
>CAZVHW010000720.1:0-1724 GCA_964626835.1 uncultured Enterobacterales bacterium
CATGCCCGACCTGCACGGGGGTGACGGCTTCGCGGTGCTCGATGGGACCGCCAGGGTGCTGGACGAGCACCGCACCGACCTCACCGAGGCCTTGCTCGCCGGCGCCCGGGCCATGCTCGAGCTGGCGCGGGAACGAGCCGTCGACTTCGCCGTGCTGACCGACCGGAGTGGTGCCTGCGGCTCACAGGTGATCTCCATCGGGTGCCGCTTCGAGGAGCCAGTGCTGCACCTGCGAGGGGTCGGGGTGGCCACCGCGCTGCTCCTTCGCCACGGCATCCCCGTGGTCAGTCAGCGAGATCCACGGACGCTCGGGCTGTTGGGCTCGAGGCTCGATCCGAAGCATGCGCCCGGTCCGGACGTGGTGGACCACCACGAGAGCGCCTGGGTTCTCCGGAACCTGCCGCTGCGCGGAATCCCCGAGCCTCCCGGCGAGTGAAGCCGCTTCCCGAGACCTCAGACGAAGCGAAAACGGTCCCGCAGCACGCGGTGCAGGATCTTGCCCGTGCCGGTTCGCGGCATCTCGTCTGCGGTGATGAAGGTCACGCTCTTGGGGCGCTTGAAGCCGGCCATGCGCGGGCGGCAGAAGTCGATGATGTCCCGGTCCGTGGCGGCCTGGCCTCGCTTCAGGATCACGATGGCCTTGATGGCTTCGCCCCACTTGGGGTGTGACGCCCCGATGACCGCCACGTCGTAGACCGCGGGGTGTGCCGCGATGATCGTCTCGACCTCTGACGGGAAGACGTTTTCTCCCCCGGTGATGATCATGTTGTTCTTGCGGTCTACCAGGTAGTAGTACCCATCTTCGTCTTCGTAGGCCATGTCGCCGGCCGAGAACCACTCGCCCGCGAAGGAATCGGCGGTCTTTTCCGGGCTCTTGTAGTAGCGGTCGAACATCATGGGGCCACGGCTGTACAGCTCGCCGATCTCGCCCCGGGTCACGGGCCGCTTGTCCGCATCGAGGATGCGCACGAAGCTGGTGCCCAGGCTCTCTCGGCCGATGGATCCGGGCTTGGTCATCTGCTCGTCGGGGAACAGGGTGGTGACGATGCCGGCTTCGGTGGAGCCGTAGCCTTCGTACAGCTCGACCCCTTCGAAGTACTCCATGATGGCCCGCTTCTGCTCGACCCTGGCCGGGGCGGAGGAGCAGAGGAGCTTCTTGACGCTCGAGACGTCGAACTGCGCACGCTGATCGGCGGGGACCGCCAGGATGAGGGCGTAGTGGGTGGGGATCAGGGAGATGAAGCTGATGCCTGCCCGCTGCACGATGCCCAGGATCTCCGTGGTGTCGAAGCTGCGCGCGGGGTGCACGTAGGTGGCGCCGCCGATGTAGGTGAAGTTGAAGGTGAAGAAAGTGGCGTTGACATGGCACAGGGGCATCACGTTGAGCACGCTGTGCTCGGGCCGGAAGCCGAAGTCCACCGCGTTGATCAGGTAGAAGGCCACGTAGGATTCGTGGGAACGCACCACGCCCTTGGGGCGGCCGGTGGTGCCCGAGGTGTACAGCAGGATCCAGGGATCTTCGGGACGCACGACGACGCCGGGGGCCTCCACCGCACCGCTCTCGAGCAGCGGCTCGTAGCTGCGATAGCCTTCACGGGGCTGACCCACGACCACGTAGTTGTCCGCCGGGATGTGCTCGAGCTGGCCCCGGACGCTGTCTACCGTTGGGCAGAACTCGTCGTGCACCACGAAAGCCCGCGACTCGGCGTGGCCGACGATGTACT
>CAZVHW010000720.1:1734-3448 GCA_964626835.1 uncultured Enterobacterales bacterium
CCAGCCGGAAGTTGATGGGGTTGACCACCAAGCCGGCCTTGGCGGCGGCCAGGTAGATCTCCACGAACTCGATGCAGTTTTCGAGCAGCACGCTGACCTTGTCGCCTTTCTGCAAGCCCATGCCCAGCAGGGCGTTGGCAAGGCGGCAGGCCCGCGCCTCGGTCTGGGGGAAGGTGAAGCTGCGGGTGGCGTCCACCAGGCAGACGTTGTCCGGGTACTTCTTGGCGTTCAGCTCGAGCATCTCGCCCAGGTTCAGCCAGTTGGCCATGGCTCGACTCCTTTCAGTCCTGCTGCAGCTTCACCCTGGCGTCGACCGCACAAGGTGCCGTGCCCTCGGGGTAGGCCAGCACGGGGTTGAGATCCAACTCGAGGATGCGGGGGTGGTCGGCCAGCAGGCGGGAGACCCGCAGCAGCACGTCCAGCAGCGCTCGGCGATCGACGCCGGGTTGACCGCGCACTCCGCGCAGCAGCGCCGACGCGGCGATGCCGTCCAGCATGGCCTCGGCCTCGGCACGATCCAGGGGTGCCAGCTTGAACAGCACGTCCTCGAAGACCTCCACGTGCACACCGCCCAGGCCGAACATCACCAGGGAACCCAGCCCCGCGGCCTCGGCACCGCCGATGATGATCTCGAGCCCCGGAGCGGCCATCTTCTGCAGCAGCCAGACAAGCTGGTCGGTGCCGTGCAGCTGGTCGGCCAGGCGAGACCAGGCGCCGTGGAGCGCATCTTCGTCCCGCAGGTCGAGCACCACGGCGCCCGCATCGGTCTTGTGCACCAGGGTTGGAGCTTCGGCCTTGAGCACCACGGGGTAGCCCAATTCGGCGGCGGCCTGGCGTAGCGTGGCCCAATCGGCGGCGCGACGCTCGGCCACCAAGGGCAGACCGTAGGCCCCCAGCAGCTCGCTGACCTGGGCCGGCGCCAGGAAACCGTCGGGCCCGCACTGGGCTCGGTCGAGCACTCGGGTGGCGCGCTCCTTGTCCACGGACAGTTCGGGGGGAGCGAATTCCGGCCGGTCCCGCAGGCGGCGGAAGCGGTCCATGTGGGACAGCACCCGGGCCGCGGACTCAGGGAAGTAGTAGACCGGAACACCGGCGGCTCGGACCCGGTCGATGGTCTCGCGCCAGGCGGGTTCTTCGTCCGGGTTGGTCATGGCCACGGCGATGAGCGTCTTGTCGGTGGTGGGAGCGATGCGCTCGATGGCCGCGGCGATGCCCAGGGTGTCCACGAAGAACGGGGTCATGAAGCAGATCACCGCTGCGTCCAGGCCCGGGTCGTCCACCAATGCCTGCAGCGAGACTCCGAACTCCTCGCCACCGGCCGTGGCCATCATGTCGATGGGGTTGGCGATGCTGGCGATGGCCTGCAGCTTCTCGCCCAGCATGGCCTTGGAGCTGTCCGCCAGGGGCGGGACCCTCAACCCGGCCTGCACGCACTCGTCGGTGACGATGATTGCCGGGGAGCCAGCGTTGGTGACCATACCGATGCGGTCACCCCGGGGCACCGGCTGGGCGGCGAACGCCTCGGCCGCTTCGCACAGCTCGGACAGCTTGGTGAACTGCAGCACGCCGCACTTTTCGAACAGCGCCTGGCACGTTGTGTCCTGTTCCATCATGCCGCCGGTGTGTGACGACACGGCCAGGGCGCCTTCGGGGGTGGTGCCCGACTTGAGGGCCAGCACGGGCTTGCGCGCCGCCACGGGGCCCACCCGCCGCA
>CAZVHW010000721.1:0-3441 GCA_964626835.1 uncultured Enterobacterales bacterium
CTCGGTGCGCGGGGTGAAGGTCTCGTAGTCGTCCGGATGCATGTCGGTGAAGTGCAGGCAGAGCACCAGGCTGGCGTTGTGCAGGGTGCGGTCGCTGCGGTTGTTCACGGCCACCTTCAGCTCGCTGCCGAAGGTGGTCTCCTGGGCCTCGAGGTCCAGCCAGCCCTGCTCGGGGAGGATGAGGTGGTAGTCGTCCCGCAGGAAGTCCTCGCAGAACTGCAGGTCCCGGATGATCATGTCCCACTGCCCCTGGGCTCGACGCCGGGCGAAGTGGTCCATGACCTTGTCGCGTCCCGCCTCGAACTCGCCAGCCTCGAAGGCCAGCCGAGCCAGCTGCAGGTCCGGGCTGAACCACGCGGCGCCCAGCATCGAGGACTTGTACAGCTCCAGCACCAGGTTGCCTTCCCGGGACTGACGAAGGAAGGTGCGGGTGCGGGACCGGTAGGGGTCGAGCATGTCCTGCAGCAGGTCGGCCTGCTGGGGGTAGTAGGCGGCGGCTTGCTCGAGGTCCAGGCGAGCGGCCTTGCCATCCCCGCGCTTGGCTTGCAGGACGCCCCGGAGCAGGAAGGCGGGGGCCGTGGCGTCGGGATGTTGCTGGATGTAGGCATCGAGGAGCCGGTCAGGAGCGTCGGGATCTTCCGGCGTGGCCAGGTCCCCCTCGACCAGGGCCAGGGCCTGCAGCAGGTGGGCCTCGCGGTCGTGGGGGGCCATCTCTGCGGCGGTCGTTGCCGCGGCCAAGGCGGCTTCCCAGTTGCCATCGTGGGCGGCCAGGTAGGCGCGGTCCCGCAGCGTGCAGAGCTCCCTCCACTCCTGCAGGTACCGGTGGTAGACCCGCGAGTGGTCGGTCAGGGTGTCGATGAGCTCCTGCTCCAGCGCCAGCATGTCTCGCAGTAGGCGCCGGTGCCCGTCCTGCTGTTGTTTCCAGTCTTCGTACACGCGTCGGACACCCTCACGGTCGATGCCGGCTTCGGCCACCTGTACCGTGCCGCCGCCACCCGCCAGGGGGATGCCCAGGGACGCATCGCCCCCCAGCTGGACCTTGGACATCATCAGGATGTTGAGCACCGGACCCATGTGCTTGACCATGGCCCACGTGGCCTCCTGGTCCTCGGCCTCGACCTGGCGCGAGTAGAGCCTGAAGAGCACGTCGAGGATCTCGGCGCGGCCCGCGAGCACCTCCGCGGGAACGCCGCGGTAGTCCTGCAACGCCATGGTGTCCAGGTAGTCCTCGAGGGAGCCGCCGGTCGACAGGGCCGCGTCGATCTCGTGCAGAACGCGCACGGTCTTGTCCAGGTCGTATTCTTCGCTGTCCTGCTGCCCCTCGCGAGCCTGCTCGATCTTGACCAGCACAGGATCGAAGCGCTGGCGGGCCTCGGCTTCCTGTCGCTCCAGAGCCTGCCAGTGGTCGTAGGCGCTCCATCCGTACAGCCCCGCGACGAGGGCCAGGACCAGACCCAGGAAGGCCAGGCATCCCTTGGGGTAGCGCTTGGGCGGCCAGCGGACGTCGGTGTCGGTGTCGGTGTCGGACATGGCGGCTCCGGATTCGATCAGGCGCGTCGGAGGCGGTAGGCCAGCAGCAGCTGGGCGCGGCGCAGTCGGGAGGCGGCGGTGAGCCAGCGCACCAACGCCTGACCCTGGGCGTCGCCCGCCTGCCACCGCCGCTGGGCGGATGCCTGCAGCTTCAGGTCACCGTCGCCGCGGCGTGCCCAGGCTCGCAGTAGCCTGCGTGTGGCGGGGGCGTCCAGGCCGCGGCTTGGGGTGTACAACGGCGGTAGGCCCCGGGGAGGGACGCCGGCTGCCGTCCCCCCGCGCACGCTGCGGCCGTCGCTCTCTATCAGGTAGAGGGTGCGATCGTGGCCCGCTCGCAGGCAGGAACGTCCGGATGGAGGTGGCAAGGCCCGCGCCAGCTCCTGTCCCAACGTGTACAGGCGAGCCGTCCGGGACTCGCGATCCGCGGTGCGGCTCCTGAGGGCGAGCCGGTGCCGCGCCGTGACCAACTCGTCCGCGAGCGCGCGCCGAAGCATCGTGGCAGCTTCGCTCGCGCTGGCGGGGGGGCTGTGGCACCAGGGTTGGAGGGTCTGGGCCAGCGGATGCAGGCCGTCTGGATCGAGCTGCGTGAAGGCCAGGGCAAGCTGACGCAGGTCCGAGCTGGCCTCCTTGGGCGCGCCGTCCAGTGGGTCGAGCCAGACCAACGAGAGCCCCTCCGGAGTCAGCAAGATCTGTGCGGGAGCGAGCGTGCCCAGCAAGAGCCCGCGATGATGCAGCCGGAGCGTGGTGGCCAGGGCCAGCCCCAGCCACCTTGCGAAGGTGAGCAGCTGGGGCGGATCTTCCGTGGGCAGCAGCTCCGACAGCGGGATGCCCGAGAGGCGGTAGGCCACGTGGGGCCAGTCAGCGTGGCCCTCGAAGCGCATGGGGACCAGCCCCCGGATGTTGCTCGCGAGCTGCTCCCCGAGCGCCAGACGTCGGTGCATCACTGGGTCGCGACGCCAACGGGGCCGCAAGCACCGCAAGGCCCAGCGTGCGCCGCTCTGCTCGTCCCAGCCGACCCACGTCGTCGTGACCCGATCCCAGCCCACGAGATGGCCTCGGCGGACGCCGCCGATCACGAGCGGGAGGCCGGTATCGGCTGTCTCGCGCTCTCGCAGATCCAGCAGGTGCTCGTCCAGTTCCTGCAGGCGCGAAGGCTGCTGGGCGGCCAAGGCCTCAACCGCGGCGCGCTGGTCCTCCCGCGGGGCGCTCGATTCGCAGCCCGCGTCCCGCAGGATCTCGCCGAGGGTGGTTGAGATAGGATGGGCCTCGTTGTCACGCAGGGAACGATTCATGACGCAGAGCATGCCACGGAACGAGGCGAGAGGGCACGTCCCCGTGGTTCGGGCGCTCGGTACGGGGGGCCGGTTTGCGCGGGGGGCGCTCGCACTGTTGTCCCTACTGGCCGTCGTGGTGCTCTGCGGTGCGGACGCTCCCGTGTCGGTGCGCCCCGAGGGGATGAGCCCCACCAAGGCGGTGGCCATGGCGTTGGAGCTGGCGCTGCTCGCCGAGGAAGACCACCTCCAGTTCCCTGGAAGTCTGGAAGAGGCTCGAGCCCTGCTCGGCGATCCCGACGCCCACCCCGAGGACATTCCCGACCTCGCGCTTGCCGCTGCCGAGGCCTGGGCAGGTCGTGCGGACCTGTCCCGACGCATCGTCAACGCTTGGCCCGATCTGCAGGACCCCCTCGCGCGTGTTGCCCTGCTGGAGGATCCGGGCCCTCTCGGGGGGCTGGCGCGCATGAGCCTGTTGCAGGACCTCTGCGCCGCTCTCGAGGGAAGCACCCACCTACCCCCCGCCCAGGCCTCGAACGTATTGGCCCGCAGCGGTGGCGCGCGAGATCCCATCGCCGCGCTCGAGATGGCCGGGCAGGCGCTCGATGAGGTCCACACCTTCACCGCGCTCGGCTCGCAC
>CAZVHW010000722.1:0-3437 GCA_964626835.1 uncultured Enterobacterales bacterium
GCATCGACATGTCCGAGTACCAAGAGAAGCACACCGTCGCCCGGCTCATCGGCGCTCCTCCGGGCTACGTGGGCTACGACGAGGGCGGCCAGCTCACCGAAGCCGTGCGCCGCCGTCCCTACTCTGTCGTGCTGCTGGACGAGATCGAAAAGGCCCACGGCGACATCTTCAACGTGTTGCTGCAGGTGTTGGACGACGGCCGACTCACCGACGCCAAGGGGCGCACGGTCGACTTCAAGAACGTCGTGCTGATCATGACCTCCAACGTAGGGTCGCGCTTCATCCTCGAGGGCAACGAGCGGGGCCTGCCAGCCGAAGCCATCGAAGCCAAGGTCACCGAGGCCCTTCGCGAGACCTTCCGACCCGAGTTCATCAACCGCGTGGACGAGATCACCACCTTCCATTCCCTGCGCTACGAGCACATGGACGCCATCCTCACCATCCAGCTGCGTCACATCGACAAGCTGCTCGAGTCCCGCCAGCTCCACATGGAGATGACCCCGGCGGCCCGCAAGGCCCTGTGCGACGCGGGCTTCGACCCGCTCTACGGCGCCCGACCCCTCAAGCGCGCGCTGCAACAGTACTGCATGAACCCCATGTCCCGGGCCATCGTGGCTGGAGACTTCCACGCCCGAGACACCATCTGCGTAGACGTGGAAGACGACAACCTGATCTTCGAGCGCATCCCCGCACCCCCCGAGGAAGAGGAAGATCTGGGCTACAACGGGCCTCCGCTGAAGTCCATCTAGCCCTTGGCTCCTGCCTGGCGCCGTGAAGCCTCCGCTCTGCTGGTGCTGGGTGTAGCGACCTTCGTCGCGGGGCGCCCCTGGGCGCTCACGGGGGACCGGGTCTTCCATCACCGGGACGCCCTCTTCGGACTCCTGGCCATGGAGCACCTTCAGGAGGTGCTCGTGGGCCCGCGAGCCTGGGATGCGGCGTGGCTGGGCTGGCCCACGCAGCCCGGCTTCACCCAGGCGGACTGGATGGCCGGGCCGGCATTGCTGGCAGCTCCGCTGGAGGCCCTCGGGATCCATGCGCTCGATGCCTACGCCGCGGTGGTCCTGCTTGGGCTGTTCGCCACGGCCTGGGTATGTCATCGAACCGCCCAGGCCCTGCTGGGTCCGGGCCCCCATACCTGGCTGGCCGGCGTCATCGGTGGGCTGGGACCCATCCAGCTCAGCCACGCCCACCACGTCAACCTGGTGCACCACGAGTGGGCGGTGGGCGGCGGCCTGCTGCTGGCCGCGGGCCTGACGAAGGGTCGGCCGTGGCTGGCGGCGCTGGGTGGCCTGGCGTTGGGCCTGGCCTTCCACTTCGGGCTCTACATGGGGCTGCACGCCGGGCTCGTCGCAGCCGTGATTCTCGCCGTGGCGGCGGGTACGCGAAAGCTGCAAGGGCGCAGCACGGCGGCTGCGCTGGGAGGCCTCGCGCTAGGGGTCCTCTCCTTCCTGCCGGCGGCGATGGCCTACGCTCGCTTCGCGGCAGCCCAGCACGCCCAGCTCGACGCGGGTGAGATCGTCGCGGAGTCCTGGGATCTGGCCGCCACCATGAGACCCATGGTGGGGGCGTGGCTCCACGGATTCCTGCTCGGCGAGGGGGCAGCGCGCATCACCGACCCCCCAAACCCCGGATACCTGGCGACGCTGCTGGCCCTGGTCGGACTCTGGCGCGTGCGACGCGGGGGCTGGCTCTGGCTGGTCGTCGTGGCGGTGGGCGGCCTTGCCGCTCTGCTGGCCCTGGGCCCGGTGCCTTCCTGGGGCGGCATCTCCACTGGCCTGCCCGGTCCCTACCGCCTGCTCGACTTCCTGGTTGCGGGGGCTCCACTGCGGGCGCCTGCACGCTGGCTGGCCCTCTCCTTCATTGCGGTCGCTCTCCTGGCTGCAGCAGGGACGCTGCAGCTCACTCGGCGCGTTCCTCCCTGGGTGCGCGGCATGCTGGTGTGCTGCGCCATCGCCGTGGTCTTGGGCGAGACACCGATCGCGGACTCCGGCCCCCGGGCGGCCATCACCCCCCCTCCCCTCTACCTCGGCCTCCAAGCCGTACCGGAGGGTCCCCTGTACGAGCACTTCCAGCCGGTAGTGGACAGCTGCCCTTGTGAAGGCTCCATGCGCCTGGCAGCAGCCCTGGACCACGGCCGCCCCTTGGTGGGCGGCCACTGGGCGCGGGAGACCGCCTCACAGCGAGAGCTCGACACCCTGGCCGGCCGCTGGCCCGCGGCCGAGGCCGCCGAGCTGATGCGTATTCTAGCCGTGCCCGTGGTCATCGAGCACCCTCCCGTGCTGGGTCCTCCCCCGGACGGCGCCGAATGCCAGAGGGTCGGGGACCATCGGCTCTGTGTCGTGGAACCCCTCATCCGCGGGGGCCTCCCCAAGACGGAGAGCGTCGAGACCCTGGGCACGGGTCCCGTAGTCGGCCTGCGCTGGCTGGAGCCTCCCACCGGCCGTCGCCTGGAGATCCGATGTGAGCGGGCGCGGCCGTGGCGCACCAGCACCCGCCCCTGGCGGCTGGTGGCCATGCTCCGCCAGGGTTCCGAGCCGGCGTGGACGGACGTATTCCTGCCCGTCCCCTGCACCACGGTGCCCGAGGTGAGCGAGGGCTCCCCGCTGCCGCTGTACGGCGTGGGTGGCTAGGCGCCTCGCAGCGCCAGAAGGTCACGCAAGAGTGGCTCGAGCTGGGACAGGGGCAGCATGTTCGCGCCGTCGCAAGGGGCCAGCTCCGGGTCGGGGTGGACCTCGAGGAACAGGGCGTCGATGCCCACCGCCACCGATGCGCGCGCCAAGGGGGCGATCATGTCCCGCACTCCACCTGTCGAAGCGGCACCGGCAGGGGGGCGCTGGCAAGCGTGGGTGGCGTCCATACACACCGGCACGCCCAGGGCACGCATGGTCGGCAGGCCGCGGTAGTCCACCACGAGGTCACCGTGGCCGAAGCTCGTTCCTCGCTCGGTGAGCACGACGCCGCTCGCGCCGGAGTCCTGCAGCTTGCCCACGACCGAGGCCATCGCCGCGGGCGCCATGAACTGCCCCTTCTTGACGTTGACGGGTCTCCCCGTGGCGGCACACGCGGTGAGCAGATCGGTCTGGCGACAGAGGAACGCGGGGACCTGCAGCAGGTCCGCGACTTCGGCCACGACAGGGGCCTGCTCGGGCAGGTGCACGTCCGTGGTGACCGGCAGACCGACCTCCCACTGCACTTTCCGCAGAATGCGCAGGCCTTCCTGCTGCCCGGGCCCGCGGTAGGCTGCCAAGCTCGTGCGATTGGCTTTGTCGAAGCTGGACTTGAAGATCAAAGGGATCGAGAGGGCCCGGCAGATGGTGCCCAGCTCCTCGGCGATGGCAAGCGTCCCGACCTCACCCTCGATGACGCAGGGGCCGGCGATCAGTACCAACCCAACGCCGCCGATGGTCACGGGCCCCACTTCGACCTTCCGCACACTC
>CAZVHW010000723.1:0-3431 GCA_964626835.1 uncultured Enterobacterales bacterium
GGCCCCCAGCAGGGCGCTGGCTTCGGTCAACGCGAGCGACTCGTTGATGCCGTTGTCCTGGACGATGAGGATGCGCACGGAGTCCTATACCTCCCAGTAGAGACATCATCGTATCCTCGGAGTCCGTCAAGAATGGGTAAAACCGGATACCCTCTTGGAGTTCCTTCTCAGGCGACGGGCCGAACCACGCGGTTTCCGCCGCGGCGGCCTCGCCCACGTCGGGTTCCATGCTCCTGCTCGTCCTGTTCCCGCTGCTCGTTGCCGCTGCCCTGGCCGCACCCGTGTCGATGGTGCAACCCGATCCGAGCTGGCCGCAGGTCACGGTCCGCGGCAACGTGGACAGGCCCCTCACCCTGGCGGACCACCCGCTGCTCGTGGCGGCCAGCCTCGACAAGGCCTCACCCTTCGAGGGGCGCTACCTGGCAGTCTGCCCCCTGGACGACCACGATCAATTCTCCTGCGAGGTTCCCTCGCCGCCCGGCGGCTTGCACTTCTGGGTGGTCGTGGACGCCGAATCGGGGGGCTCGGGCGCGCCCTTTCAGCAGCTCTACAACCACTATCCGCTCGTGCTTTCCGGCGAAGGCCAGGCCGACCTGCACTTCACCATGGCCGACTACTGTCTCACCTTCGAGGGCGTCGATCCATGGGCCGATCCCGTCGGCTCGTGGTGGTGGCTCTTCCTCGGCTGCGGCTTGGGCCTGTCGGGGATCCTCGTGGGCGGGCGACTCCTCCCTCGACAACGGGCGCACCGTCTGCCCCCACCGGGCTCGGAGCTGCCCGTTCGGCGCGAGGCGTGGTTGGTGGTGGCACTGCTGCTCCTCGCCGCGGTCGTGAGGATCCCCAGCATGGGGGAGTCCTTCTCCATGACCGAGTTCGTGCACGCCCAGATCGCGGCTGGCGTGTCCGGCGACCACGACGACGTCGGGGGCAAGGACGACACGCCCCGGTGCGCCGAAGTCTGCAGCGATCTCGCGACACACTCCGCCGCGTCCGACACCCAGATCGGCGACTGCGAGCGCGCCTGTCTCGAGCACTTCGGGCAGGACGTCCTGCCCGCCTTCGTGCTGGGCTGCCTCCACCCCGTTCGAGAACCTTCGCTGCCCATGGAGCTGCTCCGCTGCCTGGAGCAGGGGGGCGGCTCGTGAACCAGCTGCTCTCGACCATCTTCCATCCCGAGGTCTTCCTCGCCACCAACCCGCCCCTGTTCTACGCGCTCGCGGCCCTGGTGGGCCTGTGCGGCACCGGCCATGCCTGGCTTCGGCTGCTCTCGTTGCTCTGCGGCGTGGCCCTGGTGGAGCTCACCCGGCGGCTCGCCCTGCAGCTGGGGCTGGGCCGTGGGCAGGCGCTGGTGGCCGCAGCGCTGGTGGCCTGCTCCCCCCTCGCCATCGAGTACTCCACGGACTTTTCGCACTACGCGCCGGCTGCCCTGATCGTCACCGGGTCCTTCGTGCTCCTGCTGCGAGGGCTGCAGCACGGCCGGATCGCCAGCTGGCACGCCTACTTCACGACCATGGTGGTGGGCTTCTACTTCCACTACATCTTCCTGGTGGTGGGCCTGGCCCACACCCTGTTCGTGCTGACGCATTGCTGGCGACATCGCCACCAGGGGGGCTGCGGAACGCTGCGGGCCTTCGTCAGGCGAGGCGTCGTGGCCGCGCTGTTCGTGCTGCCCTGGCTGCCGGTGTTCTTCTTCTCGGTCGAGTTCGGCGGTCTGCTCAAGGAAACCACTCGCCACTACTACCTGCAGGCCCCAGGCCTGGCACCCTTCCTGGGGGACGTCCTGCGGGCCACGGCGGGGGTGCCCCCTCGCTTCGCCCTGCTCGCCGCCGTGCCTGCCCTGGCGTGGCTATACGGCCTGGCGCTCCACCGGCGCCTGGGCACCCAGGCCACGCTGCTGCTCGTGCTGCCCCTGGCGCTCCTGGTGATCCACCTGGTGTCCATGTACCGCACCATGACCGGCTTTCTCGACGGAGGGATCTACTACCCCTTCCGCTACGCGCTTCCCTTGCTCCCCTTGGCCGCCATACCCGTCGCCCTGGCCCTCTGTGGGCTCGTGCGACGTGTCTTCGATGCCCGCCTTCGCGTCTCCCAGAAGGGGCTGGCGGCCGCGGCAGTGCTGGGCTGCGCTGTCTGGGTGGGGTGTGTGGGAGTCCAGCTGGGGCGCCTGGTGCTCGAGCCCCAGCGGCCCGATCTCCGGCAAGCCGCGGAGCTGCTCCGGGCCGAGCTGTCCGATGGGGACGCCGTGGTGGTGTTGCCGGCCTTCAGTCACGCCCAGGCCCTCACCTGGTACCTGCTCGGTGACATGAGCAGCCGCGTGGTGGGCGCCCACTGGCGTCCGCTGCCCGTCGGTTCGCGTGCGGAGCCCGCTCAGGGCTGGTTCTACGGCCCCCTCACGGATCTGTCCTTCCATCCACTGCAAGCCGAGTTGAAACCGGCCCGTTTTCGGCGTGTCCTGGTGGTGTCCGTGGACGAAGGCTTGGCCGACCGGGCCAAGTTCGACCACGCTCGCATCCTGGACCACTTCCTCGACACCCTGCGGGCCGACTACGCGCTTCACTCCGAGCGGCACCTCCCCTACGTGCGGATGCTGATCCTCGAGAGCACGGCCGCGGATCCTCCGCGCAGCTTCCTGGAGCACCTCGCGGACCGTGGAGCCAGCGGCGGATAGAGGTCGGTCATGACGCGTGAGCAGCCCCAGCGCAGCGGCACCCGTGAAGCCTGGTTGGCGGGTGGTCTGGCCGTGGCCGCGCTGCTGGTGATGGCCCCCGGGCCCAGGGTTTCACCCGACAGCCTCGAGCTGCTCGAGACCGTGCGCTGCCAGGCGGGGCTCTCCGTGTGTACGGTTCCGTCCACCTGGCCGCCGCTGTGGCCGACGCTCCTGGTGCCGCTGGCGCGCTCGCCTCTGCAGATCGCGGCCTGGACCCTCAACCTGGTCCTGGCGGGTGCCGTGGCCGTGCCGCTGTGGCTGGCGTCGTCGCGGCTGGGCGGCCGCTGGGCGGCCCGAGGCAGCGTGCTGTGCTGGGTGTTGTTGCCGGTGGTCCGACAGCACGCCGTGATCCTGGATCCCAGGCCCATGGCGTGGCTGATGGCCGCCTGGGTGCTGGCACTCTGCTTGCGTGCCGGCCTGTCGGCCAAGGCGTGGTGGCCTGCCTTCGCCGTGGCCGCCCTGGCCCCGCTCGCCAGGCCCGAGGGGGTCTTCCTGCTGCCCCTGGTGGGGGTGGCGGCGCTGCTGGCTCGGCGCTCCCCCGCGAAGGTCCTGGGGGGGCTGGCGGTCGCGAGCCTGCCGCTGGCGGTCTGGCTGGTCTCCAAGGGCGGTGGGCGCTTCGGATACGAGCTCATGGGTCTGTCCTGGAACGGGATCTGGGACAACGCGGACTTCGTGGCCTTGTTGGGGCCTGCCACGGCGGGCACGGGCTTCCGGGAGATGATGC
>CAZVHW010000724.1:0-3423 GCA_964626835.1 uncultured Enterobacterales bacterium
GGGTGGGCGCCTCGACCAGCGCCGATGGATCGGTCGAGATAATGCCTTCGAGGAAGAGAAAACGGAACATCTGCCTAATGGAGACACGGTGTCGAGCGAGGCTGCGGCGAGAGAGGCCTTGGTCGAGCAGAGCGCCGAGGTAGTTGGAGATGTGCTCGCGCTGCACTTCGCTGGGGACTTCCAGCCCGCGCTCCCGGTGGATCCAGCGCGCGAAACGTCGCAAATCACGATTGTAGGCTTCCGTCGTATTGGCGCTCAGGCCGCGCTCGATGCGCGCCTGGCCAAGGAAGCCTTCAATGGCGTGTTCGAAGGCGAGGGGTAAGGCATCCTCCCCTCCCCTGCCCTTTCTACCGGCCCTGCCGCGTGTCACTGGGGTGTCTCGGTAGCGGCGAGGTAGGCGCGGACACCCTCGACGATGGCGTTCGCCGTCTGTCGCTGGAAGGCAGGCGTGCGAAGCCGCATTTCGTCATCGGGGTGCGTGAGGAACGAGGCCTCGAAGAGGATGGAGGGCATTCGGGTGGAGACCAGTACGCGGAACATGGCGGACTTCACGCCGAGATCGCGGATGTTTTCGGCGCCAACCACGAGGGACAGTCGCCGGATGACAGATCCTTGAACCTCGAGGGCAAGGCGCCGGGACAGGGCGCTCGTACCGGAGACCACGAGGTCGGAAACCACGCGGGAGGCGGCATCTTCACCCTGCTCGGCGGACACGAAAGACGCGTTTTCGCGGCGTGCCACGGCAGCCGCGTTCGCGTCGGTGGCCACGTCCAGGTAGTAGGTCTCGATGCCCCAGACGGTGTCCGCCGTCGAAGCGTTGGCGTGGATGGAGAGGAATAGATCTGCGTCGCGGGCGTTGGCGAGGGACGCCCGATCCTGGAGGGAGATGAATGTGTCGTCGTCTCGGGTGAGCACCACCTCTGCCTGCAGCTCCCGCTCCAGGCCGGCTGCTACACGCCGTGCGATCGCGAGCACGACGTCGGACTCGTGTGTCCCCGTGCAGCCCACCGCGCCCGGGTCCTGCCCGCCATGGCCGGGATCGACGACGATGCGCGGGCGAGTGCGAGGTTCTCTGGTCTCGGCTGGCACCATGGATAGCCCTCTCAGCCATCCATCCAAGGCTCTCGCCTCGGGCAGACTGCCGTCGATGGGCGCGTCAGGCACTCGAATGTCCACCAGGAGCGCCCGCTCTCCTACTTCCTCGACGGACAGGGCGCGGGCTCGGTCCAACTCCACAACTACCTGGGCGCTTCCATCGACTTCGGAAAACACCAGCTGCCGGACACCTTGCTGGTCCACTGGCATCTCCGCGCCCCCTGGGCGCTTGCGATAGGCTGCCAGCAAGGTGGGCGAGACCTCGGTGCCGGCTAGGATGAGGGTGGCGCGGGCAGGGGCGGAACCCAGCGCCGGTGAGCTACCCGACGAGAGGTCTCCCGGGGGTGCGTCCAGCACCAGAAGCAGCCGGGCGTGCTCCTCACCCAGGAACAGCAACACCTGGTCGAGCGTGGCTCCCGCGGCCCTGGCAGGGAGTACCGCCACCAAGACCAGCAACGCGGCGACCAGCGCCTGGGCAGTGCTGGTTGGAAGGACAGGAGCCATGGCTACGCTAGAGTAATGCCTTGAGACGGTAGATGGCTTCCATGGCCTCGCGCGGGGTGATGCGGTCGGGGTCGACGGCCAACAGCGTCTCGCGCAGCAGATCCGGGGCGGCGGGTGAACGCTCCGGTTCGGCAGCTGGCGGTTCGTCCCCGGCGTCTGGATCGATGTCGAAGAGGGAGAGCTGCCTGTCGTCACGGGGTCGGCGCCGCTCGAGCTCCTTCAGAACGGCACGCGCCCGCTGGACCACGGGGTCGGGGATGCCCGCCAGGCGCGCGCACTGGATGCCGTAGGAGCGGCTGGTTGCTCCCTCTTGAAGGCGCCGGAGGAAGATGATGCGCTCCCCCATCTCGCTGACCGCTACCCTCATGTTCGCGGCCCGGGGGTGGTTGCGCGCGAACCCCACCAGCTCGTGGTAGTGCGTCGCGAAGAGGGTGCGGCAGCGAATGTGGTCGTGCAGTGCCTCGGCCACCGACCAGGCGATGGCGAGGCCGTCGTAGGTGCTGGTTCCGCGACCGATCTCGTCCAGCAAGACAAGCGATCGTGCCGTGGCGTTGTGGAGAATGTTGGCCGTCTCGGCCATCTCGACCATGAACGTGGACCGACCGCGTGCCAGGTCGTCGCTCGCCCCAACGCGCACGAAGACGCGGTCGCAGACGCCAATGCTGGCTTGGCGCGCTGGCACGAAGGACCCCATCTGGGCCAGGAGGGTGCACAGAGCCACCTGGCGCATGATGGTGGACTTGCCCGACATGTTGGGCCCCGTGAGGATGACCAGGCGCCGTTGATCCGGGTCGAGGGTGATGGAGTTGGGGACGAAGCGTTCGTCCGTGAGGGCGGCCTCGACCACCGGATGGCGGGCGTCGGAGAGCTCCAGGGACTGCCCCGTGTGGACGGCGGGGCGATGGTAGCGTTGCCGCACCGCTACCTCTGCCAGGGTACCGAGCACGTCCAGCACTGCGATGCTCGCCGCCAGAGCCTGCAGTCGCGGTAGCTGCTGGGCGACGCGGTGGCGTAGCTCGATGAACAGCTCGTATTCCATGGCCTTGCTGCGGGTGTCGGCCGTCAGCACCTTGTCTTCGAACTCCTTCAACTCCGCCGTGATGTAGCGCTCGCAGTTGGTCAGGGTCTGCCAGCGACGGTAGTGCTCGGGTACCAGATGGAGCTTGGCTCGGCTGACCTCGATGAAGTAGCCCTGAGTCTTGTGGTGGCGGATCTTGAGGCTCCCGATGCCCGTGGTTTCGCGCTCGCGTTCCTGCATACGGGAGATGGCGCCCTTGCCCTCGCGAGCCAGCTGACGAAGCTCGTCGAGCTCTGCATCCAGCCCCGGGCGGATGAGCCCACCTTCGGTGAGCGCCAAGGCAGGCTCTTCCTCGAGGACCAACGAGAGGTCTTCGGAGACGTCGGTGCAGCGGTCCTGTGGTAGCACGGCGGCCAGGGCGGGATTGCCGGCCAGCGCGCCGAGTGCGTCGGGGAGAGTATCGAGCGAGCGCGCAAGAGCGGCGAGATCGCGGGCATGAGCCAGGCCCTGCGCCACCTTGCTGCCGATGCGCTCGAGGTCGGCCACCTCTCGTAGGCCATGCCGGAGTTGTTCTCGTGCCTTTCCGTCGCCATGAAGGGCTTGGACGAGGTCGAGGCGCTCACGGATTGCCCTGGGATCGAGCAGCGGAAAGGCCACCCATTCCCGCAGCAGTCTTCCGCCCATGGGGGTGGCGCTGCGATCCAGGAGGTGGATGAGCGTGCCCTTGCGCCCTGTGCCGTGCAATGGGCGAAAGAGCTCGAGGTTTCGGCGCGTGGTCTCGTCCAGCACCACGTGGCCGCCCTGGT
>CAZVHW010000725.1:0-990 GCA_964626835.1 uncultured Enterobacterales bacterium
GGGGTCCATCTGGGGTGGCCCCGCAGGCGCGATGGGTGGCGGGACGGGCTCCGCGGCTTCGGAGGGGGCTGGAGCCGAAGTGGATAGCCCCCACGGATCGGAGCCGTCGGACGGCTTCGCGGCGAGCACCGTGCGCTCCTCGGCCGCGGAGGCAGCCGGGAAGGCATGGATGGGGGCGGGTGCGATCGGAGAAAACGCCTTCAGGTGTTCCGAGTCGGTCACCACGACGGTGGGCCGCGCCTCGTCGTCGTCGTTTTCGGAAGGAGTGTCGGGCTCCTGCGGTTGCGGCGCCGGGCTGGCCACGCCGGACTCGGATGATCCCTCGAGCTCCCAATAGCGGCGCACGACGCGGTCGAACGCCTGGGACATTTCCTCGGCTCGGGTGAATCGTTTGGAGGGATCGATGGCGAGGGCTTTGTCGAGCAGGGAGAGGATTTCGTCCTCGAGCAGCTGCTCGCGGTCTTTGTCTGGCTCGCCAAAGACGCCCAGCAGGGCCTGGGAGACCGCGGTGCGATCTTGGTCGGGCAGGCGGTCGGGCGAGAAGAACGCGGTCGGGTCGAGATCCTTGCCGACGAAGAGGGTGGGCTCGCGTTCGCGCAGGTCGGTCACGGAGGACATGCGCTGGCAGCGGAACTGGATGCTGTGGGTACCGTCTATGGGGAGTTCGTGGCCGTACAGGCGGTGGCGGCGCATTCGCAGGAGGGCAAAGAAGGTGGCCCCGACGGACCAGGTGTCCATCGCCTGGGGGTGCCGCTTGAGGGAGTTGAACACCATCTCGGGCGAGATGAAGTTCTCGGTGCCCAGGATGAGGCGGGTGGCTTCCCAGGTCTCTTGCTCGATTGGGCGGCTCTTGGCAGCTCCGAAGTCCGTGAGCAGCCAGCGCCCGTCTTCTGACAGCACGGCGTTGCGGGGCTTGATGTCGGCGTGGACCGCGCTGACGCCCGCAGAGGCCATGGTGGCGTGGTACTCAGCGATGCGCCGGCAGATGTC
>CAZVHW010000725.1:1000-3416 GCA_964626835.1 uncultured Enterobacterales bacterium
TCCGCGAGCGCGCCGCAGAGGGGTTCCATGGCGTCGGGCAGCACCAGGATGCGGTCCCACCATTGCTCCATGTCGGTGGGGCACCACTCCATGACCAGGCCGATGGGCTGGTCACCGGCGTCGATGACGTCGTAGAGGCGGGGGCAGGGGGGGGCACCGGGGTTTGACTGCAGCGCTTGGATGGCCTGGACCTCGCGCACCATGGTCTCGCGAGCGAGATCGTCGCTCGAGGCCAGCTTGAGGGCCAGCGGGATGCCTTCGGCTACCGTGGAGGTGCCCGTGGGTGCGCCCTGGGGTAGCACGCGCAGGATGCGGGCCATGCCGCCAGTTCGAGAGTCCTCGCTCGTGTCGTGCTGGTAGACACGGCCCGTGCGGCCGGTCCAGCGATCGGTGGGCCCGCTGGGTCCGCTAGAACTGACCGTGGATACCAAACCCTGCGCCTCCGTCCAGCAGCACTCCCCAGTAGCCCAGGCCCAGCCCAGCCAGGGCGGCACCGCCCGAGGCGATGACCAGGGCGTTCGTGGTGGTGCGGAGCTGGTTGGCCTCTTCGGTTGTCGTGGCCTCCTGGAACCGTTGGTGCATGAGGTAGGAGGCGGCGTAGGTGCCACCCGCTCCCAGGACGCCCACTCCCCCGATGATCAGGAGGGGGGTCTTCATGGGAGGTCGGATGCGTTCGACCACCACGACATCGCCGAGACTACCGGTCTGGGAGGAGCTGGCTTGGACGTCGTCCTTGCCCCGGTCCTTGCGGCGGTCCTTGGACTTGTCCTTGCCGCTGTTCTCGGCCGGTGCATCGCCGATGACCAGGGAAGGTCCCTCGTCTCGGCTGCCGCCGCTGCCGAAGGGTTGCAAGAGCGCCGCCGGGAAGGCGTTGCCTTCGACCACCCAGGTTGCGGTGACGCGGTTGTCGCCGCTGACCTGCTGGATGACGTGCGGGCGTCCCATGGTGGCCTCTGCTTCCATGAGGGGGCGGCCGTCGACGAGCAGTCGGCCGGTGCTGGGAAGCCGCAGCTCTTGGCCCTGGACGGTGGCCATGGTGTTGTCCAGGTTGTCCCCGATGGTTTCGTACGAGACGCGGATGGGGTGTCCGACGTCGAAGTCGCGGACATCCCACGCGAAGGCCGGGTCGAGCTCGATGGCGGTGTGGAACCAGGCCTCTGCCTGCACCGCGTCGCCTTCGAGGTGGTACAGCGCGCCCAAGAGTCGGTAGGCGGTGGCGTAGACCGCGGCTGGGGCCGGGGCTTCCATGCAGGGCATTCCGAGCTTGAGCCGCATGCCCGATCCGCGGAACTCCGCTTCGTCCAGGTTGCGCAGAGAGGACTGCATTACTCCGAGGTCACGCGCCATGTTCTGGAGGGGGTAGGCGGCGGTGCACTCAGCCTGGGCAGGCCGTGGGAGTGTGGCGAAGAGGATACAGAGGATGCTGACGAGCGTGCGCAAGGCCTCTCCTCCCTCGAGGTGTGTTGACAGAGCGTAGCACGCCCGGGGCGCTCGGGGAAACGGGCTGGGCCAGGTTCAGCCGGCCTTGCTGTGGGCCCCCTGTGGGTCTGGCTCTTCGGAGGGTGCTCCGTCGGGCCTGATCACCGCCAGAGGCATGCCTTGGAACACGTTGCTACCGTCGCGCACCAGCCAGCGCTCCAGGACACCGGAGAAGGGAGCCCGGATGCGCGTGAAGGTCTTCATGACCTCGACCAACCCGATGGTGTCGTTGGCTTGCACGCGGGATCCCTCGACCACGAACGGCTGGGCCCCCGGCGCTGGCCGGCGGTAGAGGGTGCCTTCCATCTCGGCCTTCACGGTGCGGCCGCCGTGGATCATGGACTTGACCGCGGCCTTGACCTTGGCTCGCTTGCGCCCCGTGCGTCGCCGGACACGCATCAGCGCCGTACCGTATTCGACGTTCGAGTAGCGCTCCAGGGGTTGATCGGCGTAGCCGTCGACCCCGGGGGGCACGTGCAGGTCGTACCATCGGCCCAGGCGCTGGAAGCGCCCGAAGACCATCCCTGGGATCAGGGGGGTGCCCGGGACCAGGGTGGGAACGAAGACGCCCACCGTGGTCGCGCAGATCACGTCGTCTCTGACCATGACCCGGAGCACAGGGCCTCCATGTCGTGGAAGGTCCAGATGCGTGGATTGCGCATCCGGCGGTGGCCGGTGGCCTGATAGCTCATCTCGACCATGGCTTCCAACCAGCCCCGTAGCTCGGATAGCGCCACGACTTCATCCGTGTCGCCCCGACTGGCAGCCGCCCAGGGATCCATGTCCTCCTCGATGCGGCCGGCGGTCTCGGTGAGGCCCCCGGCCGGATCGCTGCCGGAGAGCCCGCGCCCGTGCGGGGCTCCAACACGGTGCGCTGGGGCGATGGGATGCGGCGGCACTGTCTGTCGGACGGTCGGGGGGTGCAGGCACACACAAT
>CAZVHW010000726.1:0-695 GCA_964626835.1 uncultured Enterobacterales bacterium
TGCCGCGACGTGCGCTCGCGCCGTCACCGCCGTCCGTACATCGGTCTGGACACCGAACGAGTGGCCTCCTCCACGCCCAGCCCCCTGAGCGTGGTCAACGCCCACGAAGCGCAGGAGCGGGTGCGGGTGGCCATCGACAAGCTGCACCCAGACCACCGCGAAATCATCGTCATGCGGCACTTCCAGGATCTCAGCTACGCCGAGATCGGCGAGCTTCTGGATATCCCCCAGGGCACCGTCATGTCGCGGTTGTTCCGGGCCCGCAAGGCCCTTGTCCGCGTCCTCGAGGAGGTCCAATGAACCAGGAACGCTACGAGATGCTGATGGTCAAGGTGGTCGATGGAGTCGCCACGGCCGCCGAGCGCGAAGAGCTGATGGCCTGGGTCGTGGACAAACCCGACCTGCGCAGTGAGCTCGAGTCCCACCAGGCGGTCAAGGCCGTCACCGACGGCTGGGTGGACCGGCTGATGGTAGACATCGCCGAAGACCGTGTACGGGAAGGCGCCGGCCACCGCATGGGCGTGGGCGTCGGCCTGGGCGTGCTGCTGACCAGTGTCCTGGTGCTGCTCGGCTGGGGCGTGGGGCAGATGTTTCTGCAGCCCGAGGTACCGCTGGTGGTTCAGCTCGGGGTCGCCGGGTCCGTGCTCGGCTTCCTGGTGCTGCTGGGTGTCGTGATTCGCCAGCGTTTGCTTACC
>CAZVHW010000726.1:705-3415 GCA_964626835.1 uncultured Enterobacterales bacterium
CAAATTGTGGACGATATTCGTGCTGCCTGGGGAGATGAGCCGCTCTCCAACCGCCGCCGCCGCCGATCTCGAGCATCGCCCTGGCGAGGGCATGCCTCTGTTCAGTACCGAGACCATCCCTGGCAAGCGCATTTTGCGGTCCGTGGGGCTGGTGCGTGGCAACACCATCCGAGCCCGCCACGTTGGCAACGACATCATCGCCGGGCTCAAGACCCTCGTGGGTGGCGAGATCACCGAGTACACCAAGATGATGGCCGAGGCGCGGGAGCAGGCCCTCGACCGGCTGCGAGCCGAGGCGGCCGAGCGCGGCGCCAACGCCGTGGTGGCACTGCGGGTCACGACGTCGATGGTCATGACCGGCGCGGCCGAGATCCTGGTCTATGGCACCGGTGTGGTGGTCGAGGACGCCTAGGGTAGACGGTGCTCCCGTTCCGCCTCGCGGCGGTTAGGATGGGCGGGTTCGTACCACGAGCCCGCCTGGAGGGTGTGCCATGCTCCGCTTCCCTCGCTTCGTTCCCTGCCTCGCCGCCCTCTTGCTGGTGGGGGCGTGTTTTTCGAAAGACGATAGCGCCGAGCCACCCGAAGGCGACGCCGACACGGATGCCGATGCCGACACGGACACCGACACCGACACCGACACGGCTCCGCCTGAGTTTCCGGACGACCCAACACCTTTCCAGATCACGGTCTCCGGGGCCTACACGGGCACCCTGAGCTTCGACGAACCGGATTGTTACCAGCCGGTCGGGTCCACACAGCTTCGGGTGTTCTGGCGGGACGGCGGCGGCTCGCATGTCTTCTTCCTGCTTGCGCAGGTGATGACCGGCTTCGAGGGGCCGGGCACCTACGACGCCACCAACGCCAACCCCGAGGGGCGCCTGCAGGAGGAAGCCGGAGGCACCGGCTACTACTTCTACACGGACGCTTCCAAGGGCGACTCCGCCACCATCACCGTGGATTGGGTGGGGGAAGACGTCATCTGGGGCGAGTTCACCATCGACGGACTGCACGACACCAGCGGAGGGTCGGTGACCCTCGAACCCTCCACCATTCCCCTCTGGTGCCCGACGGTCAACTAGCTTCTCGGAGCCTTCCATGTCCCGCGTCCAGCCCTTCCGCTTCGATCGCGAGGAGGGGGTCTTCCACCTCATCGATCAACGCCGGCTACCGCACGAGGAGTGTTGGGTTGCTGCCCGCTGCGCGGCGGATGCCGCTGATGCCATTCGCAGCATGGTGGTGCGGGGCGCGCCGGCCATCGGCGTCACGGCGGCCTACGGCATGGTGCTGGCTCACTCGGCTGGCGACGACCTCGCCGCTGCGGATCACGCGCTTCGTCAGAGCCGGCCGACAGCCGTGAACCTGTTCCACGCGCTCGACCTGGTGCGCCCACACTGGGGCGACGCCCGGGCTGTTCTGCGCGTGGCCGAGAAGCTCTGGGCCGACGTCGAAGCCACCGAGCGGGCCATCAGCCTGCACGGGGCCGCGATGCTCGAGGGGCAGGTGCTCACCCACTGCAACACCGGTCCCTTGGCCACGGGCGGCTTCGGAACGGCCCTGGGTGCCATCGTCGAGGCACACCGTCAGGGTCGCATCCACCACGTCTGGGTGGACGAGACCCGACCGTATCTGCAAGGTGCCAGGCTCACGGCTTGGGAACTGGGCCGTTTCGAAGTGCCGTTTACGCTGATCACCGACAGCATGGCTGCGTGGATGATGGCGCAGGGGCGTGTGGATGTCGTGATGCTCGGCGTCGACCGCATGGCCATGAACGGAGACTTCGCCAACAAGATCGGCACCTACGGCCTGGGGGTCCTGGCCCGCCACCACGGGATCCCCTTCTATGCCGCGCTGCCGACCAGCACGGTGGACCCCGACCTTTCCAGCGGAGCCGAAATCCCTATCGAGCAGCGCGATCCGGACGAGGTGCGCGTGGTGGGGCCGCACCGCATCGTCTCGGTCGACGTGCCCGCCGCCCATCCCGCCTTCGACGTCACTCCCCATGGCCTGCTGACAGGCATCGTCACGGAGCGGGGCGTGCTTCATCCTCCGTTTCGGCGGGCTCTCGAGCGAGCCCTGTCCTGATGTTCCGCGCCCGGTTGCTCCGGGGGCTCGCGCTGCTCTTCGTGGCGGCGTGCTGCTTTGCGCTCACGTGGCTGGCCATGCACCGACCATGGGAGCGTACCGTGCCTTTCCGGGAGGATCCGGTGGCGATGGCGGCGGATCGGCGCCTGGTGCAGCTGGGCATTCGAGACCTCCCAGCGGGCACCGGAGAGGGGCCGGACATCGTGCTCATCGTGCTCGATACGGTGCGCGCTGACCACCTGGAGCTCTACGGCTATCACCGTGACACCATGCCGCGCCTGACCGAGTGGGCGAGGCATGCGAAGGTCTACGACCGGGCCCTGTCCACGTCTTCCTGGACCTTGCCGGCCCATGCGTCCCTCTTCACGGGCCAGTACCCGGCCACCCATGGCGCCCGGGGCAGCACCGTGTCGGAGGAACGACTGCGGCGTGTCACCACCGGTCGGGGTGTCGTCCGTCTCCTCGAGAGGCCGCTGGACGACGACGCGGTCACCGTGGCCGAGCGGCTCTGGGACCGGGGGTACACCACGCTCGGGTTCGCGGCCAACAAGGCATTCCTCGACAAGACCTGGAAGCTCTGGCAGGGCTTCGATCTCTGGCTGTGCGACCAACCGCCCAAGGGGCGCGC
>CAZVHW010000727.1:0-3403 GCA_964626835.1 uncultured Enterobacterales bacterium
TGCACCCAGGCCCCAGGTGCCGCTCACCTCGGCCCTACATGCACACCTCGAGGCCCAAGCCGCGGAACCGCCTCCCAAGGTGTGTGCCCAGGCCTTGGGTGGCGCTCACCTCGGCGCTACACGCACACCTCGGGCTGCGAGATGGCCTCATGCCCCTCCAAACCATGATCCCACCAAACCCCCACCGCATTACACTCCCGAATGCCCCCGACCAAGCCTCCGCCCCGGCGCCGCTTGACCACCGACGACTATGTCGACGGCGTCTTGGCCGGCGATCGGGCCATCCTGGGGCGGGCGATCACCCTGGTGGAGAGCAACAGCCTGCAGCACCAGCAGCAGGCTCAGCAGCTGCTGCTTCGGCTGCTGCCCCATTCCGGGCGCGCCCACCGGGTGGGCATCTCCGGTGCGCCCGGAGCGGGCAAGTCCACCTTCATCGAGATCTTGGGCGTTTCGCTCTGCGATCAGGGGCACAGGGTCGCGGTGCTGGCGGTGGATCCTTCCAGTCGCATCAGCGGGGGCAGCATCCTGGGTGACAAGACCCGCATGTTGAGGCTGGCAACGCACGCCGATGCCTACGTGCGGCCTTCGCCCTCGGCGGGCTCGCTGGGCGGCGTCGGGCGCAAGACCCGCGAGACCATGATCGTCTGCGAAGCTGCTGGCTACGACATCGTGCTGGTAGAAACGGTGGGGGTCGGACAGAGCGAGGTGCTGGTCTCGGACATGGTGGACTTCTTCCTCGTGCTCATGATCGCCGGGGCAGGTGACGAGCTGCAGGGCATCAAGCGCGGCATCCTCGAGCTGGCCGACCTGGTGGCCATCAACAAGGCCGACGGGGACAACCTGCTGCGGGCCCAGCGTGCTCGCAGCCTGTACGACAGCGCCGCACACTTCATGCAGCCCTTGAGCCCCCACTGGAAACCGCCGGTGCTGTGTGTCAGCTCCACCGAGGGCACTGGCTTGCCGGAGCTCTGGGAGCACGTGCGCGAACATCGCCGTGTGCTCGACTCCCACGGCGAGTTGGCCGAGAAGCGCCAGCGGCAGCGCCTGCACTGGATGTGGGCCATGGTCGACGAGCGGCTGCTCTCCGCCTTGCGGTCTCACCCCGACGTGGCCACGCGCTTGGATGCCCTCGAGCGCGACGTGCTGGCGGGCCGGCTCACCCCCACCCTCGCCGCCAAGACCATCCTGGAACGCTTCGGGGTTGGATCGGGATAGGCTCGTTCGCATGAAGGCCTGGTCCCGTGCGCTGCTGTTCTTCTGCGCTTGCGTAGCGCTGTTCGTTTCGCTGCGCATTCTGCGCGCGCAGAGCCATGAATCGCCTTCTCTCTCCCAGCAGGAACTCCAGGCCTCCCAGGGAGTTCCCGTCGAAGCGACGCCGGCCGAAGCGCGCCGGGTGAGCCGAGCCATCACCCTGTTCGGGACGGTGCGCGGGGCGGAGCAGAGCGAGGTGGTGGCTACCTCGCCCAACATCCTGCAGCAGCTCCACGTGGTGGTGGGCGACACGGTCCGCAGGGGCCAGCTCCTGGCGTCCATGCGGACTGTCTCGGTCTCCCCATTTGGCTACCCCTACCAGCCCCTCGAGGTGCAGCACCAAGCCATGCAAGCCGAGCTCGAACGGCTCCGGCCTCTGCACGAACAGGGCGCGGTCACCGATCAGCAGTTCGCTCAACTCCAAGCCAAGGCCGACGCGGCGGCGGCCCAGTTCGATTCGGCCAAGGCTGCGGTGCGCATCACCTCTCCCATCGGCGGAACGGTCACCCGCATCGACTATCGACCGGGAGAAATGGTCCCCAACGACCGGCCGCTCATGCAGGTGGCTCGCATCGATTCGGTGGTCCTCGAGCTCATGGCCGAGGCCAGCGACGTCGCCGTGATCGCCCAAGGCATGGACGTACAGGTCCGAGCCTCGGCGCTGCCAGGTCAGCTCTTCGTGGGCTCGGTGGTCGAGCGCTCGCTCGGGTCCTATCCCGTGATCAACCAGTACCGGGTGCGGGTCGAGGTGCCCAACCCCGATCAACGGCTGCTCCCGGGCTATCCGGTCGAAGCCACCGTGCTGGCGGGCTCGGGCGAGCCCGTGCTCGCGGTGCCGCGCGGAGCCCTGGTCGAGGACGAGGCTGGTGTCTCGGTGTGGGTGGTAGGTGCCGGAAACGTCGCTCGTAGCGTCCAGGTCCAACCGGGGATCCACGACGACCGCTGGGTCGCCGTGCAGGGGGATCTCAGCGCCGGTGACAGCGTGGTCACCCTGGGCCAGCGCCACATCGTCCACCCCGGCCAGGCCCTCCTCGTGGTCGAGTAGCCCATGTGGCTCTCCCGCATCTCGGTGCGCCGGCCGGTGCTGGTCACCATGCTGGTGGGTTTCTTCGTGCTCTTCGGGTTGGTCTCCGCTCCGAAGATGCCCATCGAGCTGCTGCCCAACGTCGATCTGCCCTACATCATGGTCACCGTCGTCTACCCGGGCACGGGGCCGGAAGACATCGAGAACAGCGTCGTCATCCCCCTCGAGGACGCCCTGGGCGAGATCAACAAGCTCCAGAAGCTCCGCGCCGCGGCGATGCCCGACGCCGGTTGGTTGCTGCTGCAGCTCGAGATGGATGCGGACGTGGACGCCGCCATCGAGGAGATCCGCTCGTCCCTGGACGAGGTCTGGGGCGACATGCCTCCCGGGGCGCGGCGACCCCTCATTCGGGCCATCAGCGCCAGCTCGGTGCCGGTCATTCAGCTGGCGGTGACCAGCCCCGACGAGCTGACCGATCTGTCGGACTGGGTGCAGGACCAGGTGAGGGAACCCTTGGCGCGCATCCCCGGGGTCGCGGCGGTGGACCTCACGGGGGACCGGCAGCGCGAGGTTCAGGTAGACGTGGACCAGGGGCGGATGCTCGCCCACCACCTCACCCTGGGCCACGTCATCGAGGCCGTGCGAGCAGGGGGCGTGGACATCCCCGCGGGCACTCTCGAGAGCGGGACCTCGGCGGTGCCGGTGCGCCTCTCCGCCGCCTACGCCACCATCCCGGATCTCGAGGGGGGCATGATCACCGCCCCCACGGGCGAACGCCTGCCGCTGTCCGCGGTGGCCGATGTGCACCTTGCCACCAGCCCCGAGACCACCTTCGCCCGCATCCAGGGATTACAAGACGTGGGCGTGTCGATCCTGAAGCAGCCGGACGCCCACACGGTTGCCTTGGGCAGGGCGGTGACCGCACAGCTCGAGACCATCCGTGAGCGAGCCCCCCCGGGCACCGAGCTGCATGTCTTCTACGACATGAGCCAGGCCATCCAGGCCAGCATCCGCAGCCTGCTGGGCACCCTGGCCCTGTGTGTGTTGCTCACCGCGGGCTTGCTCTACTTCTTCCTGCACGACTGGCGCGGTACGGCGGTGGTGGCGATCTCCATCCCCTGTTCCCTG
>CAZVHW010000728.1:0-3399 GCA_964626835.1 uncultured Enterobacterales bacterium
TCATCCCCTTCGACGAGATGAGCTGCCTCGAGGGCGACGCCGTGGTCCTCGTGTCCGGTCGCAGCTGCACCCTGCCCACCTCGCTGCGGGCCAGCGCCGAGCGGGCCCTGTCTCCTCCTGCTCCGAGCGGGGACCTCGCAGCCGATGGTGACGCACTGGTTCGATACACGGCGGGGCCCTGGTCCCCCGTTCGTGCAGTGCGCACCCTGCTGGCCATGGCGACCGTCGCGGGTGCCTCCGATCTCCACCTGGCGGCCGAAGGCGAGAGCTTCGCGAGCCAGCTCCGCATCGCCGGTGAGCTCACGCCCTTCGCCACGCTGCCAGCTGCCACCGGGGCGCGCATGCTGGCGGCTCTCAAGCACGTCTCCGGCTGCCTGCCCTATCGTTCGGACCTGGTCCAGGAAGGCCGCATCCCGCGAGAGGGCATCACCGCCGACACGAGGGCGTCCTTCATGCCGACAGCCCTTGGGGAGCGCGCTGCGATCCGGCTGTTTGGGCGGCTGCTCGATCTTTCCGAGCTCGGGCTCGAACCCGAGATCCTGGCGCGCCTCGAGGCCGTGCTCTCTCGGCGCGCCGGGCTCGTGCTGGTGGCCGGCCCGTCGGGCGGCGGAAAGACCACCACCATCTACGCGGCCCTGTCCCACCTCGCGCGCCAGCGAGGGGACGCCCACTTGAGCCTCGAAGATCCGGTGGAGCAGCGCCTGCGCTTGGCGGGCATCCCCGTGGACCAGGTCGAGCTCGATCCCCAGCGGGGCCTGAGCGCCGAGGCCGCGCTGGCCGGAGCCCTGCGCCAGGATGTCGACGTGTTGGCCGTGGGCGAGGTGCGCAGCGCGTCCGAGGCCGCCCTGGCCCTCGAGGCCGCTCACACCGGGCGCTTGGTCCTGGCTGGCCTGCACGCAGGCTCCCCGCCGGAAGCCGTGCAACGCATGCTCGACCTGGGCGCCGAGCGAGGCGTGCTCGATGCCACGCTGCTGGCGGTGCTGCACCAACGCCTCGAGACCCGGCCCTGCCCCGATTGCCAGGGGGCTGGTTGCACCAGCTGCGGCGGGATCGGACGGATCCGCGTCCCTGTCGCCCAGCTCCACGTCCAAGGGGAGGTCTGCCGATGAGCTGCCGAGGCACCACACTCGTCGAGCTCATGATCACCGTGGCCATCATCGGCATCAGCTCGGGGTTGATCATCGGCGCGGCGCGGCACGCGCGCATGCTGGGCTTCGGGGAGCTCCAGCGGGAGAGAGCGCTCCTGCTCCTGGAGTACCACGCGGTCCACGTCTCGCAAGGACACGGCGTGGACGAAGCGGTGGTCGAGCGGCTCACGGAGTCCCTGCCCGACGCCAGTGTCAGCACCCGATCCACGAGCGACCTCACCACCCTGACCGTGCGCTGGCGTCCCCCCCTGGGGCTGGAGCAGGAACGCTCCCTGACCGTCTTCACCCGGGAGGCCGGGCCATGAGGCGCCGTGGATTCACCGCGATGGAGCTGGCCATCTGCCTGACCATCCTGATCATCCTGGTTCCGCTCGTCTACCAGCTGGCGACAATCGTGGAGGAGAACCACGCCATCGGCCTCTGGCAGCTGCAGACCGCCGAGGAGCTGCGCACGGTCGCCGAGGAGCTGCGCCTGGACCAGCGCCAAGGCACCCCCGAGCCCGGGGAAGCCGTGGCCTGGGCCCGACAGGGTTGCACGGTGCACTACCGGGTGGACCCGCAGCGCGTGCTGCTGCGCGAGGCCCCCGAAGCCTGCGGTGGCAGCCGGGCTCTCGCCACCCACGTTGCCGGCTTCCGACGCCTGGACGAGGGAGTCGAGATCGAGTTCGTCAACCGGCTGCGGCCGACGATCGAGCAGCGGGAGCGGGTGTTCATCCCGCTGGAAGCGCCATGAACCGCCGAGGCCACACGCTCCCGCTGATCATGCTGGTCCTGGCCATGTCCGCCGTGGCCATGGCGGTGTTCTGGACGCGCTACTCCAAGGCCCAGCACGGCTGGTACGACGACGAGCTGCGGGCTCAGGCGCTCTGGTTGGCTCGCAGCGCGCTGGCAGTCGACACCGTCGGTAGCCGAGACGTGCAGACGGATCAGGGGCTCGCGCAGGTCGAGGTGAACCCTCGAGCTGGCACCACGACGGTGGTGGTGGATCTCGGCGGGGCGCGAGCGACGATCTCTTCCGATCCCTACAGCGAACGCTTCGTCGCGGCCGCCGCAGCGCGCTAGGAGAACACGAGCGCTCCCCGCTCCCCGGAGTCGAGACACCATGGCCGCACGATCCTGGCAACGTTTTGCCGACCGCTGGGGTCTCGAACCCCGCCCCGTAGGCTCCAAACCCGTCTTCCTGTTGGCCAGCGGCTGGCGCTGTGGCAGCACGCTGCTGCAACGGCTGGTCTGCTCGTCGGGCGAGCTCATCATGTGGGGCGAGCCCTACGGCCGCGCGAACATCGTGCCCGCCCTGACCAGGGCTGCAATGGTGCTGCGCGAGGACTGGCCAGGGCCGGGGCATTTCCCGGGCGACCAGGTCTTCGCGGCGCCCGGTGACCACTGGATCGCGAACCTATACCCACCTCCCGCCGCCATGGTGCAGGGCTTCGCCGCCATGCTGGACGCATGGCTGGCCGAACCCGCCCGCGCACGCGGCTTCGCCCGCTTCGGCATGAAGGAAGTGCGGCTTCGAGCCATGGACGCTGGCTTCCTCGAGTGGCTCTACCCCGACGCCCGCTTCCTCTTCCTCACCCGAAACCCGTGGGATGCCTGGTCCAGCTGCAAGGGGGGCACCTGGTTCATCCAGTGGCCCAACCGCAAGGTCACCACGGCCCATGAATTCGCTGCCCTGTGGCGCGGCATCGTCGAGAGCTACACGCGCTGGCCGTCGGACAACGCCATGCTGGTCCGCTACGAAGACCTGAAGAAGCCCTCGTTCGACCTCGAGCAGATTCGCGAGCACTGCGAGCTCGACAGGCTCGACCCCTCCCCCAGAGACAAGGTCATCCGGGGCATGGCCAAGCCCCCCATCCCTCTCGACCCCCTCGAGGTCCAGCAGATCCGCCAGGTGGCGGGGGAGCTGGCCCAGGCGTTTGGGTACACGGGGCCATCGCCGGGGAGGGGGTAGGCAGCCGCTGGGGCAGTTCGTAGCGGGGGTAGTCCTAGCCACGTCTGCCAAGTCCCCCGGCGCCGCGCATGGAGCATGGATCGGGCTCCTCGCACCGGTGGCGTTCGTCACCAGGTGCCGCCGCTGCGCCTGAACCATACGGCGCGTCATTCGGCACGGGCTCGCCCCATCCACAGGGCGGGCCACGGGCCAAGTAGGGGAGTCGACGCCCCGACCAGGTGGCGCTCACCTCGGGGCTACATGCACACCTCGGGGCTGCGGGGTGCCCGTTGCCGGCGTCGCGGCCCGGCGGCGGACAAC
>CAZVHW010000729.1:0-3391 GCA_964626835.1 uncultured Enterobacterales bacterium
CGGCGGACAGCTCCAGGAAGGCCGAGTCGTCGAGCAGGGCGGCGTCGAAGTAGAGCAGCAGGTGCAATGAGCCGCGGAACAGGGGCTCGGAGAAGCGAAGCGTGACCTCGACCCCCGGCACGATCTCGACGCCTAGCTCTCGACCAGCGGCCATGGCCTCGGCCAAGCCCGCGATGGTGTCGTGGTCGGTGACCGCGATGGCCTTGACGCCCAGGTCGGCGTACAGCTCGACAAGATGGGTGGGGGAGTAGTCACCGTCGGATGCGGTGGTGTGGTTGTGCAGATCGGCTTCGTGCACGGGGGACCTCCAATCGGGGGGCCCCTTACCCCGTCTCGAGTGGTTGGAGTATCCTTGCCCTCGCCACCACGTTGGAAGCTCACGGATGTCAGCCCCCGCCGCCCGCCCCGTCTCGGTCAATCGCCAGTGGGTGGCCTTCGTGGGGTGCGGGGGCTTCCTGGCGACCTGCGTGGCGTTGTCCCGGCTCCACGTGAGCCGGGAGCAGCTCATCCTGATCGCCATGCTCGGCACCGCCTTGCCCATGATCCTGCTCGAGATCGGCGTGCGCAAGGTGCACCGGCTGCCCTCGACGGGGCTGGACTTCGAGGGGAAGGCGGGCCGCTTTCAGCTCGGGCGGGTGGCCGTCAAGCTGCTGGGTTTCTACGCCACCATCGCCTCGCTTGCTTTCCTGTACTGGGTGATCCCAGAGTACGAGCGCAGCTTCTACGAACCCTTCTGGGCCCTGCTTCGCATCGCGCTCGGGCCCCTGCTGCTGGGGGCCATCCCCTACTTCGCCTTCTTCGACCGCCGCATGCGCGATCCGCGGGACGGCTACTGGCAGGCGGGCTGCTTGGCCTTGGGGCGTTGGCGTAGGGTCGAGTGGAGGTCGCTGCGCGGCTACTACCTGGGCTGGATCATCAAGGGCTTCTACCTGCCCCTGATGACCGTCTACCTGGGGAAGGCCGCCAACTACCTGGTTGGGCGCGATCCGCTGTCCATGATGGACACCCTCCCCCACGTGGTCTCCTACGTCTCGAAGCTCTCTCTGGGCATCGACCTGGCCTTCGTGAGCATCGGCTACGTGCTCATGATCAGGGTGCTGGACGCCCACGTGCGCTCGCCCAATCCCTTCATGTACGGCTGGGTGTTCACCCTGATGCTCTACCGGCCCTTCTGGGGCACCATGAGCGATCGTTTCTTCGACTACTCCGACGGCGACGACTGGTTGGATCACTTCGAGGTGGCGCCCGTGCTGCTGGCAGCCTGGGGGGTGCTGATCATCCTGAGCAAGCTGGGATGGGCCTGGTCCAATCTCTCGTTCGGTTGTCGGTTCTCGAACCTCACCCATCGCGGGGTGATCACGAACGGGCCGTACCGTTGGTTCAAGCACCCCTCATACCTGTTCAAGAACGTCTCGTGGTGGCTGCTGTCGGTGCCGTTCGTCTCGGGCGACGGCCCGGCCGTGGCTCTCCAGTGTTCAGTGGCGCTGGTGGGGGTCAACGCCCTGTACTTCGTCCGCGCCCGTGCAGAGGAGCAGCACCTGGGCGAGGATCCCGACTACGTGTGCTACGCCCTTTGGATGAACGAGCACGGCGCCTTTGCCTGGCTGGGGAGGCTGGTGCCCTTCCTGCGGTACCGGCCGCCGACCGCTGCTAGTCCGTGAACCCCAGCTCCACCTCGACCGCCTGGTGGTCGGAGCAGCTGTGTTCGTCTTCGCAGCGGCAGTCCACCGTGCTGGCATCGAGGGCTCGGATCTCGTCCGTAGTGTAGACGTAGTCGATGCGAAGGGGGAGCCATCCACCCACCAGGCGGGTGGCGCCGGGCCCCCAGCCCGCGCGGTGCCAGGCATCGGTGACTTGGCGCCGTAGGGCCACGTGAACGGCGCTGTCGGGGGTGCTGTTGAAGTCGCCGGCGATGATGGTGGGGTCCTGGAAACCCGATACCAGGCGTCGGACGCTGGCTACTTGCTCGACCTGGGTGGCTACCGCCTCTTCCATCTGGGTGAGCACCGCGGCCAGGGGGCCCGCATTGCCGTGGGCTGCGGCGCGCAGAGCGCTCTCGACTTCGCGCATGGTCACGCCGTAGGGCAGCACGTGTAGGGCCAGCACGTTGAAGGTGGTCTCGCCGTCGGACAGTTCCGCGAAGACGTAGCGCCAACCCGGCGGCAGGGGCAGATCGCGGCTGCGGGTGATCGTCCACGGACCCTGATCGGGTACGCAGACCGCGAGCCCTCCGGTGCCCTTGCCGCCACGGCCGTAGTAGTCGATCTGTTGGCAGTCCATGACCAGGTCCACCGCGAGCGACTCGAGGTTGCGCCCGCTGATCTCGAGCAGCACCAGCACGTCGGGATCGCGGTCACGGATGGTGTCCACCACCCCCTTGCGGGCGTCACCTGGCTCGCAGCGGGCCTCGTCGTCGTTGGCGAAGGCCCCGAGCCGGCCCACGTTCCATGCCAGCACGGAGAGCGAGGGGGCGTCGCCGGTCATGCAGCCCGAGGGCGGCCGGCAGATCGGGGTTCGGGCGTCCCCTCGTACGACGACCTCGAGCGCGATGTGGGCTAGCGCCACCAGCCAGATCCAACGCCGCTTGCGCTGCCGCCACAGCAGCAGCAACACCAGCACGGTGGCTGCGGTGTGCAGCCAGGGGAGCAGCAGCACCGCGATGACCAGCGGGGCCGCGGGCGTGGCGTCCATGCGGCCGGCGAAGGTGGTTAGCCAGAGCCACACCAGCATGCCGATGAAGGCGACCAATCCCAGGCAGCCCAGACGGGAGAGGCGGCGGGCTGGGCTGGCTGCCGGGTCCGTGACCGCTCCCTCGGGGACCTCGGGGACCTCGGGGACCTTGGGGGTCTCGGGTCGGGGCGGGTGTTCCATGCTCATCGTTTGCAACCGTAGCACCCGTGGTCAGTTGGGCGTTCCCATGATCAGGCGGTTGCAGGGCGTGATGTCCTCGGGGATGGTCCCGATCCGGACGGAGAAGCCTTCGGCTCGTAGGCGCGCGACCCGTGTGGCGTCCACGGCCATGCGGCCATCCATCCAGGCCTCGAGGCCGCCGGTGTCGCAGCGCGCCATGGAGTGGCAGCAGGGGAGGACCGCCACACGACAGCGCGCTTCGATGGCGCGATCGAGGACGTCGTCGGTCAGCGTGCTGCAGGCGTGCACCGAGATCAGCAGGGCCTCGGGAGGCAGCTCGGTGTCCTGCAGCTTGGCCCGCTCGTAGGTGATCCGGCCGCGTAGGCGAGGCCAACGTTGCTCGAGGGCGGCGACCAGCTTGCGGTGGGACTGGGGTTCCCGGGGATCGACGCAGCGAGCCCAGGGTGTGGTGTCGTCGAGCAAGATCATGATGGCGCTTAGGAGGCCGTGGCCTGCCGCGAGCTCCACTACGGGCCCGCCG
>CAZVHW010000730.1:0-3379 GCA_964626835.1 uncultured Enterobacterales bacterium
CTGCTGGTCAACCAGCTCTCCGTTGCGATCGCGTTGAAGGCCCACGACGTGGAGCTGGACACCGCCAGCGCGTTGGTCGCCAACACCGGTGCCGGCCAGCTGATCAAACGATACGACCGCTGGCACGGCCGGGAGCACTTGGTGACGACCGAGGCCACCACGGTTGCCTTGATGACCTTGGACGACCATGCCACGCCCGGCAAGCCCCAGACTTGGCGCATCGAGGCCGGGGAGATCTGCACGCAGATTTCGGGACAGGGAGTTCCCGTGACCCACACGCAGCTCACGGCTTTGAGCCCCTTCGAGCCCGCGTCGAGCGGGGAAGGCGCCCAGCTCTTCCGCGCGTCGGGGGAGCAAGGAGAGGAGGTCTTCACCTGGCTACAGCCCGGAGAGACCGTCACCATGGTGCAGGCCGAGAGCCACGACAAAAAACGTCGCGTGGAGCACATCGAGCTGCGGCAGCGGGAACGCCGCCTCACCATCACGCGGGACGAAGCCGGCAGCGAGGCCTGCTACGTTCCCGAGTAGCGCTGTCCTGCTAGCAGCGCGGGGCGTAAATCCCGTCTACGGCGGCGCCCGAGGCGCCGTCCCGCCGGCCGCCGTCAGCTGCGCGAGGTCGAGCGTAAGCGGAGTTCCTTGAGGGCTTCCGAGACGGTTCGACCCAGCTGATAGATCTTTTCCGGCGTGGACAGCAGGCGCTGGTTGACCTCGAGCTCGAGGTAGACCACCTGGTGGTGGAGGCCGTGGCGTTCCGCGCTGTAGATCAGCCCCCTGCGGCCTGAGTACGGTTCGTTCAGGGCCGTGGTCAGCCCGCGACTCTCGAGGTTGCGTGCCAGCCTGCGAGCGATGGCTTCATAGGGGTTGAAGAGCACGCCGACGTGGAGCTCGCGCTCGAGCCCGTAAAGGGCCGGCACGAAGGAGTGGACCGACAGCAGCGCCACGTCGCCGCCCGTCGGAAGGCGCTGCTCGAGCATGTTGTCGACCGCCTGATGATAGGGCGTGTGGAATCTCTCGACCCGCTGGGCGCGTTCGGCGGAGGAGAGCAGCTCGTTGAATCCCAGCCGGTGGTGTTCTACACGGGGGACGATGGCGGTCGGGTCACTCGGATCACGATTGGCGTCGACCACCAGCCGACTGAAGCGTGCCAGCACCGCCACCGAACCGGTGTTGCGCACGATCTCGCGGGTGAGCTCGGCCGCACCGATGTCGTAAGCCCAGTGTGTCTCGAGCCAAGGAGGATCGAGAGCCTCGGGACGAATTGGGGGCGGCAGTCGGTTGCTGGCATGCTCGCAGGACAGCACGAACTGCCCGTGACCCGGCCAGCCGTACAGCTCGTGTGCTTCTTCGACCTGGTGAACGTGCTGATCTTGCGCGTGCATGACATCTCCCTGTAACGAGTCCGTTGCTCCGTGGGGGGGCATTCGGGGGTCAATCCCAGGGCTCGCGGCAGCCCGTGGCCTGGGATACGTGCGCCGAACCTCGAGACCACGAAGGCTCTCGAGGCGAGAACGAGGCTGGTTTTCATGTCCCGGCAGGCCTCGGAAGGCACCCTCTACCGCTGGCTGACGGGCTCGACCTCCCGCGCGGCGGGGCTCGCACTCTGCTTCCTCGTGACGCCTGTGTGCCTGTTGGGCTCCGCATTGGGGCGCCACCGTGCACCCGGGCTGCCGGTCGACGACCTGTACGCCTTCCTCTGGTCTTCCGGACAGCTGCGTCGCTGGCTGGCCGGGGTGGCGGTGCCCGGTCGCGCGGATCTCGCCAAGGACGCAGCCGCCTTTTGGCCAGCGCGCCCCGTGCCAACCCTCCTGCAAGCCGTGGCCGGATGGCAGCTGGACGAAGGCCTGGCGTTTGGACTCCTGCTGCTCGCCCTCCTCTTCCTCGCAGGGTTGGGGCCTGCCCTGCTCGCCCAGCGCCTGCTGGGTTCGGGGCGGGTGTGGGCCGTGCTGCTGTCCGGGTTGGCGGTTCAGCTCTCCCCGCCGGTGATCCTCGCTGCGTGGAGTGCGGATCTCGCGGTGTTGGGCGTGGGTCCCCTGGCCCTGGCCCTGGCCGTGAGGCGACCCTGGGCCGTAGCTCTGTTCAGTCTGATCGCGGGTGGTTTCGGTGCTGCGCTCGGGCTCGGGATTGCGTTCGTCGGGATCGTGTCCCGGAGGCCGTGGGCGCTCTTCGCACTCGTACCCGTGGTTGTCGGCTTGGCCCTCCCATCGGCGTCTCTGCCGGGGAGTCCCCGCGTTACCGCCAGGCCGCCCGGTGTCCCCGCATATGTCACTGCGGTGCGCGCCGTCTTCCCCTTGCCCGAGGCTGGCGCAAGCGAGAGGCCAGACTGGGGGCTCACCGACCCTCGGCCCAGCTCGGCTGGGCAACTGGGGAGGATCCCCGCCAGGCTTCACGGTGGGCCGCTAGCGCTGCTGGGTTGCCTGTTGGCGTTGTTCTTTCGCCCATCGAGGGCTTGGGGCGGAGTGGGCGTCGTGGTCCTGGCAGCGCTCACTGCGGGGCTCGGCCTGCTGCCACTGCCGGGGGTCCCACCGCCGGCAGCCGCTGCATGGTTCGATAGCCTCTTTGAGGCGCTGGGTGCGGACTCGGCTGAGTTCCTGGCAATGCTCCTGCTCTGTGCAGGGCTTGGCTGGGCGGCCCTCGCCCGATGGCGCTGGCCTGCGGCGGTCGCGTGCGGGCTGCTTCTGTGGTTGGGCACTCCCTTGCATCCACTGCAGCCCGGTCTGCCGGTGACCAACCTGCCGCCAGAGCCCGCCGTGCAGGCGCTCGAGAATCACGAGCCGGGACCCTTCCTCGCGTTCCCCGATCCCGCTCCGCCTTTCACTCAGGATGGCCCGAGCGTGGCCGAAGTCCTGCACCTGGCCAGCCGGCTGGGCCGCCCGATCCATGTGGGGCACGGGCCCCACCCCGATCCCGCGCTGGTCGCGCATCTTGCATGGGTGGTCGACCACCCCATCGACCAAGCCGCCGCAGAGATCGTCTGGGAGACTCGAGCCCAGGCCCCCCTCGAAGCTGCGCGAGGCTCTGGTACCAGAGCCGTTCTGGTGGACTCGGCCGCCCTCCAGCCTGATCAGCTGGACCGACTGCGAGGCGAGCTCCAGCGGCTCCTGGGCCCACCGCTTGCCGAGGGAGGCCGCTGGCTTGCTTGGGGAATCTAGTCCGGACTACCGCGCCTCGCCGAGGTCGGCGCCGGGGGTCGGATTGCGAGCGTATGGCACGTCCACCTCGAGCTCGCGTACCAGGAAGGCCCACATGTCGGCGGCTTCGTCGATGCGCATGCTCTTGGGCTTGCCGCGGGAGTGTCCGGCCCGCGTCTCGATGCGGATGAGGATGGGATCCGTACCGGCCTGGGCCCGCTGCAGGGCCGCGGCAAACTTGAAGCTGTGGG
>CAZVHW010000731.1:0-1572 GCA_964626835.1 uncultured Enterobacterales bacterium
GGCGCGATGCTGGGCCGCCAGGAAGTGGCCGATGGCGTTTTCGAACTCCGTGGCAAACGACTCGTTCAGCAACCGTCGGCAGAGCTGTACCGCGACGTTGTGGATAGGACCGAAGCTGCGGATGGTCTGTGCGAGGGCGGCGTCCAGATCTTCGTCGATCCGATCGACGAGGCCCAGATCGAGGGCTTTGGACGCCGGCAAGCGCTCGGCACAGAGCATGAGCCGCTTCGCATGGCCGAGGCCGATGTACTTGGCCAGGCGGAACGTGGCCATGCCCGGCAGGAAGCCCATGTGAACCTCGGGGAGCTGGAAAGCCGCGTCTGGGGTGGCGATGCGCTGGTCGGCCACGAGGACGAGTTGAAAACCACCGCCGGCAGCCAAGCCGTCCACCAGAGCGACCGTGACCTTGGGCAGACGCTCGAGGCGAACCGCTATCTTTTCCCACTTGTTGAAGCCGTGGATGTCGATGGGCGCGTCCGGAGAGAAGGCGCCGAAGTCGATGCCCTCACAAAACGACCCACCTTCGGCCCGGAAGACGACGACATCGGCTCTCGAGTGGTCCTCGAGGTGGTCGCAGACCGCTGAGAGGTCCTTGATCATCTGGACGTCGATGCGGTTGCCGTGGGAGGGACGGTTGAGGGTGACGAAGGCCACGGTCTTGCCCGAGAGGCTGGTTTCTTCGTAGCGGATGCTCTCGAGCGCGTTCATCTCGAACCTCGCGTGAGTGGGGGTAGCTACCAGCGGACCAGGGCCGCCTCGATGGAGGTGCCCGGGCCCATGGTGATCATGACGCAGTACTCGCCACGCTGGACGAGGCCTTCGTCCAGCAGACGCTGGAAGGAAAACAGGAATGAACCGCTGGACAGGTTGCCGTAGTCGCGCAGCACCGAGACGGTGTGGCGTACGTCCCAAGCGGTGAGGCCCAGGTTGTACTTGATGGCGTCGATGACCTTCTTGCCCCCAGAGTGGATGACCCAGTGGGCGACGTGGCGCCGCTTCATGCCGAAGCGTTCGAGCAGTCGGCCCACGGGCTTTTCGGCGTTCTCGCCGACGAAGTAGGGGATGTCGCGGTCGAGGAAGAAGGAGAACTTGCCCTTGCTGTCGTCCCAGTCGTAGCGCATCGCGTCGATGGCCGAGGTGACGACCTCGGACTCGAAACCGAGAACTTCGGGTGCGAACCGGCGCGAGTCGCCTGTATCGGATCGCAGCAGGGCGGCGGCCGCTCCGTCGCCGAAGAGGCTGTTTACCACCGCAGTGCGCATGGTGTTGTCGAACACGTAGGCCGCCGAGCAGACCTCGATGCAGGCCAACACGGCGTTGCGGCCAGGGTTCGCCATGGCCCAGTTGACCACCGGATTGAGACCGTTGAGACCGGCGTTACAGCCCATTCCCGCCACGTCCAGGCGCGCGCAGTCGGAGCGCATCCCCAGTCGCTCGACCAGGTGAGCCGACAGACCGGGTGAGAAGAAGCCCGTGGTGGTCGTGCAGGCCAGGTAGTCCACGTCGCCGGGCTCGAGGCCTTCGGTCTCCAGGCAGCGCTCGATGGCCCGCGCACCGAAGTCCATCGCCCCC
>CAZVHW010000731.1:1582-3363 GCA_964626835.1 uncultured Enterobacterales bacterium
TGCAGCAGTTGCCCCTGGGTCTCCTCGGGGAGGCCCGAGCTGGAGGGGGGCGGCAGGATGAGGTAACGCCCGTCGATGTGCCCGGACTGGAACAGAGAGCGTATGCGCGCATCATCGACGCGATAGCGTTCCACCACCTCTTGTTGGGTGTACCACCTATCCGGATTCGAGGTGCCGATTGCGAGGATGCGGGGACGTGTCGTGGGCATTGGGACGGATTCCGTGTGGAGAGCTTAGCGCGCTGGCTGGGAAACCGCCCCGGTTCTCCGTTATACTGTCGGCATAGGTGAAGTGCATGACCACAGGTGACGAGTCCATCTGGGACACGGAAGACGAGGACCCCTATCTGGCAGCCTTGGAAGAGCCAGAAGAAGGAGCACCGTCGGACGCTCCGCCTCCTCGGGACGAGGAAGCTGCCGAATCTCCCCCTCCAGACGGGGCCGACGATCCCTTCTCGTCGGAACCCGCCCCCTCCCGGGATCCCTTCGAGGATGACGACGAAGAGGCGGTCGGTACCAGTGACTCCGGCAAGTCGGCCAGCGATGCGCTGGTGGCTCTCGGACGTGCCGCGCGGTCATACCTGCTCTACGAACCGGACAACGAGGCCATCCGCCTCTTTCTGGACGATCTGCGCACGAAGTTCCGCTTCTACCTCGACACCTTCGGCACCCTCAAGCTGGTCATCCGGCCATGGGAGATGGTGTTGGGGGGAGAGGTGGTCTACCTCAACCGGGATCGCGAGCGTTCCCTGTCCTTCAGGCTGTTTCGTGACGGCGTCCGCCGCCTGTCCATCCGACCGGAGGTGGAGTGGGACGAGATCACGCAGCTGCTCGGTATCCTCTCCATCCGCTACGTAGGTGTCCGCCAGCAGGAAGACGACATCGTCACGCTGCTCTGGAAGGCGGGCTTCAAGAACATCGAGGTCGATTCCGTCGAGGGCTTCGTGCCCGAAGACGACGAGACCGAGGTGGTGGACGAAGCGCTGTTGAGCGAGCTGGGTGACGAAGGCCATGGCGCTGCAGGGGGCATGATCGGTGCCGCCCCGGAGGGCTTCGACGTGCCGTGGCCCGACTACACCAAGCGAGTGCCGCTGGCCTGGAAACCCATCAACGAAGAGCGGCTACAAGCAGCGGCTCGCGAGGACTCGAACGTCGAGCTCCCCGCCCAGTGCGTCCAGCTGCTGCGAGAGATCCTCGAGGTGGCCTGCAACTCCGTCGAGCCTCTAGAGCTCGAGGAAGCCACGCCCATCCTGCGCGAGATCAGGGACTTCCTGCTCTCGGAGGGGCTGCTGTCGTCGCTGCTCGAGGTCATGCAGATCATCAACGCGCTGCCGTTTCGAGAGAAGGACCTGGAGCGCAAGCAGGACTTGCTCGGAGCCTTCACCGACGAGCGAGCCCTGTCGCGCATCATCCGCTCGGTTCCGGCCGGCTCCCGCGAGGTCCCGGTCGAGCTTCAGGCGCTGGTGGACTCCATCCCAGGCAGCGCCGTGCCACTGCTCCTCTCCATCATGCGCAAGGAGCGCACCAACACGGCGCGCTGGGTCTGCCGTACGCTGATCGCCGGGGCTGGGCTCCAGCACGCCGATTCCCTCGCCCAGGCCATCCACGAGGAGGATCCCGCCGTGGCGGCCGACATTCTCCAGGTGCTCGCCCAGATCGACCCGGAAAGGGGCGCTCACGTGGCACTCGACATGGTGCGAGGCGCAGACGTTGCCGTGCAGCTGCAGTCCCTCGCCATCATCGAAAATGCCGCCTATTCGCCCGAGGTCGGGCAGCGATTGG
>CAZVHW010000732.1:0-3363 GCA_964626835.1 uncultured Enterobacterales bacterium
CTGGAGCTGACGCCTGCCAAGAGGGTTGGGGTTCCTTCGGCTACGATACGCCCCCCCTGTTGGCCGCCTTCGGGCCCCAGGTCGATCACCCAGTCGGCGGCCCTGATGAGCTCGGGCAGGTGCTCGATGAGCACGACGGTGTCACCGCGATCGGCCAGGCGTTGGAGGACCCCCAGCAGGTGGACGACATCGTCTGGATGGAGTCCGGTGGTGGGTTCGTCCAACAGGTAGACCGTGCCTCTGCGGCGACCGGCCAGTTCCTGCGCCAGCTTGACCCGCTGGGCTTCGCCCCCGCTGAGGGTGTTGGCTGGACGGCCCAGCTCGAGGTACCCCAGCCCAACCTCGCAGAGCGTGCGGAGGACACCCGCCACGGATCGCTGGTTGGCGAAGACCTCGAGGGCTTGCCGTGCGGGCATGGCGAGCACGTCCGCGATGGAGTGGCCCTGCCAGCGTACGTCGAGGACACGCTCGCGGTAGCGGGCCCCCAGGCAATCGTCGCAGGGCATCCAGACATCGGAGAGGAAGTGCATCTCGACGCGCACGGCGCCTCGCCCGCCGCAGCCGGGGCAGGCCCCGTCGCGGTTGTAGGAGAAGTCGGAGGGCCTCAGGCCGCGGGTCTGGGAGGCCGGCAAGCGGGCGTAGAGCTTCCGCAGTGGGTCGAGGAGCTTGGTGTAGGTGGCAGGACAGGAGCGCGGTGAGCGGCCGATGGGGGCGTGGTCCACCACGACAACGCGCCGTAGCCCCTGGGGTAGCTCGAGGGAGTCGGCGGGCAAGCCTGCGGGACCTTCTCCCTTGCGGGACAGGGCTCGCTTCAGACGTGGCGCCAAGGTGTCCATGACCAGCGAGCTCTTGCCCGAGCCCGACACCCCGGTGACCACTGTGAGAGCCCCCGTGGGGAAGGCGACGTCGAGTTTGCGCAGGTTGTGCCCGCGAGCGCCGCGCAGGACGATGGGAGGGCCGCCGGCGCGTCGTGAAGCTGGGGCGGGGAGCGCTCGCTTGCCCGACAGCCAGGCCCCCGTGGCGCTGTCCGGGTGAGTGGCGATGGCCGATGGCGTGCCCTGTGCCACGAGCTGCCCACCCTCGCTGCCCGCGCCCGGGCCCAGGTCGAGGACCCAGTCCGCCCGGCGGATGGTCTCGAGGTCGTGCTCCACGAGCACCACGGTGTTGCCAAGGTCTCGCAGCCCCTCGAGCGTGTCGAGCAGGCGCCCGACGTCGCGCGGGTGCAGGCCGATGGTGGGCTCGTCGAGGACATAGAGCGTACCCGTGAGGCGGCTGCCCAGCTGGCTGGCCAGGCGGATGCGCTGGGCCTCGCCCCCCGAGAGGGAGTGACCTCGCCGGTCCAGGGTGAGATATCCCAAGCCCACGTCGCGCAGGAACCCGAGCCGCGATGCGAGCTCCGGCAGCAGCTGGTCGACGATGGTGCGTTCTCGGGAAGTGAGCTGGAGGTCGCCAACCCAGGAAATGGCCTGTTCGACCGACATGGCGCAGAGCTCTGCGATGTTGAGCCCCGCGATGCGCACGCCCAGGTACGGGGGTTTCAGGCGTTGGCCATGGCAGGCGGGGCAGGGGAGCTTGCCGTCGCGTCCGGCTGGAGCGAGGGGGTTGGGGTTGACCTCTCCCAACCCGTCGCAGCGGGTGCAGGCCCCTACCCAGCTGTTGAAGGAGAAGTGGCGGGGACTGGGCTGATCGGGAAGCACGGCGCCGTGTTCGGGGCACTCGGCCCGCAGGGAGAGGGGCAGGGTGCGGCCGAGGATTGGTTGGAAGAGCGCCTTGTCGTGACCGTAGCCGTAGGCTTGCCGGATGGCGTCGGCGATCCGCTCGGGGGGGGCGTCTCGAGGGTCGAGGCGATCGAGCACGAGCAAGCCGCCGTCGCGCAGGAGGGTTCGAGCGGCTGGGGTGTCGAGTGGGACGTCGTCCTGGCCGTCCCAGAGGCGAGCAAAGCCGTCGCGAAGGAGCTCTTTCTGGCGGGCGGCGGGTGCGCGCACGGGCTGGAGCCGTGTGAGCAGGCGGCCCCTCCCCGGGGCTTGGTGGACCAGCCAGCGGGCAGCCGAGGAGGGGTCGAAGCCCTGGACTGGGCGCCCACAGAGGTGACAGTGGGGGTGGCCGACTCGGGCCCAGAACAGGCGGAGGAGGTCGTAGATTTCGGTGACGGTGGCCACCGTCGAGCGCGGGTTGTGGCCCGCGCGGCGCTGCTCGATGGCGATGGAGGGGGCGAGGCCTTCGATGGAATCGACCGGAGCTCGGTCGAGTCGGCCCAGGAAGCGGCGGGCATAGGTGGAGAGCGACTCGACGTAGCGGCGCTGGCCCTCGGAGAACAGGGTGTGCAATGCCAGAGACGACTTGCCCGACCCCGAGACGCCGGTGACCACGGTGAGCTTGCCCTTGGGAATGGTGATGTCGATGCCCTGCAGGTTGTGACGGCGCGCACCGCGAACCACGATGTCGCGGGAGAGGGGACGATGGAAGTGGGGATCGGGCTGGTAGGAGGCCGCTGGCTGGGCGGCGAGGAGCGGGGCCGAGACCTTCGCCAGATCAGGGAGCCCGGCCAGAACCTGGCCCGTGGGAGTGTCGAGGGTGGCGAGATGTTCGGGGGAGCCCTGGCCGACGAGCCGGCCACCTTCGTCCCCGCCGCCCGGGCCCAGGTCGACGAGATGGTCCGCCACCTTGACGACGTCGGTGTTGTGCTCGATGACCACGACGGTGTTGCCCGCGGTCACGAGGGCCTGAAGGGCGTCCAGGAGTCGCTGGATGTCGGCGAAGTGTAGGCCGGTAGTGGGTTCGTCGAGCAGATAGAGGGTGCGACCGGTGGGTGGGCGTTGCAGCTCGCGTGCGAGCTTGATGCGTTGGGCCTCGCCGCCGCTCAGGGTGGACGAGGGCTGCCCCAGGGCGACATAGCCGAGGCCCACCTGGTGGAGTGCGGCCAGGGGCCGGCGGATGGCGTGATGGTGTTGGAAGAAGTCGAGGGCTTCCTGCACCGTCATGGCCAGCACGTCGGTGATGGTGCGGCCGCGATAGCGGATCTCGAGGGTTTCCGGGTTGAAGCGCTTGCCCCCGCAGTCGTCGCAGGGGACGTGCACGTCGGCCAGGAACTGCATCTCGAGGACCTGCACGCCTGCCCCCTGGCAGGTCTCGCAGCGGCCGCCCGGGACGTTGAACGAGAAGCGGCCGGGCTTGTACCCGCGGGCCGCGGACTCGGGCAGCCTGGTGAACAGGCGGCGGATACCATCCAGCGCGCCGGTGTAGGTGGCTGGGTTCGAGCGCGGCGTGCGGCCGATGGGATCCTGGCTGATGCAGATGACCTTGTCGAGGTGCTCGAGGCCGTCGATGGTGCGGTGGGCCAGGGGGGTGCGTCGCGCTCCTTGG
>CAZVHW010000733.1:0-3359 GCA_964626835.1 uncultured Enterobacterales bacterium
CATGCTGGGCACCTTCGCCCTGGAGCGCGCCCTGGATGCCGGCATCGAGGCGCTGCGCCAGCGCGCCATCGCCGACGCCCGGCGTCGCTTCCGTGCCTGCGAGCAAGCCTTCGAGGGTCAGGCATCCTGGCACAACAACCTCGGCAGGCTCCACGCGCTCGATGGGGAGGAGCAGCCGGCCGAGCTGGCCTTCCGCAGGGCCATGGCCCTCGATCCGAACGATCCGTTTCCCGCGCTCAACCTCTCCCGCCTGCTCGAGGCCCGCGGGGAGCGCGTCGAAAGCGGCCGCTTGCTCGAGCACGTGGCTGGGCTCGGGGGTATCACCGCCGCCATCGCGGGTCTGGATCTGGCGCGTCGCGCTCGGGCCGAGGGTGCGGAGGCCCGCGCGGTTGAGCTCGCCAGAGGCGTGCTCGCCGGCTGCCACGGCGATCAAGCTACGTCGTGCATCGTGGAGTCGTGCATCGTTCTCTCGACCATGCTGGCGGCGACCGAGCCCGAACAGGCCGTCGCTCTCCTCGAGAGGGCCGCAGAGATCGGTGGCGCTGGGGTCGCGGACCGGCTGCGGGCGGAGCCGGATCTCGAGCTGCTCGCCGAGCACGAGCGCTACGCCGCGCTGGTAGGCCAGCAGCCATGAGAACGCACTTGCGGTCCTGCCCGGCGGCTTGTATGTAGCGCTTCGCCAGGTTCTCCTGGGGCGTCGACAAGTGGCAAGTCATCGGGTTTTGGTCCCGACATTCGTAGGTTCGAATCCTGCCGCCCCAACTTCCTCGAACACCGCCCGACGCCTCCCGGAGGCTCCACATGTACGGTGAGCTGAAGATTCTGGCCGGAAACGGCAACCCCGTCATCGCCGAGAAGATCGCCGCCTATCTCGGCGTCTCCTTGGGCCGAGCTCGCATCAGTCGGTTTTCCGACGGCGAGATCAACGTGGAGATCCACGAGAACGTCCGGGGGCGCGACGTCTACCTGGTGCAGCCCACCTGCGCTCCGGCAAACGACCACCTGATGGAGTTGCTCATCATGGCCGATGCCTGCAAGCGCTCCAGTGCCGGCCGCATCACGGCGGTCATGCCGTACTACGGCTATGCGAGGCAGGACCGCAAGGTAGCTCCCCGGGCGCCCATCTCGGCCAAGCTGTGCGCTGATCTACTCCATGCCTCCGGTGTCCAGCGGGTCCTCACCATGGACCTTCATGCGGGGCAGATCCAGGGCTTCTTCGACATGCCCGTCGACAACCTGTACGCCAAGCCGAAGCTGGTGGACTTCCTGGCTCGGGAGACCATCGGGCAGTCCAGGGTCATCGTCTCCCCCGACGCCGGGGGGGCGGAGCGTGCTCGCTCGTACGCCAAGGCCCTCCAGGCCGATCTGGCCATCATCGACAAACGTCGCAGTGGCCCCAACGTGGCCGAGGTCATGCACGTGGTCGGAGAGGTCAAGGACAAGCACTGCATCATCCTCGACGACATGGTGGACACGGCCGGGACCCTCTGCAACGGTGCCAAGGCCCTGCACGAGGCGGGGGCGACCAGCATCATCGCCTGCTGTACCCACCCCGTCTTCTCCGGACCGGCCATCACGCGCATCCGCGAGAGCCAGCTCGAACGAATGATTGTGGGCGATACGATACCTCTAAGCGTAGAAGCGCGTGGCTGCGGCAAGATCCAGGTCGTCAGCGTCGCCGAGCTGTTTGGCGAGGCCATGCGGGCGATCCACTACCAGGACTCGGTGAGCCGCCTGTTCGTCTAGCCGAGACCTCTCGGTTGGGCGCTTGACACCCTTCGGCGCCAGGAATAGATGGCGCGCCCTCGCGGGCTGCTGCCCGCACTACAACCGTGACCGACCCGCAAGCTGCGTTGGCCCTCCGGGGTCCAAAGTCCGAGACGTGGCGCCAGGTGGACGTGCTCTTTCGCACGTTCGGGCCCGGCGGCCACCTCGCCTTGGACGCGCGCAGCCAGCGTATTGACTGTGCGTCAGGAGGAATGATGCAGGCCACCAAGCTCGCCGTCGAGCCCCGCACCGCCACCGGCAAGGGTGGCGCCCGCAAGCTGCGCCGCTCTGGCAGGGTTCCCGCGGTGTTGTACCGTGACGGCACCGTGCCCACGCTCTTCTCGTTGGACCCCGACGAGTTCGAGCTCACACTGCGCCGTGAAGGCAACCGCAACATGCTGTTCGAGCTCAGCCTCGACGGGCAGACCCGCGTTTGCATCATCAAGGACTTCCAGCGACACCCCGTGAGCCGTGTCCTGCGTCACATCGACTTCTACGAGGTCTTGGCGGACAAGCCCCTGGTGGTCAATGTCAGGATCGAGCCAATGGGCCGCGCTGAAGGCACCCGGCTGGGCGGAACGCTCAACATGCTGCGGCGCTCGCTCGAGGTTCTGTGTCTGCCCGGCGACATTCCAGTATCTCTGCAGGTGGACGTCACCCCGCTCAACGTGGGTGACTTCATCGCTGTCGCGGAGATCGAGGTGCCGCCCTCCGCTACCATCTTGTGCGAAGGAAACTTCAACGTGGTGACCGTGCTCGGCAAGCGCCACGAGGAAGAAGAAGAAGAAGAAGAAGGCGAGGAAGCCGAGGACGCCGAAGGCGCCGATGGCGAAGCCTCCGCCGAGGACTAGCGCGAGGAATCCGCGATGTGGTTTGTGGTCGGTCTGGGCAACCCCGGTGGGCAGTACGAGGACACTCGACACAACGTCGGGTTCCTCGTCGTCGACGAGGTGGCTCGCCGGTATCGCCTCTCCCTGGGCAAGGCCCAGCTCGGCGCAACCACCGCGCGGGGAGACATCGCTGGAACAGCCGTGCTGCTGGCACAGCCGCAGGCCTTCATGAACCGCTCGGGCGGGCCCGCTGGCGCTCTACAGCGCTTCTACAAGATCCCCGTGGAACGGGTGCTCGTCGTACACGACGACCTGGATCTCCCTCTCGGTACCGTGCGCGTAAAGCGTGGCGGCGGCCACGGAGGCCACAACGGGCTGCGCGATCTGCACGCTCACCTGGGTGCAGGGTTCGCCCGTGTGCGGGTGGGCATCTCCCGCCCTCCCCCCCAGTGGGATTCCGCCGACTACGTGTTGGGCCGCTGGAGCGACGAAGAACGGCAGGTGCTGTCCGAGCTAGTGGACGCCGCCGCCGATGCGGTCGAAGCCGTGCTGGCGGACGGCCTCACCTCGGCGATGAACCGATTCAACGTGCGCCCCCGTCGCCCAAAGGCCGAGGGCAAGAAAACCGAGGACAACGGGTCTGGTGAACCTCGGCTGAGCCAGGATTCCACCGAAGCCGCTCCGCTACCCACCGACCCCACCCAATCTACCGCCCCCAACGGGGCAAGGAGCTGAAGACCATGGAGTATGCCGCGTACCTCG
>CAZVHW010000734.1:0-3345 GCA_964626835.1 uncultured Enterobacterales bacterium
CGCGGACGGCCTTGATGACCTTGATCTTCTGCGCACCGAAGTCCTGGAGGATGACGTCGAACTCGACCTGCTCCTCGACTTCTTCGACGGCGGCGGCGGCACCAGGGGCTGCCATCGCCATCATGGGCGCGTTGGCTTCGACACCCAACTCGTCCTCGAGGACGGTGATGAGGGACTTGACCTCGGAGAGCTTGAGGTTCTTGATGTATTCGACCACATCGGTTTGGCTGACAGACATTGCTTCGTCTCCTTGAAAAAATTGCGGAAAGATTCGGAAAATGGGGTGGCGAGGGTTCTGGGCTATTCGCCCTCGTCCTCGGAGAGCTTGTTCTCGTAGTTCTTGAGCAGGTACAGCAGATCGCGCGCCGGGGCCTGAAGCACGCCGAGTACACGGCGGGCAGGTTCCTGGATGGTGCGCAGCAGCTGAACGAAGAGCTCCTCGCGGCTGGGCAGGGCGGCGACCGCGGTGACGCCAGCGGCGTCGAGCAGTTCACCTTCGAAGTGCCCGGCGCGGACCTGGATCGTCTTGACCTCGCCAAACGCATCCTTGAGGGCCTTGGCGCTCTGGATCGGATCCTCGTTGGACAGCGCCACGAGGGTCATGCCGGTGAAGAAAGGCGTCAGGTCTTCGCGGCCCGTGCCTTCCAGGGCGAGCCTGGCCAGGGTGTTCTTGACGATGCGTACCTGGACCCCATCTTCTTCGAGGTTGCGGCGCATCTTGTTGGAGGTGTTTACGGGCGTCCCCACGTAGCCAGCGACGACCACGAAGGGGGCTCCGTGGATCTGCTCGCGGAAGGACGCTACGAACTCGTGCTTGCCTTGACGGTCCATGTTGCCTCCTAGAAGCCTTCGCTAGCGCGGATGAGATCGGCCACGTCCAAGCGGACACCGACGCCCATGGTGGACGTGATGGCCGCACCCCGAACGTAGGTACCCTTGGCTGACGCGGGCTTCAATCGCATGAGCGTCTGCACCAAGGTGCCGATGTTGGCCTTGAGTTGATCGTCCGACATGGACGCCTTGCCCACGGAGGTATGGATGATTCCCGCTTTTTCGACGCGGAACTCGATCTTGCCAGCCTTCAGCTCGCGAACCGTCTCGGCGACGCGATCTGCGGGGACGACGGTGCCAACCTTGGGGTTGGGCATCATGCCACGCGGACCGAGGATTCGTCCGAGGCGCCCGACCTTGGGCATCATGTTGGGTGTCGCGACCGCCTTGTCGAAGTCGAGCCAGCTTTCCTTCTGGATCTTCTGGACGAGGTCATCCGCTCCGACGAAGTCGGCTCCGGCTTCTTCCGCTGCGGCTGCAGCTTCGCCCATGGCGAAGACCACGACTCGCACCGTCTTGCCGGTGCCGTGGGGCAGGCTGACCGCTCCGCGGATCATCTGATCCGCGTGACGCGGGTCGACACCCAGCCTCACGGAGAGCTCGACTGACTCGTTGAAACGAGCGGTCGATATCTTTCTTACGAGGCCAAAGGCCTCGTCGAGGGTATAGCGAGCCTCGGAGTCCACTAGCTCCCTGGCGGCACGCCACCTCTTGCTTCTTCTGGACACTCTCACTCCTCCGGAAACGACACGAGCCCAAGGCGCGCGGAGCTCCCGTGCGAGGCGGGGTCACTGGGCGACGGCCTGCCCTTCCCCACCTACGCGTGTGGGTTCAATGAACTACGATGCCCATGGAACGCGCGGTTCCTTCGACGATTCGCATGGCCGCCTCGACAGTGTTGGTGTTCAGGTCAGGCATCTTGATCTGGGCGATCTCGCGGACCTGGTCGCTGGTGACACGACCCACCTTTTCCTTGTTGGGTTCACCGGACCCTTTCTCGACGCCGGCGGCACGCCGCAGGAGGTCGGAAGCCGGGGGAGTCTTGGTGATGAAGCTGTAGGACCGGTCGGCGTAGACGGTGATCACCACGGGAATGGTGAAGCCCTCTGCCGCCTGGACGTGGGTGCGGGAGTTGAACTCCTTGCAGAACATCGGGATGTTCACGCCGGCCTGACCGAGGGCGGGACCCACGGGGGGGGACGGTGTAGCCCTACCAGCCGGGATCTGGAGTTTGATCTCCTGAAGTACCTTCTTTCCCATGATTGCCTCCTGGCAACGTTGGGCGCCGCTTGGCGCCAGCGACTAGCCGGCCTTCTCGACTTGGGAGTAGTCGAGCTCGACAGCGGTGGGACGGCCGAAGATGCTGACCATGACGCGCAGCTTGCTGCGCGCTGGGTTGGCTTCTTCGACGGTGCCCTTCATGGTGGCGAATGGGCCGTCGTTTACACGGACTTCTTCACCGCGCTCGAAGTGCATGACGGGTTTGGGTTCGGACTCGCCGTCGGACATCCGCGACGTGATGCGCTCGACCTCTTCGTCAGGGACCGGCGGAGGGTTGCGCATGTTGCCGACGAACCCGGTGATCTTCGGGGTGTTCTTGACGATGTGCCAGCTCTGGTCGTCGAGCTCCATGCGGACGAGGAGGTAGCCAGGTAGGAACTTGCGCGTGATGACGCGCTTCTGTCCACCGCGAACCTCGACCACCTGCTCGGTTGGCACGAGCACCTCGATGATCTGCTCGTTGAAGCCGAGGGACGTGATGCGTTCCTCGAGCGCCTTCTTGGCGGTGTTCTCGTATCCTGAGTAGGTATGGACGACGTACCAGCGCATGGCCATGGTGCTTGAAACTCCTGATTCGCTCAGCCGGTGGGTGCCCTGCTCGTGGCGTGGATGCTCGTTTTCCTCAAGAGAAGAGGAAGACGCCGGTGACCTTGGCCCAGACGAAGTCGAAGGTGGCCAGGGAACCTGCGATGATGAAGCAGGAGATGATGACGATGGTGGTGGAGTTGACGGTCTCCTCGCGGTCAGGCCAGAAGATCTTGCGCATCTCGACGACGACTTCGTCCACGAAAGACACGGCCTTCTGGTTGCGAAGAAAGACGAAGAAACTCACGAAGCCGGTCGCGATGGCGAGAATCACGCTGACCTGGAGGACGTTGAAGAGCAGCGGATCGGCCCAGCCGCCGATGGCGAAGGCTTCGACCACAGCGCTCCTGGTGGTGACGCCGATGATGATGGCGGCCACCAGGAAGGTCAGCGTGATGTAGCGCTGGTTGGTCATTATCCGGTCTTCCGCTCCGTCCGGGCCTGGCGTTCAGGGGGGTTCCGCCAAGCTGAAATGGGCCACTCTGACACTTAGGCACGCTGCTTGCAGGGAGACGTCAGAAAAGCGGCCCCCTACTACCACGCCCTCGCCATGGCGGCAAGGACGTGGAAAGTCCGTCGAGAGCTTTTTCGAACTACTCGATGACTTCGGCGACGACGCCAGCGCCGACGGTACGACCACCCTCGCGG
>CAZVHW010000735.1:0-3294 GCA_964626835.1 uncultured Enterobacterales bacterium
GGCGACGGCTGCCTGGACTACTTCGGCCAGGGTGGCAGCTACAGCTCCGGCGAGGTCCTGCTGCACAGCAACTGCGACGGCACGTTCACGGATGTCTGGGCCGAGAGCGGCATCGACGACACCCAGAGCTCCCGCGACTGCAACGGCGACGGGGTCGACGAGCACAGCCCCACGGAAGGTTCCGGCTGGGCCGACTACGACGGCGACGGGCTCTTGGACCTGTACCTGGCCAACTACGAGTGCTCGTCCAGCTACGACTACTACCAAAACTACGACGACCGCCTGTTCCACAACAACGGCGATGGCACCTTCACCGACGCCAGCGAAGAGGTCGACATCGAGACCAGCAACCAAGCGGGCCGGGGCGTCACTCCGGGCGACTACGACATCGACGGAGACGTGGACATCTTCGTGTCCAACTACCGCCTGGATCGCAACTTCTTCTACGACAACCTCGGAGACGGTTCCCTGGACCAGATCGCTTCCGACAACGGCACTCAGGGCGCGGCCGTGAGCGGAGCCTACGGTCACACCATCGGCTCGGTGTTTGGAGACATCGACAACGACGGCGACTTCGACATGGTGCACGCCAACCTCGCGCACCCCTTCTACTACCACTTCTCGAATCGCACGATGGTGCTGATCAACGATGGCACCGGCAACTTCGAGGACGAAGCGGACGCCCGCGGGATCTACTACCGCGAGACCCACTCCAACCCCGTGTTGTTCGACGCAGACAACGATGGCGACCTCGACCTGTTCATCACCAACGTCTACTCGGATCGCGACAGCGACTTCTACCTCAACGACGGCACCGGTGTGTTCGAGCTGCAAAACTGGGAGAGTGGACTGGTGGTCCAGAACGGCTGGGGCGCCGCCGCCTCGGACTGGGACAACGACGGCGACGTGGACCTGGTGGCCTACGACATGTTCCGCAACGACGGCAGCTACGACAACCACTGGCTGCAAGTGCGAGCGGTGGGTGTGGAGGGCAACACCTCTGCGCTCGGTGCCGTTGTCCAGGTAGATGCCGGTGGCGATTCACAGCTCCGCATGGTCAGCGGTGGCAGCGGCACGACGAGCCAGGATTCCCAGACCCAGCACTTCGGGCTGGGTGCCAGCACGACCGTGGACAGCGTGACGGTGTACTTCCCCTATCAGGAAGATCCGGTCGTCATCAGCGGCGTGGACGTGGACCAGAGGGTGTGGGTGTACAGCGACGGGAGCCACACCACGGGCTTCGCGCCATAGGGACTACAAGAACCCCTGCGTGAACCCCACCGAGATCGTGGTGTTCCCCCTGGCGGTATCCGGAACGTCCGGCACTTCGGTGATCAAGCCCTGCATCACGTGGTGCGTGGCGTTCGAGCCAATCCTCCACGTGTGGTCCACCTCGACCTGCAGCGCTCGACCACTCCCCAGATCGTAGCGCGCACCGAGTCCCAAGCCCGGACCCAGCATCCATCCCCCGGCCCTGTTCGGGAAGTCCAGAGAGGTGAGATCCTGGACCTCGTAGGAGTCGTAGCGCCGGAAATCGAAGAAGGCGACGGCCATGGGGCGGATGCCCGCAAGCTCCACGGGCATGATGGCGACACGCGGCTCGATGAGCGCTCGCATCGCCGCCGCGGGCTTGTACTCTTGCACGTCCGAGGTGGTGAGTTCTCCGCCAGACCAGAGCTCGTAGCCCGAGCTCAGCTGCTTGCGGCCCGTCACCAGCCCCAAGCGCAAGCCCGCCCGCGCCCAAGGCCAGGGGGAGGCTTCGAGCCCCACGCCAAACGTCGCCCCCACGCCCTTCGTGAACGCGTCGTGCTCGTAGCGGCCGAGGGGGCTGGAGGTGCTGCCCATCACCGAAATGCGCACGTCGTAGCTACGGCCCACGTCGCCAAAGGCGAGCCCGACGAAGGCCTGTGCGTGCAAGAGCTGGTGATCGCCGCCCGCGGACGAGGCACGCTCGCGTGGCGGTCGGGTGCTGACGGTGTTTCGGGGTTCGCGCTTCTTGGGCTCGCGTTCCTTGCGCCCGCGTTCGGGCTGCTCTTCTTCGACGTCGTAGTAAGACTTGTAGAGCGTGTCTTCGCCGTGTAGCTCGGCCGGTGCTTCCTCTTCCTCGGGCTTGGTGCGCCGAAAACGCGACAGGAGCCCGCCCAAGCCAGCTTCCTGCGAGTCGCCGGCCGTTTGCGCAGTGGTGGGTTCCGGAGGGGGCGGTTCGGGTGTCAGGCGTTCGGCCAAGACGGAGGTGGCTCGGGCCAACGCCACGGCGAAGTCCGCTTCCTGCCCGGGAATCATGGTGCGCTCGACGGTCTTGAGGGGTTGGAAGCCGTTGCGCTCGAAGAACTCCACTCGGATCTCGATGGACTCCTGGGCGGTCCCCGCGTTGTAGAGCCCGACCACACCGACCAGCGCGATGGTCGCGTCGGGGTAGTAGTCCCAGAGCGCCGAGGGGCAGGTGATGGATTCGCCACAGGCTTCCGCGTCCGAGCCGGCCATGCTGCGCAGGCTGTCCCCGTCGACCACGGAGACACTCCGGTCCCTCAGCTCGTCCACCACCAGGGAGTAGAACATGTAGGCCAGCGTGAAGTCATCCTGGATGGCAGGCGTGAACTCGGGCACCAGCACGTCCTGGGCGGACGCAGGGGCTGCCAGCAGCGCCGAGACCAGGAACAGGGGGTGCATGATCACTCCGTGAGGAGAGCGGGAAGGCTGCATCGTATCAGCCGAGCCCCCCACCCCGCAGCCAACGAGCCGAGAAAGCAGCGACAAGGTCAAGCCCATCGAATACAAACTCGACCTTCATCGTCGAATCCCGCGCGCAACGCGCGCGTTGTCTCCCGCCAGACGCCACCTCGGTCCCACCACCCCGCCACGACGCTCCAGTCCACGGACGATCATGATGTCTCCACTCTTCCTCGCCCTCGTTGCAGCCGCCCAAGCCGTTCCCCCCTCATGGGTCCCTGACGCACGTTTTGCCCTCGCCCTGTACTGTCCCACCACCTGCGAACAGGAACGTCTCGACTCCTTGGAACAGGCGCTGACCGACATTCCCAGCCGCAGGCGCTTGCCGAGGGCCGCTTCCGAACCATCGCGGTCCATGGGCCTGGCGTCCGCGCAGGACTTCGGTCTTCCGGACCTCGATCTTCTCGGTTCCCTGGCGGACGGCCTCGGAAAGGAAGGCGCCGCCGCGCTCGAGTCCAGCCAGGAGGTCCTGGTGGTGAGCTTCGCGGCCCCCCGCGAGCAGATCCGGGACCTTGTAACGCTAGCCTACCCCGCCTTCCTGGCCCTGGCCCAGGCCAACGGAGG
>CAZVHW010000736.1:0-3288 GCA_964626835.1 uncultured Enterobacterales bacterium
GGCTCGAGGGAGTAGGCTTCGTTGCGCTTGCCGCGGGGGCGACCGAGGTGGCTGCAGAGCACCACCTTGGCACCGCGTTCGCGGAGGTGCTCGATGGTGGGCAGCGCGGCGCGGATGCGTGTGTCGTCGGCGACTTCGCCGTCGTCGAGCGGGACGTTGAAGTCCACACGCACCAGCACGGGCGTACCCGCCTCGATACGGAGTTCGGCCAAGGTTGGCAGAGGACGGCTCATCAGCGGCGCTCCAGCCCCGACACCAAGCGGGAGAGGTCCACCAGGCGGTTCGCGTAGCCCCACTCGTTGTCGTACCACGACATGAGCTTGGCGGTGTGCGTGCCGGTGACCGTGGTCCAGGAGAGGTCGGCGATGGAGGACGCGGGGTTGCCCACCATGTCGCCGCTGACGACGGGCGCGGTGGTGACGGCCAGGATGCCCTTCAGCTCACCATGGGCGGCTTCGGTGAGCGCGGCGTTGATGGCTTCCGCTGTTACCGGCTTGACCGTCTTCACGAACAGATCCACCAGGGAGACGTGGGGGGTAGGCACGCGCATGGCCATGCCGTCCATCTTGCCAGCGAGCTGGGGGAGCACCAGAGCCACCGCCTTGGCGGCGCCGGTGGTGGTGGGGACCATGTTGAGGGCCGCGGCACGTGCGCGTCGGAAGTCACCACCGGCATGGGGTGCATCGAGCAGGTTCTGGTCCATGGTGTAGCTGTGGATGGTGGTCATCAGGCCCGCTTCGATACCGAAGACGTCGTCGAGGACCTTGGCGATGGGTGCCAGACAGTTGGTGGTGCAAGAGGCGTTCGAGACGATGCAGTGGCTGTCCTGGAGGACATCGTCGTTGACACCCACCACGATGGTGGCGTCCGGCGCGCCCTTGGCAGGGGCCGAGATGAGCACTTTCTTGGCGCCCGCATGCAGATGCATGGCTGCCTTGTCGCGGGTGCGGAAGACTCCCGTGGCCTCGAGGACCACGTCCACCTGCTTGTCAGCCCAGGGGAGCTTGGTGGGGTCGCGCTCGACGCTGGTGGTGATGATCTGACCGTCGACCACCATTCCGTCGTCGTTGGTGCTGACCTCGTGGGCCCAGCGGCCCTGGACGGAGTCGTGGACGAGGAGGTGGGCGAGCATCGCGTCGGTGGCGAGGTCGTTGATGTGGACGATCTCGATCTCGGCGTCGTTCCAGGCGATTCGGAAGAAGGCCCGGCCGATGCGACCGAAACCGTTGATGGCAACACGAATGGCCATGACTGGCTCCTGGTGGTGGTGGGTCCGGCAACGGCCGGGAAGGAGCCGCCCTATATCATGGAGGCCGCGCCTGCCAAGAGGCCGTTTGATGACATCCGGGTGTCGCGTCAGGCCGGGATACAGGGGGGGCGAACCGCACGCGCATACGGTACCGGGAGGCAGACCTGGCCCTGCTCGTCACAGGCATACGGCTCGAGCGTCCCGACGGCGATCCGGCCCCAGTGGTCGCGCGGCATCTAGAGCTGTCCACCGCCGCCTTGGCCGAGGTGCGCTTGGTGCGTCTCTCCCTCGACGCTCGTCGCCGACCACCAAGCTGGCAGGCCAACCTGCGTGTGCTGCTCGAAGACCCCGAGGACGAGCAGCGAGTGTTGGCGTTGGGGCGGGCCGGGGTGCGCAGCTTCACCAAACGCGATGCCCAGCGTGCGGCTCTGCCAGGGGTGTGGCGCATCCAGCGCCGCCCCTGGCCAAGAGAACGCAGGCCCTTGGTCGTGGGTGCAGGACCCGCTGGCCTCTTCGCTGCACTACGCCTAGCGGAAGCCGGTGCCCGGCCCATGCTGCTCGAACGTGGAGACGAGGTCGAACGGCGCAAGAGCAGCGTGGCTCGGTACTGGTCTCGTGCGGAGCTCGATCCCGAGAGCAACGTGGCCTTTGGGGAGGGAGGCGCTGGGACGTTTAGCGACGGCAAGCTCTTCAGTCGTCTCAAGGACGGGCGAGTTGGCTACGTGCTCGATCGCTTGGTGCTCGCCGGCGCCAGCCCCGAGATCCGTTTTCAGGCGCACCCCCACCTGGGCACCGATCGGCTGCGGGCCATCTTGGTGGATCTGCGGGAGCGTCTCATCCAACTCGAAGCCGAGATCCGTTTCCGAGCGCGCGTCGTCGGCTTGCTGGTGGATGATGGGCGTTGCGTGGGAGTTCGCCTGGCGAGCGGCGAGGAGATCACGGGGCAGCCGGTTGTCCTGGCGACAGGGCAGGCAGCGGCGGACAGTGCGCGGTGTTTCCTCGAAGCGGGTCTTTGGGCCGAACCTCGGCCCTTCGCCATCGGTGCGCGAATCGAGCACCCTCGGGCTGTCGTGGATCGTGGACGCCTGGGGGCCTGGGCGGCCGGGCTACCAGCGGCCAGCTATCGTCTCGTCGCGCCGCGGAGGGGCGAGGGGAGGCAAGGCTATACGTTCTGCATGTGCCCAGGCGGCCTCGTTATCCCCGCCAGCGAGCGGCCGGGTCGGGTGGTTGTCAACGGCATGAGCTCGAGTCAGCGCAACTCTCGCTGGTCCAATGCAGCCATCGTGGTCCCCGTCGGACCCGAAGACTACCAAGGTGACGGCGTTCTCGCGGGTTTCGCATTTCGAGACCAGATCGAGCGTCGCGCCTGGGAGATCGGGGGTGGGGCCTTCAAGGCGCCAGCACAGCGCGTGCAGGATTTTCTTGCCGACCAGCCCTCGACGGAATCTCTCCGCACGAGCCATCCCCTCGGCGTGCAGCCCTGCGACCTGAGAGATCTGCTGCCAGGGTCGGTGCTGGAGGCCATGAAGGCTGCCATCCAAGCCTTCGAGAGGCAGCTACCCGGCTTCGCGGGTGCCGAGGCCGTGCTGATTGCTCCGGAGACGCGAACGGCTTCTCCGATCCGCTTCCAGAGAGGGACCGACCGAATGGCGTTGGGGTTGAAGGGCGCCTACCCCGTGGGTGAGGGCGCCGGATGGGGCGGAGGCATCGTGAGTGCCGCGGTCGATGGCGTCAAGACCGCCGAGGCCATCGAGGCGCGTTGGTCAGCTAGCGCATCTTCACCTTGAACGACCCGTCGTTCAGGATGCTCATCTGGAGACGGAGCTCGCGGCCGGCATCGCGTCCGGGGCAGGTGGTCTTTTCGATGGTCCAGGTCATGTTGGCGGTGGTGGCAGACTCTGCCGGATCCATGGACCAGCTGCCCAACTCCTTGCAGTCGACCCGCTCGTCCATGATCGCCACGTAGGCCGCCGCGTTCCAGCCGTTGCTGGCATTGAACTGCAGGGACGAGTACTTGAACTCTACGTCGCCGGAGTCCT
>CAZVHW010000737.1:0-3279 GCA_964626835.1 uncultured Enterobacterales bacterium
GTTGACGAGGATGCGGATACCCGAACGGACGTAGATGGCGACGGTTGGGACACGTCACAGGGCGACTGCGACGATGCGGACGAGACGGTCCACCCGGAAGCAACCGAGACCATCGACAACGTGGACGAGGACTGCGATGGCACCGTGGACGAAGACACGGATCGCTACGACGATGACGGCGACGGCCTGAGCGAGTGCGAGGGCGACTGCGACGACGCCGACGCGAACGTCCACCCGGGCGCGGAAGAGGCCGTCGAAGGGGTCGACGACGACTGCGACGGCCTGCTGGACGAAGGCAGCGAGTCCTTCGACGACGACGGCGATGGCTGGAGCGAGGACGAAGGTGACTGCGACGACGCCGATCCGTGGGCCTATCCGGAAGCCAGCGAGGACTGCGACGAGGTCGACAACGACTGCGACGGCGAGACCGACGAGGAAGACGCTTGCGCCTACCTGAGCGAGCGCACGGTCGACACGGGGCTCGGCGAGCCCGAGGTGGGCTGCGCGAGCGTTGGCGGGCGCTGCACCCTCAGCTGGGCAGGGTTGTGGGGTTTGTTGGGGCTCTGCGTGCGAAGGCGCGGATCTAGTCTTCGGCCAGCCAATCGCTCGACAGGTACACGATGACCCGCCCGGCGTGGATGTCGCCGCTGTCGGTGTCGTCCCAGCCCAAGGCCGAGATGGCGATGTCGGGCACGTCGTCACCGTCGAAGTCCACACCGGACAGGATGTCCGTCGCGAACTGGTTGTCAGAGTCGCTGCCTTGGAAGCCCATCAGCGAAGCGGCCTCGACCTCGAGATCGCCCGTGAGCAGTTCGCCAGAGAGCAGGTAGACCCGGCCGCGGTCGAAGGTGCCGCCGAGGGGTTCGGACGCGAGCACGTCGGCATAGCCGTCCATGTTGACGTCACCAGCCGCTTCGAGCTGTAGACCGAGCGTGCCGTCGTCGTAGGTGCCGTAGACATGGCCATCGGCGTCGTCCGTTGAGAAGCTGCCCCCAGGCGAGAACAGCCCGACCACGTCGTGGAACGCATACACCCCGCCGCCATTGTCGGCACCCGACTCGTCGTACACCGCGCTGACGAGCCCGTCCTGCAAACCGTCACCGTCGAAGTCACCCACGGCCGCGTCATAGCCGAACAGCGCGTGGGGCTCCAGGCCGGAGATGGTGGCGTAGGCCGCGGTGGACAGGTCGTTTTCGAGCATGTCGCTCAGATCGCTGACCAGCATGGCCTGACCTTCGGTGCTGTAGCCGGTGTCCCCGGTATCCTCGGAGTAGTACGCCTCCCCAACGAAGAGGTCGAGCAGGCCGTCGCCATCGATGTCCTGCAGCACGCGAGCGGTGGCCAGGGACCAGGTCTGGCTGCCCATGCCCCAGATCTCGATCTCCTCGTCGAGCTCGAGATCGGTCTCGTAGCGACCTCCGGGTACCACCAGCAGATCGGCCTCGGTGTAGACCTTGTCGGAGGACCAGGTGATGACCATCTCGGAGGCGCCGTCGCCATCGAGGTCGCCCACGTTCCAGGTGTTGGAGTAAACCGTGGGTTTGTCTGACGGAACACCCATCTCGAGGGTGAGTTCGACGTCGGCCTCGTCGTCGTCCATCGCGGGATCGAACGAGCTGCCGTCGCCGTAGTAGATGAGCAGGCCGAAGTCGGTCTGGTAGGTGCTGTAGTCGATCTCGCCGCGGTCCACGACCAGATCCATGTGCCCATCACCGTCGATGTCGGTGCAGGCCACGTCGAAGCCGATGAAGTCGTAGCCATCGCCGGTGATCAAGGTGTCGGCGTCCTCGAGGAGCATGCCGCCCACCCAGAGGTCGGCGCCGTTGCCATACCAGATGCCAACCTGGCCGTTGTAGGTGGAGGCGAAGGGAGCACCCATGATGATGTCGTCCAGCCCGTCCTCGTCGATGTCGCAGGCGTCGATACCGTAGCCCAGCAGGTCGTAGTAGTAGCCTCCGGTGCCTGCGGAGCTGTACACGCCGTCGAAGGTGATCTCGGCGTCGTCGAGGGAGAAGTAGTCGCCCACGTCGTCGCCGCTGCAGTCGGCATCCGTGCCGTCGTTCCACCAGTCCCAGACGCCAGGGTGGATGGAGGGATCGCTGTCGTCGCAGTCCTCGCCGCCGTAGTCCTGGTCGTGGTAGCCGTCGCCGTCGGCATCGGCCGAGTCGCCGTCCTGGCAGTCGTTGTCCAGCCCATCGAAGGGGATTTCCTTGGCGCCAGGGTTGACCTCTGCGCTCGAGTCGTCGCAGTCGTTGCCCCCCGCTTCCTCGGCGTCGAAGCCGTCGCCATCGACATCCACGAGGTCGGCGCCGTCGCAGTCCTGATCCGTGCCGTCGTACGGGATCTCTTCCGCGCCGAGGTAGGTCTGCGCGTCGGTGTCGTCGCAGTCGTCGCCGTAGTCGCAGGCCACTTCGTTGTAGTGGCCGTCACCGTCGGCATCGAAGTCTTCATCGACCTCTTCGTCGCAGTCGTTGTCGACCTCGTCGCACCACTCTTCGGCATCGGGGTGGACCTGGTAGTTGTTGTCGTCGCAGTCCACGTCGTTGTAGTAGCCGTCGTTGTCCTGGTCCTCGTAGGTGGTCTCCGGCCCGGTATCGTCCGGCGTGGTGTCGGGAGGCGAGGTGTCTTTGGGCTTGGGATCGTCCGGTTCACCACAGCCGATGACGGCGAGACCCAGGGCGAGGTACAGCAGACGTGCGTTCATGGTTCCTCCAGTTCCGGAGGAGCAAGATACCACGGCTTTGGGCCCGCTTGGGAGTGCTTCTCACTCGCTCTCGAGGGGCGGGATGCCTACAGGGATGCGGCGACCCTTGACGGTGATGACGACCCAGTCGTCGTAGCGCTGGGGCTGGTAGTGCCCATCCACTACCACCGGGTTGCCGTTCGAGTCGGTCTGAAGCACCGGACGCTCTTTCTCTCCCGTAGCGATCTTTCCTTCGTTGCGTTCGGAGGCGAGGTCGATGTTCACCCAACCCAGCAACCAGTGGTGCACGGCGATGTCGCCCTCGCGCACGCCCGTGATGCCGTTCTCGCCCACGCTGAGCTGCAGCTCGTTCTTTAGCTTCAGCTTCTTGCCATCGTTCTCTTCCTCACGCACCCGGTTCTTGCGATCGACCAGGAACTTGTCGCTGCGGTGGCGGGAGTCGAGCACCTTCTGGGTGCTGTCGGGAAGCTGGATCTCGCGCTCGCTCTGGTCGCCAAAGTCGAACTGGAAGGTCACCTTGCCGTCTTCGGAGACGATGCTCTTCAGGGTGTCCAAGGGCAGGAACTCGAGCTCGA
>CAZVHW010000738.1:0-3279 GCA_964626835.1 uncultured Enterobacterales bacterium
GTGGAGGAAGAGCTGGTTGGGGCCGGCCAGGGCCGGGACCGAGAGCAAGGCGGCGAGCAGGACTGCGATCATGGTCTCTCTCCTCTGGTTCCTTTGACACCGCGGCTCGAAAAAAGTGAAAGGGAAACCGACAGCGGTCACGCAGGAACGCTTTGAAACCAACACATTCGGACGTAGACTGTTTGGCGCGGACGCCCGCGGTCTCGCGGAGGAGAACCCATGCCGTGCCACCCACACCCGAAAACGCCAACACGGACAGGGGTGCTGCTCGTCGCCATCCTCGCTCTGGCCGCCTGCGAGGAGAAGACCGAAGACACATCCTTCCCCGACCCAGACGGAGACGGCTGGACCTTGCTGACAGGGGACTGCGACGACGACAACCCCGACATCAACCCAGGGGCCACCGAGGTCTGCGACGACGACGACGTCGACGAAAACTGCAACGACCTGGCCGACGACGATGATCCCAGCGTGCTCGAGTCCTCCCAGACCTGGTACTACCAGGACGAAGATGGCGACGGCTACGCAGCAGACGACGCGGTAGGACGAGCCCTGTGCGAGCCCACCGGCTCCTGGCAAGTGACCGACCTGGGCGACTGCGACGACGACGACGCCAACGTCAATCCCGGCGCCACCGAGGTCTGCGACGACGACGACATCGACGAGGACTGTTCGGGGACGGCAGACAACGACGATCCCGACGTAGACTCGAGCACCACGTCCACCTGGTACCCGGACTCGGACGGAGACGGCTTTGGCGATGACGACGAGTCCGTCGAGCTCTGCGACGAACCGTCCGGCTACACCACCCACGACGGAGATTGCGACGACGGCGATCCCGACATCAACCCCGACGCCACCGAGCGCTGCGACGAAGACGACGTGGACGAAAACTGCAACGGCTGGGCCGACGACATCGACTTCGACATCGATCCGGACTCCCTCTTCGACTGGTACGCCGACAGTGACGGCGATGGCTATGGGGACTCCAGCACCTCGACGCAGGCCTGTGACGCCCCCTCGGGCACGGTCGGGGACATCACGGAGCCCGACTGCGATGACGAGGACGCCGACATCAACCCTGGCGCCACCGAGATCTGCGATGCGGGAAACACGGACGAGGACTGCAACGGACTGGCGGACGACGAGGATCCCGATCTGGATCCCGACAGCCTGGGCTCCTGGTACTTCGATGGCGACGCGGACGGCTACGGCGACGCGGCCACATTCTCCTCGAGCTGTGACGGCGCGTCGGGGCTGGTCTCCGACGGTACCGACTGTGACGACACCGACCCAGGCGTGAATCCCGGGGCGACGGAGGTATGCGACGACCTCGACGTGGACGAGGACTGCAGCGGCACGGCCGACGACGACGACAGCGGGGTCGACACCACCACCACGACCAGCTGGTACGTGGACAGCGACGCCGATGGCTACGGCGACGCGACCAGCAGCACGGCAGCCTGTGAGCAGCCCTCGGGTCACGTCGACGACGACAGCGATTGCGACGACGCCGAGCCGGACGTGAACCCCGGCGCGACCGAGATCTGCGACGATCTCGACGTGGACGAGGACTGCTCTGGTCTGGCGGACGACGACGATCCGGGCGTGGATCCAGCGAGCCTCGGCAGCTGGTACGCCGACGCCGACGCCGACGGCTACGGCGATCCGGGCGCCGGCACGGTGTCATGTGAGCAGCCCAGCGGAACCGTCACAGATGGCAGCGACTGCAACGACACCCGCGACGACGTCAATCCCGGCCAGGTGGAGATCTGCGATGAGGACGACCTGGACGAGAACTGCTCCGGCCTCGCGGACGACGCGGATCCGGCGGTAGACAGCGGCACCACCTCCACCTGGTACGCAGACGTGGACGCGGACGGTTTCGGCGACCTCAGCACGAGCACACAGGCCTGCGACCAGCCCAGTGGGCACGTCGTAGACGGCACCGACTGCGACGACACCCGCGACGACGTCAGCCCCGACGGCAGCGAGGTCTGCGACGAGGACGACGCGGACGAGGACTGCTCCGGCCTCGCAGACGACGCAGATGGCGGTGTCGATCCGGGCACCTTCCAGACCTTCTGGGAAGACACGGACGGCGACGCCTACGGTGACAGCGCGGCTCAGACCCTCGCGTGCGACCTCCCCTCCGGTCACGTGACCAACGACGACGACTGCGACGACACCCGCGCGGATGTCAGCCCCGGTGGAACCGAAGTCTGCGACAGCTCGGACGTCGACGAGGACTGCGACGGCAGCTCGGACGACGACGACGCGAGCGTGGACAGCTCCACCTACGACACCTGGTATGCCGACATGGACAGCGACGGCTACGGCGACGCCGCGACCACGGACCAGGCTTGCGATCAGCCGCTGGGTCACGTGGCGGACGACACCGACTGCGACGACACGCGCGCCGACGTGAGCCCCACCGGCAGCGAGGTCTGCGACGATCTGGACGCGGACGAAGACTGCGACGGCAACTCCGACGACGACGACGCCGGCGTCGACATCTCTACCTTCGCCAGCTGGTACGCCGATGACGACGGTGACGGCTACGGTGACGCCGCGACCACGGACCAGGCCTGCGATCAGCCCTCGGGCCACGTGGCGGATGACACGGACTGCGACGACAGCCGCGCGGACATCAACCCGGAAGGAGACGAAGTCTGCGACAGCCTGGACGCCGACGAGGACTGCGACGGCAGCACCGACGACGACGACGCCAGCGTGGACAGCTCCAGCTTCGCCACCTGGTACGCCGACTCGGACAGCGACGGCTACGGCGACAGCGCCACCACCAGCCAGGCCTGTGACCAACCCACGGGTCACGTGGCCGACGACAGCGACTGCGACGACGCCCGCGACGACATCAACCCCGGCCAGACCGAGATCTGCGACGCGAGCGATTCGGACGAAGACTGCTCCGGCGCGGCCGATGACGCCGATCCGGCCGTGGATTCCGGGACCTTGTTCACCTGGTACGCCGACCTCGACAGCGACACCTACGGCGATGCATCCAGCACCTCCCAGGCTTGCAACACGCCAGCGGGTCACGTCGCGGACGACACCGACTGCGACGACTCGAGCGCCGCCATAAACCCCAGCGAGACCGAGATCTGCGACACGGCCGACGCAGACGAAGACTGCTCGGGAGCGTCGGACGACGACGATCCCGGCGTGGACGCGAGCACCTTCTCCACCTGGTACGCCGACTCGGACGGTGACGGCTACGGCGACGCAGCCACCAGCAGCGAAGCCTGCGATCTGCCGTCC
>CAZVHW010000739.1:0-3270 GCA_964626835.1 uncultured Enterobacterales bacterium
CCTCGATGAAGCGGAACAGAGCCTGGTCGAAGGTCTGGCTGCCGTACTGATGGTGGCCTTCGGCGATGAGATCGGGGATCTCGTTGGTCCTGCCGGGATCGACGATGCACTCGTAGATCGAGCCGGTGTTGAGCATGATCTCGAGTGCGGCGATGCGGCCACCACCCACTCTGGGCACGAGGCGCTGGGAGACGATGGCCCGCACGGTGGCGCCGAGCTGGCGACGGATCTGTTGCTGGGCGTGGGGGGGGAAGAACCCCACGATGCGATTGACGGTTTCTGGGGCGTTCATGGAGTGGATGGTGGACAGGACCAGGTGGCCGGTCTCGGCTGCGGAGAGCGCTATCTCGAGGGAGTCGTGGTCACGCAGCTCGCCGACGAGGATGGTGTCGGGGTCTTGTCGCAGGGCTGACTTCAGCGCCGTGGGGAAGTCCAGCGTGTCCACCCCGACCTCGCGCTGGTTGATGACGCTGCGGCGGTCGCGGAAGGCAAACTCGATGGGGTCTTCGATGGTGAGGATGTGGCTGGCTTGGGTGCGGTTGATCTGTTCGACGATGGCCGCGAGGGTGGTGGACTTGCCCGAGCCGGTCGTACCCGTGACGAGCACGAGGCCCCTGGGCTCGGCCGCGATCTTCTCGAGGACGCTGGGTAGGCCCAGCTCCTTGATGGTCTTGACCTGGGTTGGGATGGTGCGGAGCACGAGGCCAATCTGTTGTCGCTGACGGAAGACGTTGACCCGGAAGCGGCCCACGTTCGGCACGGCCCAGGAGAAGTCGATGTCGTTCGAGCGCTTGAAACGCTCGCGCTGGCCCTTCGTCATGATCTCCCAGGCCATCTTGGCCGTGGATTCCTTGTCCAGGGCGTTCATGCGTGGCATGACCATCAGCTGGCCGTTGATGCGTTGGAAGGGTGGGGCGCCAGCCTTGATGTGCACGTCGGAGGAGCCGGCTAGCGCAGCGGTACGGCAGATAGCCTGGAGCAGAGAGGTGGACTGGGACGGTGCTTCCGGAGCTGACATGCGCAACCTCTTTCCGCTGGAGAGGTGCGACCAACCAAGGTACCGAGGGCGGGATCTGGTCGGTCGTCGCTGGAGCGTACCTGCTGGCGGCCGGATGGCGCAAGAATGCCATGGAAGCCAGCAGGAACCGGCCGGAGAAAGGGAGATATGGATCCGTGCTAGCTGGCGTCTTCTTTGGTTGCCCCGGGCGTGAGGATCCCCAGCTTCTCCTTGAGGCTGTCGTCGAGCCAGGTCAGGCGATCGGCGTTTTCGACGAGGTACTTGGTGGCGTTGTCGCGGCCTTGGCCCATGCGCTCGTCGCCCAGGGAGTACCAGGAGCCGGACTTGCGCACGAAGCCATGCTCTACGCCCAAGTCGACCAACTCGCCGTTGCGGTTGATGCCCTTGCCGAAGATGATGTCGAACTCGACCTTGCGGAAGGGGGGAGCGAGCTTGTTCTTGACCACCTTGACCCGGACACGGTTGCCGACGTCTTCACCACCGGCCTTGATGGCGCCGACACGTCGGATCTCCAGACGCACGGAGGCGTAGAACTTCAGCGCGTTGCCCCCGCTGGTGACTTCGGGGTTGCCGTACATGACGCCGATCTTGTACCGGATCTGGTTGATGAACACCATGGCGCAGTTGGACTTGTGGATGCTGCCCGTGAGCTTGCGGAGCGCTTGAGACATGAGCCGAGCCTGCAAGCCTGGCTGCATGTCGCCCATGTCGCCTTCGATCTCGGCCCGGGGCACGAGGGCGGCCACGGAGTCGATCACGACCATGTCGATGGCGCCGGAGCGCACGAGCGTGTCGGCTATCTCGAGGGCCTGTTCGCCGAAGTCGGGCTGGGAGATGAGGAGCTCTTCCGTGTTGATACCCAGGGCTCGCGTGTAGGAGATGTCCAACGCGTGCTCGGCGTCGATGATGGCGGCCACGCCGCCTGCTTTTTGGCATTCGGCGATGCAGTGCAGGGCCAGGGTGGTCTTCCCCGAGGCTTCGGGGCCGTAGATTTCGGTGACCCGGCCCTTGGGGATGCCCCCTGTTCCCAGGGCGACGTCGAGGGTGAAGGAGCCGGTGGGGATGACCGGGATTTCGGTATTGAAGGAGGCGTCGAGTCGCATGATGGCGCCCTTGCCGAAGTTGCGCTGGATGGACTGGATGGCGGCGTCGATGGCCTTGCTGCGCTGTGGATTGATGGGCATGGAGCACTCCGGGGAGAATGTGGGGGGATTGTAGAGGACGTCTTGAACAACTGTTCAATATCGGAAGAAATCGGCACAGTCAAGGACAGAAACTGTCCGCCTTCGACTGGGCGCGGAGAAACCATGACCGTCTTTGGCCGGATGTCAGACCCTTGCTCTTCTAGTCAGGGGCGCGACACCGGCATTGCGCGTCGTCGTACCGTGACCGTGGCCGCACCCTGGACGCGCAGGCTGTCGTAGGCCATGGCGTCCGCGGGCTGCCCGTCTTCCCAGGCCACGATCCGCAGCTCGTCCAGGTCTGCCCAGACCCGCCCCCTTGATGGTGGGAAGAGCTTGACGTAGACGTTGAGGGCCACCGCTCCGTCCGGAGGCTGGAGGTCGATGGCGAAGGGCACCCAGTCGTCCCCCGTGGCGAACAGGTGGTACGAGCGCTCGAAGCTGCTGCCGCTGGTGTCTTCGTACCAGGAGACCTGTAGCTCCACGATACCCGCAGTGCGGAGCTGCCCCGCTACGGTGACGGAGGTGGCGCCATCGAGCGTCATGCGGTGGGCCGGATTGGACCACACCGGCTCGGTCTGAGACGCGTCTCGTGACAGGCGTAGGCCGTAAGAGCCGCTGCTCGCGGCTTGGTCGCTGAACCACTCGTAGGAGGAGTCGGCCACCCAGAGGCTGCCCTCGGCTGTCTGGCCATCGACGTCGATGTCCTCGAAGTCGCCTACCCGTAGCAGGTCGGTGCCGACGCGCCAGTCCTCTGCCCCTTGGACGGATGCGAGCCAGCCTTCGTCGAGGCTGATGGGGTGGGACCAGGTGCCGACATCGTTGGTGAAGCCGAGCTGGCGCTCCTCGAGCTGCGAGCGGCCGTCCAGGTCGATCTCGACGGCTCCGTTGTCGAGGGCCACCGAGCTGTCGGAGAGGGCCAGGATGTCTCTCGCGATGCGCTGCTGCGGCCAGCCGACCACCGCCATGGGCCGCAACCCGTCGCGCAAGACCGGCTCGAGGAAGGCCCGCTCGAGGCTGCCGTCGTGATGGACATGGACTTCGAGAAGTGCCGAGGGGAAGGTCGTGGCC
>CAZVHW010000740.1:0-3241 GCA_964626835.1 uncultured Enterobacterales bacterium
GTCGACGACCACGAAACGCTCTTTGGAGACTTCGACAAGCTGGAAAAGCTCGACCCGTTGGAAGCAGAAGCGCTCTACCAGCGTGTGCTCGATGTCAGGAAGGCCTGCGAGGATCTTCAGGACCGTCTACGGCCGAGGGTGCCGGGGTTCGCTGCGCCCGAGCCAGCGGCCGGGAAAGAGGCGGCACCCGAGGGTGAGTAGCCGGGGAGCCACTGGAGCCGGTGTGGTCGGCCGAAGGAAGCGTCCATCCCCGCGCGGGGATGGACTTCGAGCGGGTGAAGGCCCAAGTCGGCGGCGAGGCCCGGTCGCATCTATCTCGAAGGGCTGGGGACAGAGAACCTGGAAGCGCTCGAACAGCAGCCGAATCACCTGCACGATGTGGCCGTCGCAGAAGCGTCGGTAGCCCCAACGACGGTCCTGGCTCACCAGGCCCTGGTGGTCAAAGACCAAGCTGCAGAGCCTCGAAACACCAGGTCACCGTCGGCAGCCAGGCTGTGCCCGAGGGCGAGGCACGCTACCGGCGCACCCGGCTGCGGCGTGGGGAGGCGCAGGTGATCCGGATCCCGAGGGGGATCCGATCTGGTGCGCGGTGAAGCTTCTCAGACTGGCCGGAAAAGGCACTGCCCCTGGACACCGACTCCACAGCACCCCCTGGACACCGACTGAAGACACGAGATCGGTGGGATCGATCCGATCGAGCTAGCTGCCCCCCCCCAAGCCGAGCCAACGGCCAAGCGGCGCCTCATGAGAACCGTTGCACCGCTGGGCGCCGACTCCAGCACTGCCCCTCAACGTGCTGCAGGGATCGAGAGACCCCCGTACACCGACAGCAGGCCGATGCTTCGGCGGATCATCTCGTCCGTCGCGGCTGCCCATCTCGAGCTGTATGAGGGCCTGGAGGCCCGTCTACGCAATCCACGACGAATGACGGTCGAGCAGGGCGACGGTCACCGCCGCCGTACTTGCGAAGCGGCGTCGGTCTTGCCAGGCCAGAATGTCGCGCAGGCGGTAGCCCAGACGGCTGCGGCTGTTGTCGCCTAGCCTGACATTGCGGGGTCCCTTGCCAATCAGTCTCCACTTGCGCAGGGTCTGCGGGCGAAGGCCCAGAAGGTCAGCGGTGCGAGGGGAGGAGATAAATGCGGTCGAGATCGTGTTCGGCCATGGGTCTCACCTTGGCAGGACCCCTGCCTACGACCCACGGCCCATCCCAACACCGACAGAAAATCACCCGAATATTGGCAGGTCGGACCACCCCCCACGGTACGACCTGGGTACGACCCAGCCGATCTCAAGGCCCACAGCCCTGTTTCCCAGATAAGCGAAAACCCACCTTTCTACGGGCTTTTGATGGAGCCGAGGATGGGATTTGAACCCACGGCCTGCTGATTACGAATCAGCTGCTCTACCCCTGAGCTACCTCGGCACACGATGTCGCGGCGTTCTAGCAGGACCACATGCCTGCGTCAACACGCGATGACGAAGTCCCCAGGGCCATCCCACCAGAGCGTGTCGAAAGACGAGGGCTCGGGCGAGCCCTGCGAGTCCTACTCGTTTTCCGTGTCGAACGCCGCGGGCTCGGGCGAGCCGTGGCGCTCCCCCGCTCCACACCCATCCCTCCGCCTCTCCCTGGTCGCGTGCCCTCCGATACCGAGCGTCCTTCCTGCGCGGCGTCAGGACCAAAGGAGGCGGGCCCGGGTTAGGCAGGCGGACCCCCAGGGGTCCCATTCTTTGCCCAGCAAGAGGAACGTCCATGACCACAAAGCAGCGCATCGAAGAGCTCGAGGGTCACCGCGAGCGGGCATCGGTCGCCGGTGGAGCCGCGCGCATCGAGAAGCACCACGCCAAGGGCAAGCTCACGGCACGCGAGCGGCTCGAAGCCCTCTGCGATCCGGCGTCGTTCCAGGAACTGGACATGTTCGTGCGGCACCGCTGCACCAACTTCGGCATGGAGAACAACAGGCCCATGGGGGACGGTGTGGTCACCGGGTACGGGCGCATCGACGGCCGGGTGGTCTACTTGTTCGCCCAGGACTTCACGGTCATCGGAGGCTCGTTGGGTGAAGCGGTCTCCAACAAGATCTGCAAGGTGATGGACCTGGCCATGAAGGCCGGCGCGCCCTTCATCGGGCTCAACGACTCCGGTGGAGCGCGAATCCAGGAGGGTGTCGCGGCCCTCGGCGGCTACGCGGAGATCTTCTTCCGCAACGTGGACGCCTCGGGAGTGGTGCCACAGATCTCGCTCATCATGGGTCCCTGCGCCGGTGGAGCGGTGTACTCCCCCGCCCTGACGGACTTCGTCTGCATGGTCAAGGGCGGCTCCCACATGTTCATCACCGGGCCCAAGGTCATCGAGACGGTCACCGGCGAGAAGGTGAGCTTCGAGGAACTGGGCGGCGCCGCGGCCCACGCGGCCAAGTCCGGTGTCTGCCACCTGGTCGACGAAAACGAAGAGGACGCGCTGCAGACCGTGCGCGACCTGCTCTCCTACCTGCCCTCGAACAATCTCGAGGATCCTCCCTTCGCACCGACGGACGATCCCCGCGACCGGGCCGACGACGCCGTCGATGGCATCGTGCCGGACGACCCGCAGAGACCCTACGACATCAAGAAGGTCATCACGGCGGTGGCGGACGATGGCGAGTTCCTCGAAGTCCACGCAGACTTCGCCAAGAACATCGTGGTGGGCTTCGCCCGCCTGGGCGGTCACTCGGTGGGCATCGTGGCCAACCAGCCCGCCTATCTGGCCGGCTGCCTCGACATCGACGCCTCCATCAAGGGCGCCCGCTTCGTGCGCACCTGCGACGCTTTCAACGTTCCGCTGATCACCTTCGAGGACGTCCCCGGCTTCCTGCCTGGGGTGGACCAGGAGCACGGAGGCATCATTCGCAACGGCGCCAAGCTCATCTTCGCCTTCTGCGAAGCCACGGTGCCAAAGCTCACGATCATCACCCGCAAGGCCTACGGCGGCGCATACTGCGTCATGTCGTCCAAGCACATCCGTGCGGACTACAACTTCGCCTGGCCCACCGGCGAGATCGCGGTCATGGGCCCAGACGGTGCGGTCAACATCATCTTCCGCAAAGACATCGCCAACGCGGACGATCCGGCCGCCAAGCAGAAGGAGCTGGTGGACGAGTACCGCGCTCGTTTCGCGACACCCTACCTCGCAGCGGACCTGGGCTACATCGACGACGTCATCCGGCCCAGCGACACCCGCCGCCGACTCATCGACGCCCTCGAG
>CAZVHW010000741.1:0-3223 GCA_964626835.1 uncultured Enterobacterales bacterium
CGCCCATGATGCCGGCGCAGCAGAGCAGCATGCCCCAGTTGTCGTAGACGAAGCTGTCCTTGAGGCCGAGCATGCCGTCTGTCTGCTTGGCGTAGGTGCGGTACCACTGCATGATGGACTGGCGCAGGAAGCCCGAGCAGAACTCGACCAAGGCGATGGTCATGATGATGGGATTCTTGAGCATCATCTTGAACACGTCGATGACCGGCAGGCGTGGGGAGTCGTCACCGGCGGTGGCGTCGCCCGTGTGGAAGTCCTTCAGGCCCGCATCACCCGGGGTGTCCTTGACCATGAAGAAGTCCGCAACCCAGAAGGTCGCCAGGATGATGGTGGGGATGAAGAAGACCCAGGGCAAGCCGGCGTGGGCGTCCAGATCGGTGGCGAAGCCGTCGAGGATGAAGGAAGACCAGTCGAAGGCGAAGTAGACGCCCAGGGAGATGAGGATGCCGAAGATGGCGCCGAACACGCCGCGCTCGCGCACGTGGAACCACGGGGCGTTGACCTTGACGATGCTGACCGCGCCGAAGCTCTGGAAGTACATGTTCACGGCGTACAGCATCGAGTAGATGACCACGAAGTTGGTGGCCAACTGGTCGTAGAACATGCCGTGGTGCAGCAGCGAGATGGCACCGAGGCCCATGGCGAAGTTGGCCACGAGCGCGCCGCCGGCGCCGATGAGGATGGCTTTCTTGCCCCCGATGCGGTCGGTGAGGGGACCATTGATCAGGAACGCGAAGCCGTAGACGATGGTGCCTACGCCGAAGATGGTGGCAAAGTCTTCGTTGCCCATGAGCGCCGTGCCGTCGGCGCCCGCCATTTCCTCGAAGGCATGCTTGGAGACCTTGAGGTTGTAGCGGCCCATGTAGAGGAAGGCGTAGGTGAGCCCGAGGGGTAGCCAGTTCAGGACCCGACGGATGCGGTAGGCCTTGCTGTGGTCGACGCCTTCGACCTTGGGCAGGCGAGCGATGACGATGGCGATGACGATGAGCAGGATGGCGATCGGGGCGGACTTCTTGCCCCAGGCCAGCAGGGCGCTGTCCTTTTCTTCGGGCTCGGGGTGGGCGGCGTGGGAACGGTGGGCCGCGTGAGCGTCTTCGACCACCGGGGGAGACGAAACCGGGGCGGGCTGGGTGAGAACAGGGGTGGGTTCGCCCGCGGTCGGAATGTCCCCTCGCGAGGCGGCACCTTCGCCAGGGGTTTCGGCCTCTTCCGGCGCTTCGGCTTGGGCGGCCGACGGTGCGGCGGTGGGTTCGATGTCGGCGGGTTGGGCGTCACCCGCGACCGTGGGCTTCTGGAGGGTGGTGGGATCGTCCTGGGCGTGGGCCGGGCTGTTCAGCCCCATGAGCACGAGCAGGAGGGACAGCGCCAAGGCGAGCTTGGGGACGGGGCGCGAGAGAAGTGTCATCGCCGCTCCTCCTCGGGGGCTTTCGGGGAATCGGAGGTGGGCAAGGTAGCACGCTGACGGGTTCCGGGCGGGCTGGTGCGCGCACCTGTTCCACGGAGCGGTGCCCGTATGCCGCACCACAGTTCTGCCGGTGCACCAGGATCGAGCCCACCGCGGGGTAGTTCACGCTACCGCCACCGGGTTGGAGGGGCGGCTACCCGTGTGAAGGATGGAAATGCCAAGGGGAGAAAACAGACCCCCACGTGCCCCCCAAGGAGGAGCCGATGCTCGCCCGCCAGATCAAGGACCGCGTCCACTGGGTCGGTGCCCAAGACCCCGACCGCACGGTCTTCGATGCGCTAATTCCCCTGCCCCACGGCACCACCTACAACGCCTGGTATGTCCGTGGCAGCGAAAGGTGTGCCCTGATCGACACCGTCGATCCCCACTTCGCGGACCACCTGCTCGAACGGTTGGACAGCATCGGCGCGGATCCCGCGTACATCATCTCCAACCACGCCGAGCAGGATCACAGCGGCATGCTGCCCGCGTTGGCCAAGCGCTACCCGGACGCGCAGATCCTCTGCTCTCCCAAAGCCAAGGACATGCTGCTCAAGCTCATGGACCTGCCCGTGGAACGCATGCGCACCGTCGCCGACGGCGAGGCCATCTCCCTGGGTGATCGCACCCTGCGGTTCATCCACGCCCCCTGGGTGCACTGGCCCGAGACCATGCTCACCTACATGCCTGAAGACGGCATCCTCTTCCCCTGCGACCTGTTCGGATCCCACTACGCCTCGAACACGGCCTGGGCGAGCGAGGCGGTGGGCGTGCTGCGTGAGGCCAAGCGCTACTACGCGACCATCATGATGCCATTCACCAAGCCCATCAAGAAGCACCTGGTTCGCCTGGCTGCCCTGGACATCAAGCTCATCTGCCCCAGCCACGGCCCGTCCTGGGACGATCCCAGCGTCATCATGGATGCCTACCGCGACTGGACCTCGGGGCCCATCCGCAACAAGGTCGTCATCGCCTATGTGAGCATGCACGAGAGCACCCGGCGCATGGCGCTGCACCTCGAGGACCGGCTCTTCGAGAGCGGTACCCAGGTCGATGTCTACGACCTCGAGAAGGTGGACCTCGGCATGGTGGCCGCCTCCGCGGTCGACGCCGCCACGGTGCTCATCGGTACACCGACCGTACTCGGCGGTGCCCACCCCATCGCAGTCTCCGCAGCCTACCTGGTGGCCTTGCTCAAGCCGCGCACCAAGTGGTTGGGCATCTTTGGCAGCCACGGCTGGGCCGGTCGATCGGTTCCGCACCTGCTGAAGCTGCTCGAGGGCGTCAAGTGCGAGCGCCTCGAGCCCGTCACCGTCAAGGGCCTGCCCAAGACCAACGACCTGTCCGCCATCGACAAGCTGGCCAGCACCATCGTCGCCAACCATCGCACGCTCGAATCCTCCTCCTGATCACCCAACCCACAGCCCCGAGGTCTCCCATGTCTACCCGCAACGCCGTCTACCGCTGTGAGCTCTGCGGCAACATGATCGAGATGCTCGCCGTCGGCGGCGGTCAGCTCGTCTGCTGCGACCAGCCCATGTCCCACCAGGCCGAGAACACCACCGACGCCGCTGTCGAAAAACACGTCCCCGTCATCGAGAAGGTAGACGGCGGCTACCGGGTCAGCGTGGGCAGCGTGCTGCACCCCATGGCCGATGCCCACCTCATCCAATGGATCGACCTGATCACCGGCGACGTCACCCTGCGCCAGTTCCTGAAGGCCGGTGACGCACCCGTGGCCACCTTCACCACCGACGCGCAGGACGTGGCGGCTCGCGC
>CAZVHW010000742.1:0-3216 GCA_964626835.1 uncultured Enterobacterales bacterium
TCGATGCCCAGCCGTCACGGCCAGACGCCGAACAGTCCGCGACGAACGATTAGTCGGCGCTAAACAAGCCTCGCCAGTCGCCGCCCGCACCCAGCAGAGCCTCGAGCCCCGCGGTTCCCTGCCGGGCGATCAGCCCTAGCGCGAGCGCCCCGATCTGTTGTCGCAGGGCCACGGCCGGGCTGCGGAAACGACCCACGTCACCGCGCTCGACGATCCAGGCGCGCGCCCCCCTGGGGAGGCGCGGCGCCATGGTCCGGGAGACGATGAAGATCGTCGGTGCGGCCAGGTCGGTGTCGGGCTCGAGGCCGCAGGCCCGCAGATAGGGATCCGTCAGCAGGACGAGCCGCAGATCGGCGGGGGATCCCAGCAGGACCTGGAGGGTGTCGGGCAGGCTCAGGTGCTTCGACCACTCGCGAAGCTGGGCTGCGGACAGTCCGTTGAACGAACAATCGTAGGGCACCAGGGGCATGCTCTCGTGCACCAAGCCGTAGCCGGCCGACAGGATCCAGAGATCCGCCTTGACCTCTCCGGAGCGACGAGCGGTGCCCACCCCTGCGAGCAGCCGTCGCTGGGGTAGCCCCGTGTACAGCCTGGCAGCAGGGGTGGTCAGATGACCCAGCTCTCCCTCGCGCCACAGCCGCCTGGTCAGCGTCTCGAAGTCGCCCTTGACCAGCTTGCGCGGGTGATCGAAGCGCTTCTCGCGGGTGCAGATGGTGAGCAGCGAGACGTGGATCATGAAGACCTCCGCGCGATGGCGTAAGTCAGGCCAGAGTTACGCACCAGGCGGCGCCGATGCGGGATAGCCGACCTCATGGACCTGCTGCCTCTGACCATCTTCCCGTCCTGGGGTGCCCTCGCGGCCACCGCCGGTGTGATGTTGCTGGCCCAGCTGGTCTACGCGCTCTACGGCTTTGGCTCGGGGCTCATCGCGGTGTCCATGCTCGCGTTCGTGCTGCCCGACCTCACGGCCCTGGTGCCCCTGCTGCTGCTGGTCAACCTCCCCACGGAGGGCTGGGTGAGCTGGAGGGACCGGAAGTCCATCTCCTTCGCCAACGCCGGTTGGCTGCTGCCGGCCATGCTGCTCGGGCTCCCCCTGGGCACCTGGCTGCTGTCCGAGGTGGGCGATCAGGCCTGGGTGCTCACCCTGCTGGGCGTCGTGGTGGTCCTCTTCGCCGTGTGGCTGCTCTGGGACAGCCTTCGCGCCGCGCTGCCCAAGCGCGATCTACCCGGCCCCCTCGGCAGCTTCGTGGGCCTGGTGGCCGGCATCCTGGGCGCCATGTTCGGCACCGGCGGACCGCCGGTGATCCTCTGGTTTCAACTGCAGGGCCTCGGCAAGGGCGCCTTCAGGGCCACGTTGCTGGGCCTGTTCTTGGTCATGTCCATCACCCGCGTCCCCACCTACGCTGCGGCGGGTCTGCTCACCCGTCAGGTGTTCGTCTCCGCCGCCATCGTCCTCCCCGCCGGGCTGCTGGGCCTGCTGCTGGGTCAGCACCTGCACCTGGAGATCCCCGAGCGCCGGTTCCGCCAGGGTGTAGCGGTGGTGCTGGGGGTGCTGGGGGTGATGCTGGCGGTCTAGAGCCCGCGCTTCGCGATGGCGGCGAGGGCCTTGGCCACCGCTTCGGTCACCTGCGCATCCGGGTCGGCGCTGGCGCGCTCGAGGGCGTGGACATCCACCTTCGCCCCCATCACCTCGAGGGCCTGAGCGGCGGCCTTGCGCACGCGAGGGGCACCGTGGGCCAGCAGGCGGCGGACCGACAGCCGCCAGCGGGCGCCGTCCGTGAGCTGGGCGAAGCGGCAACCACCCACGGCGCGATCGGCCGGGGAGGTGGCCACCAGGGGGCGAATGACGGCCGCGACCAAGGCTGCGGAGCAGGCCTGCAGCGCCTCGACGAGCGCCGGCCGGTCTTCGGGGGCGGCTCGGCCCAACAGATCGAAGAGATCGTCCACGTGGTCGGGAAGCTCTTCGGGCAGGGCCTCAGGCGCGGGCTCGGCCATGATCTCGGCGTCCAGCTGCAAGGTGGGCCAGGGGGCAGGGTCTGGGCGAGGGGCCTTGCCGTCGATGCGGTCCAGTGCGAGCTGGGCGGCCTCGTTCAGGGCGTCGTCACCCAGCAGCGCCTTGACGTCGGACCAGACCGCCGGGCCGGCTACGAGGCCCAGGTAGGTGACGGCGGCCCCCCGGACGGGCAGCGAAGCGTGATCCAGCAGGCGACGGGCGCGGCTGGTTCCGGACGCGGACTGGTGCGCCGATAGAAGGGAGAGCGCCTGCAACAGCAGGGATTCGTCCTCGATCTCGAGGCCCTGGCACAGAGCCGCGACGCCGTCGATGTCCGCGTAGGGAGCCCACTCGAGGGCCAAGGCCGAGCGCTCGAAGGGGCCGGCCCGCACCGCGTCACGGAGCAGGTTGGCGGCGCGCCAGCCCCGGAGGGTGGCGGCCACGCGCAGGGCGTCGTCCCACTCGCCTTCATCGTCCTCGACCACCGCCCGGGCCTTGGCGAGCAAGGCGGAAGCGGTCTCGTCGGGGAGAGCGGGCAGGGCGAGGCCCCGAGCGACACGTTCGTAGAGTTGGTCGAGGTCGGTCATGGGGGCTCCTATTCGCTCGGCTCGAAGTCTTCGAGCTGAAAGTCCTGGTAGTGGCAGAGGCGGGGCTCGCCCTTGTCCAGATCCCATAGGTGCATGCCGTTGCCCTGACACCACTTCCATTGGTCGCAGGCAGCGCAGCGCCCGACGCGGGTCCAGCCGCGGTCGCGGAACTGTTGGAAGCGGTTTTCCCACACATCCACGAAGCTCTCCTCGAGGATGTTGCCCTGCCGAAACCGTCGATCGATGTTGGGGCAGGCCAGGATGTCGCCGTTGACCATGATGCCGCCCACGCGGATGCCGGCCATGCAGAAATAGTCGTGATCGCGGACCTTGCGCTCGAGGCAGGGGCCCACGTAGCCGGACTCGGAGAGGTTCACGGTGATCTCCCCCAGCTCCTTCCAGGCCAGGATCTTGCTCATCATCACGCGGTATTGGTCCGGTGACAGGAACAGGTCCGGGATCTGCGGCGCCCGTCCGATGGGGGAGATGGTGAACAGCCGCCAGCGGGTCAGCCCCAGGCTCTTGACCAGCTCGTAGATCTCGTCGAGGTCGTCGATGTTGCGCTGGTTGACACAGGTGATGGAGTCGATGACCTGGTAGAAGGGCTCGGCGATGAAGCGACGGATGGTGTTGGTG
>CAZVHW010000743.1:0-223 GCA_964626835.1 uncultured Enterobacterales bacterium
GCGCCGCAGGGTTCCGAAGCGGACCTGGGCCAACCCAGGCCTCGGCCATGACCGTGGGAGCGGGGAACGGATCCGTAGGGGCGCAGGCGAACACCCAGACCAGGATCGGCCAGGGCATCACTCCGGCGCCTGCGAGGCCCGCTCGAGCACCGGAAGCCAAGCGTCCCGCTCGTGCGCGAATGCCGCTCGATCGGAGGCAGACAGGGGCACGGACACGGGGAGC
>CAZVHW010000743.1:233-3214 GCA_964626835.1 uncultured Enterobacterales bacterium
ATGGGATCGATGTGGCGTCCGCCGTGCTTCAACTCGTAGTGGCAATGGGGGCCGGTGGACAATCCGGTGGACCCAACCTTGCCGATGGTTTGGCCTTGCTTCACCCGCTGCCCCTTGCGTACCAGGATCGCGCTCATGTGCGCGTAGCCGCTCTGGTGTCCAGTAGCGTGCTCAATCCGCACCAGCTTGCCGTACCCCCCCGAGGTGGCGGCAAAGCTGACCACACCGTCGCCAACGGCCCGGATGGGCGTGCCGGTCGGGGCAGCGAAGTCGGTGCCGTAGTGAGGCCGCTTCTTTCCCGTGACCGGGTGGAGCCGACCCGACGGATTGAACCCGCTGCTCACCCTGGAGAACGCCAAGGGCGAGCGCAGGAAGGGCTTGCGACGCGCCTTTCCATCGGGATCGTAGAAGGACTCCCCACCGTCGCTTCCGGCGTGCCGGATGGCCACCAAGTCGCCGCCACCGACCACCAGCTTGACAGCGTGGATGTCACCGAGCTTGCGGAGCTCACCCTCCAGGTAGAGACCATCCGCCACCAGGCTGAAGCCGTCCCCTTTCCGCAGCTCGGTGTTGAAGTCGATGTCCCACTGAAAGATCTCGGCCAGGCGCACGATGTCGATGGGTCGGAGGCCCGCATCGATGGAGGCATTCCACAGGCTGGATTCGATGGTGAAGTGGCGGGTTACGACGCGCTCGTCGTACTGCACGCGGTCCACGCTCGAGACCCAACCGCCGTCGGCATCCCACCGGACCACCAGCTGGCTGTCTTCGTCGATGGGGTAGGTCAGCGACACGGCGTGCGGCTGCCCATGTTGGTATCCGATGGTCAGCTCGCGACCGCTTCGAATTCGGGCCAGGTCGTAATCGGGCCGGGCCGCCTGGAGGACGGCGGCGGCGGGCACGCCAAAACGAAGCATGATGTCGGCGATGTTGTCGCCGGGGCGAATCTCGTACCGCACCGAGCCCTGCTCTGGAGCTGGAACGCGTGGGCCCGACAGCCGTCCCCCCAAGCCGCTGTACGCTGGCTGCCAAGACGCGGCGAGCACGCTGGCCGCGAGTACCGCGACCACGACACCCGCCAGGGCTGCGTAGATCAGCCGACGCCGGTGGTGCATGGTTGGGAACCTCGCGGACCCGGCTCAGCTCCCAAGCACGATCAACGCGGCCACTACGACGAGGATGAAGCCAATCCCCGCACCGAGGAGCAGGCTCTTGATGGCCAGGCCGAGGCTGGAGTACCGCTCGCGGGGCCGGGGAGCCGGCCGGGCGGACGGGGGTGTGGGGCGCGGGGCTTGGGGGGGGGGTGCAGCGTGGTGCTCGGGCTTGCGGGGCGGTGGTTGGGGGCGCGTGGGGGCGAGGGGCTGCCGGGCGGGGTGAGGTGACGGCGGCCTATCGACCGCCGGGCCGTCGGCTGGGGTAACGGCGCGCTCGGGCACGGGGGGGCGACCACTGGCAACAGGCGCCACCAACGACGGATCGGCGGGCAGGAGCAGGGGCATGGTGTGCCCCGCGCTGCCGGTTTGGATGTCGTAGTCGTTGGGGGCCAGACCGATGGGATCGGGGGCCCCGTCGACGCTGCCTTCCCGGATGGGAGGGATGGTGCTGGCAGCCCAGCTGCGAAGACTGCTGCCCCGGAGCTCGTCGGCAGCGACCATGAGCTCCCGCTCGAGGGTGCCACCGTCTGGCCGGGTGTCCGGTTCCCACTGGAGCATGCGCTCGAGGATGGGGATTAGCTCTCCGTGGGTCTCGGCGATGGTGCCCAGGGCTTCGTGCACCGCGCTCTCGAAGCGCTCGCGACGGATGCGAGGCTGGCCAAAAGTCCGGCCCGACGCCGCCTCGAACAACGCGATGCCCAGCCCGTAGATGTCGGCAGCCGGTGTGACCTCGCCGGTGACGATGTACTCAGGCGCCATGTAGTTGAGGGTGCCCAGCACGAGCTGCCCCGTGTAGCTCTCGCGAGCCTCGAAGTGCGCGCGGGCCACACCGAAGTCCAGCAGCTTCACAGAGCCGCGGACCGTGACCATGATGTTGGCTGGCTTGACGTCGCGGTGGATGACCCCCAGGGGCTCTCCCGAGCCGGGGTGGGTTGCGTTGTGGGCCTTGTGCAGCGCGCCGGCCACCATGGCGCCGATCTCGGCGAGCGCCCGCGCCGGCACCACCTGCCCTTTGTCGACGATGGAGGACAGATCGATGCCTTCGACGTATTCCATGATGACCGCGTCGCGGTCGGCGACACGGACGAGCTCGGAGACCTCGAGGATGCGCTCGTCGTTGAGCAGGCCAAGAAGCCTGGCTTCGTCACGCATGCGAGTCAGGAACTGCTCTGCACCGGGTTGGTCGCCCATCAGGACCTTGACGGCCACCTGACGTCGAAACCCGCGCTCCGAGACCATGTCTGCGAGGTAAACCGTACCGACGGCGCCACTACCCAACGCGCGGATGAAAGCCAGCTTCCTCATGGGCGGCACGGTATCACGTCGGAAGGCAGGGCGCTCGATGCAGGACGCGGCGCTATTCGTCCACCGGGCGCATCCAAACGCTGTGCACATCGAGCCCTAGCTTGGCGAGGGCCCGATCGTACCGATCTTCCATTCCGGTCTCGAGCAGGACGTCCTTGTCGACATCGGTGATGAGCCAGGAACCACTGCCGATTTCGCCGTCGAGCTGACCCGGACCCCACCCGGCGTAGCCCAAGCAGAGCAGGAACGGGCTCCCCTGCTTCAACGCCTCGACCAAGCGCTCTCTGGAGGGCGAGACGGCGACGTCTTGGCCGACGTTCCAGCCCTCGTCGGGGGGGACCTTGCCCGGGTACACGATGAAGCCGGCACCCGGCTCGACGGGGCCACCCCAGTTGACGGAGTGCCCCTCGAACGACAGCTCCAGTTCGATGGAGAGTTGCTCGAGCACGTTCTGCACGGAGAGCGAGGTCTCGCGATTGATCACGACCCCCAGCGCCCCGTTCTCGTCGTGTTGACACAGGA
>CAZVHW010000744.1:0-3192 GCA_964626835.1 uncultured Enterobacterales bacterium
AAGTAGCGCGTGAGGTGGTCGCGAGCCTCGGCCATGGAGTGGCTGTGAAACACCGCCTGCCGCAGTGGCGCGCCGTGGGGCAGGCCGCGGGTGTAGTAGCCACAGAACTTCTTGGTGCGACCCAAGGCCCCCTTCTCGGTGAAACACCTCGCCTCGAGCACGGCCATGTAGTCTTCGAGCAAGCCACGGCGCGCGGCGGCTGTCGGCTCGGGCACTGGCCGGCCGTCCAGCCAACGAGCCAGCTGGCGGCAGAGCCAGGGATTGCGCACAGCTCCGCGCCCGATCATCAGCCCGTGGCAGCCAGTTTCGTCGAGCATACGCCGGGCAGAAGGGATGTCCACCACGTCGCCGTTGCCCACCACGGGGATGCTCACGGCTCGAACCACCGCGGCGATGGGTTCTGGGTCCATGGGGCCCTTGAAGGCTTCCTCCCGCGTGCGCCAGTGCACCGTGATCGCGTCGGCACCCTCGCTCTCGCAGATGCGGGCGATCTGCTCCGCGTTGCGATGCTGCCGGGCCCAACCCGCCCGGATCTTGACGGTCAGCGGCCCCTGCACGACCGCGCGAACGGCACGGACGATGTCACGCACCAGATCGGGTTCGCGCAGCAGGGCGGCACCGCCGGAGTGGGCGCAGACCTTGCGAGAGGGGCATCCCATGTTGATGTCCACGACGTCGGCCCCTAAGTCCACGACCCGCCGCGCCGCTTCCGCCAACGACTCGGGCCGGCGCCCGTAGATCTGGATGGCCACGGGGTGCTCGTCGGGATCCACGGCCGCCATCTCGAGGATGCGGGGTACGTCTCGGATCAACCCCTCGCTGGCCACGAACTCGGTGCAGGTGAGCCCAACGCCGCCGATACTGCGGACCGCCCGCCGGAAGGGCAGGTCCGTCAGACCTTCCATGGGCGCCAGCAGGACGGCGGGCCGGATCGTGATCCCCGCGATGGCGAGGCTGTGTGGGCGGTTGGGAGGACTCATTGCGGCGCCCGGTTATCGCACCACTACCGTCGGTGCGAGCCAGCGGTCCGAGCAGCGGGTATGACGTGCCATGCTCTCGGACCGTCACCGCTGGCCCAAGATAGCGATGCTGCTGCTCGCGCTGGCGACGCTCTGTGCCTGGTATTCCTGGCAGGCCAGTCGGCTCTCGGTGGGCTTCGCCCTGTGCTTGGAAGATCCCGCCTTGCACGACGGACGCGAGGTGGAGCTGTCACTGTGGCGGGTCCAGGACGTGGAGCAAGGCCTGTACCGTGTCAGCAAGGTAGAGCTCGGCGTGCCGGTGCGCGGCAACTCGGATGGCCTCGAGCCAGGAGACACGGTCAGCGTCCGGGGGCACTTCGACGCGGACACGCTGCTGATCGTGGAAGACTACCGGGAGGTGCACCACCTCCGCAGGCTCAAGGCCACCATGGGTGCCATCGCCCTGCTACTGTTCACGCTCTACGCAGCGCTGCGTTTTCGCTGGCGCGATGGCGGGTTGGTGGCCCTTGGCTGACGCCGTCACCCACCTCTGCACCGGCTTCTTGTTCAAAGCCGCCACACGCGGCCCCATGGTGCCCGTTTTCGTGGCGGGGACCATGCTGCCGGATCTGCTCTCCCGTGGGCCCGCCATCCTGCTGACGGCCGTCCACACCCACGTGCACCCCCTGCCCCCGGCGCTGCTGTACTGCTGGGGGCCCCTCCACCTGCCCATGGGCATCCTGCTGTGGTGCCTCTTGTTGGCCATGCTCTTCCCCGAAAGCCAGCGCCGTGCGGCCCTGGCGAACCTGCTGGGGGGAGGCGCGCTCCACGTGGTGTTGGACCTCGCCCAGCGCCACGTGGGGCTGGGCTACCCGCTGCTCGTGCCGTTCTCGGGCCGGGACTTCGAGCTTGGCTTGATCGGCAGCGAAGCCACCGTGCCCTGGGCACCGGTCGTGGCCCTGTGCACGGTGGCTCTTTGGTGGTTTCGGCGGGTACGGTTCGCCGACGCCGACTCCCCTCCCCCCGATGGGGAAGGGAGAAGGACAGGCATCTAGGCTCGAGCCGGCTGGGTGGGCATGGGATCGGGCATGGCGACCTGGGACCGGGCCTGAGCACCGGCGTCACGGGGTGGGATGTGGTCTTGCCGGTTGCGGCGGTTGCTGGAGACCAGGTGGAAACGATGACCCACGATCTCGACAGAGCGACGCTTCTGGCCCTCGGCGTCCTGCCAGCTGCGGCACTGGATTCGCCCTTCCACGGCACAGAGGTCGCCCTTGCCCAGCAAACGCTCGGCGTGTTCTGCCTGGGTTTCCCACAGTACGACGTCGTGCCAGTCGGTCTCCTCGACCCAGCCCTCTCCCTGGCGCCGCGAGCGGCCCGTGGCGAGGCTGAGCCGACAGAGCGCTCTGCCGTTCGAGGTCTGACGCAGCTCGGGATCCCGACCTAGACGACCCATCAGAATGACGCTGTTGATTCCCTGCATGATTTCTCCTTGTTGGTGTTGCAGGTTCGCCCCAGACAACACCAAGGATCGTGCCAGCCCGCGATCACACGAAAAGCCTGGTTCCTCCGTTCACCAGGTGTCGAAAAACGTCGAAAAGCGTCGAAAGTTCGACGATCTCTCGACGCTCGTCATGGAAAACGCCCACCACGCCACGTTAAGGGCTACCCGAGCGTGCGCCCTATCCGGACGAGGCCGGAGTGGGCCCACGTGAACGGCCTCCGGATCCCCTGGACCCGCCCGATCGGGCCGGGAGGATCATCCCCGAGGAACGGGGGCTCCCAAGGAGTATCCAGACATGCCCAAAAAGACGGTAACGGACCTTCTACGCATGAAGGCCGAAAACCAGAAGATCGTGATGGTCACGGCCTACGACTACGCCATGGCCCGGCTGGTAGACGCCGCAGGCGTGGACATGGTCCTCGTCGGTGACAGCGTCGGCATGGTGGTCCAGGGCCATCAAGACACCCTGTCGGTGACCATCGAAGACATGATCTACCACGCCCGCTGTGTGTCCAGAGGCCTCGAGCAGGCCCACCTCACCGTGGACATGCCCTTCATGAGCTACCAGCTGTCTCCCACCCAGGCCCTCGAGAACGCAGGCCGACTCGTGCGGGAAGGGCGCGCCCAGTCCGTCAAGCTCGAGGGCGGGAAGCGCTCTGCAGCCGCCGTCGCCAATATCGTCGAGGCCGGCATCCCCGTGGTGGGTCACGTGGGGCTCACCCCCCAATC
>CAZVHW010000745.1:0-3161 GCA_964626835.1 uncultured Enterobacterales bacterium
CACCCTCTGGCGCGACCAACCCATGTTGCGCTTCCTGCTCGTCGTCTCCGGCCACGACCTCGGCGTCACATTCCACCAGGGCCCGATCGTCGGGGTCCATCTCCATGCGGCCGGCCTTGGACTCGATCCATGCCTTGTCGCAGACAGGGCAGCGGTGTTCGATGATGCGGTAGTTGTGGGCAAAGGCGTTTTCGCCCTGGGTGGATTCGCGACACACGTGTGTCGTTTTCGTGGCCTCGTCCTCGTCCGCCATGTCACCAGCGTCCGCCTCCACACCCGGGACGTCATCGAGCAGGCGATCGGCCAGGATCATCAGGAGTTGGCTGGCCGAGAGGTCGGCATCGCCGAACTCGTGGCGGAGCTCGCCCAGGGCTTTCATCAGCCGCTCGAAGTGGAAGGCGTCGAAGCGGACCCTTGCCCACACGTAGCGGGGAGCCTCCCAGTCGTCGTCGGGGTCTGGGGGTTCGTCGCCACGGATGGCGTGGGACACCAGATCCTCGAGGTCGCGGTTGTTGATCTCGAGCGCCCGCTCGACCCAGGCCCGCTCGGTGTCCGGCGTGGCCACCTGGACGATTGTTCGCGCCTTGGTCCAACCGAGGGCGCCCGTGCGCATGGCTTCGTCGAGCGCAGGCAGTTGGGGCAGCTTTCGACCGAGCAGGGCGAGCTGGCGGGTCTTGCCGGCTGACAGGCCGTGGGCTTGCTCGCCGTATTCGGCCATGCCCGCGCAGCCGAGCTGCTTGTAGAGCTTGTCGCGCTGCATGCGGGCCAGGCTGATGGCGAGATCGCGAGCCGAACGGCGCTGGACCAGCACGAGCTGGCAGATGCGTTGGTGGAGGGCGTGGGCCTGCTGGGAGGAATCGGTTTCGGCCTTCGAGGGGTCGGGATTCGTCTCGGATCGAGGTGCACAGCTGTCGCACATGGCTGCTCCTTGGAGGGCCTGGAGGGTGGGGAGGATTCGTGGGGCCGGCATCTTGGAAATGGGCGTTGTACCTGGCTACAATCTAACCGTGACCGACCCTGGGCGGGTCAAGTTTCGCGCCGCTCCCGGACAGGTTCTGTCCGACAATCGAGATCGCACGGGTGGGCCTCACGTCTCGTCGGGACGCGCCACGACGCCGTCAGCAAGCAGCGTTCGAGATTCGGGCCGACGAATGCGAGTTTGCGCTCGCCAGGATTCCCTGGCAGGGTGTTGTTGGAGGTTCACCATGGGTCGCACTCTCTCTTTCGATGACGAAGGGATCGCGTACGCGAAGCACACGAACTGATGTCGGCCCCGCTCCTCTTGCTCCTTCCACCCATCGCGCACGGCGCCACGATCGTGGTCGATCAGACCGGTGGCGGTGACGCACTGGACATCGCCGAGGGCCTCGAGCTGCTGGCCGAAGGCGACACACTGCTGATCCGCGCGGGCACGTACTACGAGTCGGGGCTCTCCTTGCACGAAGACGAGGTCACCATCATGGGTGAAGGCGCCGACGTGACCATCCTCGATGGCATGGGCACGGGGAGCGGGATGGGCATCTCTGGCACCGTCGTTCTCCAGGGCCTGACCTTCCAATACTACGAAGACCTCGCTCTCACGTACTCGAACAGGGCAACCAACCCCAGGAGCGTCGGGTGGGTGCAGTCATGCAGGTTCATCGAAAACGGCTATGGCGTCACCGCCTTCAACGACTTCGAGACGCTCTACGTCGTCGATTCGGCGTTCGTCGGCAACGACTTCGCGGTGGCGGGCTGGATAAACGGGATTGAGGACCTCCACGTCGAGAACAACGTCTTCGTGGAGAACAACTACGGGGTGCGGGTCGAGAACGAATGCCGCGACTACGAGGGCACCGTGCACGAGATCGTGCACAACACCTTCGTCGGCAACTTCGTTGGCGTGGAACGCGGTCATGGCGGGTACGACAAGCAAGAGGCCACCGCGAACATCCAGAACAACATCTTCCACAGCGGTGACTACGGGTACGTCTTCTTCAACGGCGGAGAGAACGCGACCTTCGCCAACAATCTGATCGGGACTGGCCTGGACCAGCTATTCTACTCCAGCAGCGACGAGATCGTCACCACCGAACACAACGTAGAAGCCGATCCCCTCTTCGTGGATTTCAGCGACGACGGAGACTGGACCAACGACGACCTGCACCTGCTCCCCGGCTCCCCCGGCATCGACATCGGCTACAGCAAAGCCACCACCGCCACGTACGCGGACCGTGACGGCACGGAGCGCCCCCTGGACGGCGACTGGGACGGCACGGCCCTGCCCGACGCGGGCGCCTACGAGCTGAACCCTGACGAGGACGACGACGGCCACGGCTCCCTCGAGGTAGGCGGAGACGACTGCGACGATGCGGACGCCACCATCCACCCCGACGCCGAGGAGATCTGCGAGGACGGCATCGACCAGGACTGTGACGGCGAGGACGCGCCCTGCGTCACCGACACCGGCGACACTGGGCCCGAGCCCCTGGACACGGCCGACAGCACGCCCCCCGACACCGGCGACTCACTGCCGGACTCCCCTGTCGGCGACAGCGACACCGAGGTGCCAGACGACACCGGGGATGGCGATGGCAAGCCAGGCTGCCCCGGCTGCACGACCCAGGGCCAGCCGCTGTTCCTGCTGATGCCTCTGCTGCTCCTGCCTGTCGTATGGCAACGGCGTGGGACGGACCAGCCCCGGGCGGGCGGCCGCACCCCCATCTGATCCCAGGGACCGGCGTGGAACTCTACCTCACCGTGTTCTCGCCGGTGTGGTGGACCTCGGTGGTTCTCGTCTCGGTGCCAATTGGGCTGCTCTCGTCATGGGTGCTGGGTAGGATGGGGCCCCAGCCTCCGGCGTGGTCCGCAAAACCACGGCTTTTTGTGGCTCATCCGGATCCCGGTGGGTGGAAGACAGGCAGCCGGAGAGATCATCCTTGGCCGCGCCGTCACCGACACTCGCCTCTCCGCGGCGGAGAGCCCGTATCGGTCCTCCCAGGCGGACCGCGGTCGCGTCTCCGCGGCCGGAGAGCCCGTATCAGTCCTCCCAGGCGGACCGCGGTCGCGTCTCCGCGGCCGGAGAGGTCATCCTCGTCCGCCTGTCAGGCGCCGTGCGGGACTGTTCCACGCATCGGACGGCTCTCGTTCGAAGTCCTCCGGGCGATCGCGAGCTTTCACCC
>CAZVHW010000746.1:0-3142 GCA_964626835.1 uncultured Enterobacterales bacterium
CCCTGGCGCACGAGGAAGCCGAGCACCTGGCCGAGCACCTGCTCACCATGCGGCTCGATCCCCTGCTCGTCCCGCTCGGCTTCAGCCGTAGCCCCGAGCACGTGATGATCGACGACGAGGGCGACCGGATCTGCGCGGCGGGGAACTGGCAGTGCGTCGTGGACGGGCCGGTGGAAGCGGCCGATCTCATCGCGAAGCTTGCCATGATGGAGCTGCAGGTGTGCGTCGAGGCCGATGAGCTGGACGAGGGGGATGGGTGGTGAGCCGGGATTCCCGCGAGGGACCTGGAGGCCTCCTGGCGCGCTCGTCCTGCTGACTCTGCGGTTGAAGCCTACTCCTCCCCCCGCTCCCATCCGCAATAGCTCACGATGTCCGCCGCCGCGCACCACATGGCCCCCATCAGGGTGCGCTCGCTGGCGCGGGGCCGGACCTCGAGCACCTTGTTGGCGGCCTTGCCCAGCTGCTCGAAGAAGGCGTACTTGTCGGTCAGCAGCCCGCGCCAGAGCACCCGGTCCATCAGCTCGCTCACGAGCCAGGCCAGGGCCAGGGCGTGGGGGCTGACCACGATGGTGCAGCGGTTGAAGCGGCCCCAGGGGTCCTCGTCGGTGGAGGGAGGGAGCAGGGGCCGGTCGGCCAGCACCAGGTCTGCGCCGCCCCAGGTGACCACGGGCTCGTGCTCGTCGGGCAGCAGGGGCTCGGAGCCCGGGCCGTCGCCCCAGCCGTCTATCATCATCAGCACCTCGTACAGACCGTAGGAGGGGGTGGGCTTCGGGGGTGCGACCAGGTGGCGTACCTTCCAGGAGCCGCTGGGGATCACCGGGCCGGGCTTGACGGCGTCTTCCAGTAGGTAGACCCAGGCTTCTCGCTGCAGAACTCCCATCTCGACGTTTCTGCGTACACGGTGGTACAGGCCACCCGGCGCTCCGGGCTTGGCGCAGCCTTCCACCCGATCCAGGGTGGGCAGCAGGCTCTCGAGGTCATCGACCAGCAGCAGCTCCCCCTGGATCCAGCTGCGGACATCGGGTGGCAGGATCGGGTCGTGTGCGAGCATGGCTGGGTAGGCGCCCATGTGGACCAGGGCGCCCTCGCAGCGGGCCGGGCAGGCGGCGATCACGCGGTCGGCGATGAGGTGGTGGCGGGGCTCGCCGCGCATCAGTGTGCCGTAGACGAAGAGGGTGTCGAGCGGGGTGGCCATGCGGTCCTCCGAGCCGGCGGGGAAGAGGGGGCCGGCGTGAGGACAGCTTGGCTGGAGGGGCGTGACAGGTGCGTGACAGCGACCCGATGTGGATCAGCGTTGCTTCCAGCTCTCGCCGTGGACTGCACCCAGGATCACCAGCTCCGGGGCGAGCCGGAGCGCGCCGTGCTCATCCCGCAAGATGACGCTGCCAGAGGGCCGGTTCGTGGCCTGGGCCAGGAGCTCGCGGCAGCGCTGTAGCAGCTTGCGGCGGGTCGCATGCTTGGCGTTGCGCGTGAACGCCGTTCGCATCAGGCGCTCGTACCCCCCGGGGCACCCGGTGAGCATCCAGGTCAATAACAGTGCGTGCTGCCGGCCAATGTGCCGGGGTTCGTCCTCCCCCGGTCGCCAGAGGGCGGCCTTGACCTCACCGCTGGGGAGCAGGAAAGCGAGGGCGTTGGGCTGCGCCTGGCGGAGCTGGGCCAGGGTGTCGGGGAGTAGCTCCCATGGCAGGTGCACGTGGCTGGCGTCCAGTTCCGGTCCCACCAAGAAGCCCCACGGACTGTCTCCTTGCAGGGCGTGCTCGAGAGCTCCCAAGCCCTCGATGCCGGAGGTGTCGAGTCCCAGCGCGTACGCCAGGGCCTCTGCGGCATTGAGGCTTCCACGCTGCACTACGGGGTCGTCCCTGTCCGGCTCTGCCGTGGGGTCCAACGTCGCTTGGACACGCAGCACCTCGACCCAGCGCACAGCCAGGCGGTGTTGGATGTCAGCGGCCGAGCGCTCACTCAGCTCGAGGCGGGTCAGCCGGCCGAGCACTGCCATGTGGTAGAGCCCGACCCAGGGCTCGAGGCGCGGTTGCAGGTGGCAGGCGCGATGGAAGTCCTGCTCAGCCTCGAGAATCACGTCCGTGTCGCCACCCACCCGCATCCTCAGGTGGCCCATGCGGTAGGCCACCAGTCCCCGCAGGGCCCGCGGGAGCTGGGGGTGGTCGACGCAGAGCTGCTCGGCCTCGAGCAGCAGGGCCAGCGCATCTGCGGTCTGGTGGCGCAGCAGCTTGAGGTCGGTGGCCTGATGCAGCAGGTCGAGGAGATGGGGGAGAGGGCAGGTCATGGTGCTGGCTGCGTTGCCTGGATGGTGCCTCGCGATGATAGCTTGACGAGTACGCCACCTGGAACGGCGATTCCATCATGGACGCTGCGAGGGTGCGGCGGGAGGCCTCATGCCTGTGTTCACCCAGGACGAGTACGCTGACTTCGATGCCCGCCCCACGCTCGATGAGGCCTGGGACCGGCTGCCCGTGGTGTGCCGCGTCGGCGGTTTCGGCGTGCGCTGGCTCGGCCCATTGGTGGAGCTCGGGCACGACCAGTGGATGGGCGACCTCTCCGAGGCCGCCTACGGCTACCTGGAGGGCTGTGGTTGGCGCGAGGCGCTCAGCGAGGGTGGCGAGGTCCTCGACTCGGATGGAAAGCTCGAACAACCTTGGTCAACGGCATTCGGCGCGGCTGCCCGGCGTCTTGCCTCGCAGGGTGAGTATTCAGGGCCGGAGAGCGACCCGGAGCGATGGGCTTCCTGGTTGGTTTTCGAGCTCGCCGGGATTCATGGGTACGTCAAGGCGCGTGCAGAGGAGAAGGGGTGGGACAGCTAGCTGGTGAGGACGAGCACTAGGTGACCCGTCTCCGCAGCTCCACCAGTACGTCCGATGGTCCGTGTCCCCTGAGCAGGGGGAGAAGCTCGTCCCAGCAGATGATCCGCAGATCGGAGATCACGTCATCCAGAACTGCTGGTGGGCGGTGAGGAAGCAGGGCGTGGAGACGACCGGGGTTCAGCCTGTAGGGCTCCACGCGGGTCATGTAGTCCCGGTCAGGCCTCCGGTCCCGCACCATCAACCACATGATAGGCCGCCGCGATCCCGCGTTTCTTGTCCGCGCTGTGGGGCTCCCATGCGCCTCCGCACCGTCCTGCTCCACA
>CAZVHW010000747.1:0-3129 GCA_964626835.1 uncultured Enterobacterales bacterium
ACGCGATGGTGCCGCCACTATCTTCGCAGACCCAGAGCCCTCGCTGAAGGACCTGGGCCTCGAAGCCCTGGCGCTGGTCGTCCAGGATGGCGCTCGCCGTGCAGGTGCCTGGCTGGACGTCCCAGACATAGCAGCTGGGATCGCAGGCTACGACGGAGGCATGCTGGCAATGCACCGTGGGTGAGATGCCAGCGCGGAAGATGAACTTGACCTTGTCGATGGAGGGTGGCTCTTTCCGTGTGGAGGAGGAACCGCTCGGGGACTGTGTGGCCACGGCGAAGGTGGGATCGTGGCCCGCGTTGACCGTGGGGTGCTGGGCGTCCCCCGTGGCTGTCGGGATGATTCGCACCAGGTGGCGGTAGAGCTCCCCGCTGGTGACCGCGCCATCGGCGGAGGTGTCGGCCCGCCCCGAGACCGCGTCGGCGATCGCCTCGGCCATGGCGTGAGCCCGGGCCGGCTCGCGTGGCCCGCTGGCCGAGACCACCATGGAGGAGTCGCACCCGAGGTCGGGCCATTGGTCGGGGCCAGGGCCCATGAGCGCCAGGTCTTGCAACGAGCCCTCGTGGGAGGCGTCGGTGGCGATGACCACGTGCCCCGCCTGGATGCCTGCGGCCAGAGCCTGGCCGAACTCAACCACCGGCCAGGAGGAGATCTCCAGGTTGTCCGGATCGGTGTCGTAGGTGAGCAGGCGCGGCTCGCCAAAGTCGCCACCGATGCCGTGGCCCACGAAATAGAACAGAAAGACGTCTTGTTCTCCGAGGCCCAGGCCGCTGGCGAAGATCGACTCGATGGCCGATCGCGTGGCGCTGGAGTCGGTGAGCAGCTGCACGTGCTGGTAGCCACCCCGGGTCTCGAGGGCTTCCGCCACGCGCATGGCGTCTTCGCGCGCTCCCGTGACTCGCAGGTCTGCGGGCAGGTGCTGGTAGGACTCGATCCCCACGACCACCGCTGTGCGCTGCTCGGCCCGGACGATTCCTGGAAGGAGCGTCAGGGCGAGGACGGCGGCGGGCGTGGAGCGGAGCATGGATGGGTTCACTCCCCGCCTTGATCTTCTTCGATGTCGGTGGGTTGCGCGTCGGGGGGCGGCTCGCCGCTCGAGACCGAGGCGTGCGCCTGCTGCAGGTATTCGACGACCTCGGTCATCTCGGCGTCGAGCTCGAGGTTCGCGACGCGGGTCAACATCTCGGCCTCGGCCTCGAGGACGGCTTGCTTGTCCTCGTCGGTGCCGTCGGGACGGGAGGCCGTTCTGAGCTGGCGAGCGAGCTGCCGCATCTCGGTGGCCAGCTCGGTCTGGCCCAGGGGGCCGATGGTGTTGGCCAGGACTTGCCAGCGTTTGGCCGAAGCCTGGGTGTGTTGGTAGTACGGGGTGGCTCGGCGGGCCTCGTTCGCGGCCTTGGCCTCGACCTTGAGGTCTGCCCGTGGCGATTCCTCGACGGAGTTGATGTTGCGCTGCGTTGGCTCGTCGTCTTCGGACTTCTGCGGCGTGGTGGGGGTGTGGTCCCGGCCAACGGCCACGTCGGCGTCTTCCTTGTCGCGGGCGGGCAGGAGGAGGATGGCCGCGCATATGCCTGCGATGGCGGCCAACACGAAGAAGATCTTGCGGTCCATGACGTTCCTTCCCGGACCCCCCTGCGGGGGAGGGGCTGTGGCCCCGGTGGTCAGAGAGCCTATCCGACGGGTGCGGTCCGCGTCACCTCCGGGAGAAGTCGGACTTCCCTGAAAGTGCACGATGTGGCGGGCGAAGGGCCTCGGGATAGGCTGGGCTCGTCCCGTCCAACCCCCGGTTCGCCCATGTCGCTTCCCTGTCGATTTCTGTCCGTGGCGCTGTTCGCGGTCCTGACCGCCGCCTGTGACGACGACGCGAAACCCAACGGCGGTGGCGACGATACCGCCGCTGGCGAGGGGCTACCGCAATGCCCTGGGACCTGGAACGAACACGACGACGGCGTCTGGCTTCAGCCGTCGGCATGCCTCGCCTGGAGCCCCGTCGCGTCGAGCGCCATGGACTGGTACGCAGCGGCCAGCCCCGAGGACGCCACTGCCGGTGGCTGTGCCGTGCATTGTGACGACCAACCGGGGTATTGCGCCGACCTCGACACGGGCGGTATCGGCAGCTGGCGCCTGCCATCCATGGACGAGCTTCAGGATGCCGGCTTCGCCGAGCCGCCGATGGAAGACCTCGTCGGCTACCTCTGGTCCAGGGACAGCAGCGACGCGGCCGAGAGCATGGCCTACCAGAACGAACTGGCGACACCCGAGTCCGTGTTCATGGCAGGAAAGGACCAGGAAGGCCTGGTGCGCTGCGTGGCGGATCTGTAGCCGAGCTACGGGCTACGGACTTCGGGCTACGGGGTTGCAGGATCGCTGCGAGTGGCGCCGAGCCCACGACGTTGCTGGTGGCAGGAACGCCGCCATCAGCCGCCGAGGTCACGTCCTGGTGGCAGGAACGCCGCCCGATAGCCGCAGAGGCTGCATGTCGGCACCCCTGTAGCCCGAGGCCCGAGGTCCGCTAGGCGATGCGGGACTCGCGGAAGATGCGCTCCACCTCGGGGTGGAGTTGGTAGAGCGTGATGACCTGTCCGAAGGTGTTCTTCCATTGGCGGACCCGCTCGCGGGACACTCCGAATTCGTTGGCGATGGCCTGGCCGCTCTCGCCGGCCTCGAGCGCCTCGATCAGGCGACGAAAGCGTGTTCTACCGTAGGACTTGATGAAATTCCGCGCGACTCGTTCGCGGCTCTTGGCCGAGATGGGGGGCATGCATGCTCCGTGACCAGCTGCAGGTGCAAGGGGGATCCCGTGTTCTCCTTCAGGGGACAGTCTTACGAGCATACCAGATTCCGTTGACGTGTCAATCCTCCCCTGGAGCGATGGTCGTGAGGCTTGGGCGACCTCGCACGATCCCCGCCACCACGCGTCCAGATGGCCTATCTACCCCCCGCAATGGCGTGGGTAGCCGTGTCTGGGGCGCCAACCCACGCCACCACGCGTCCAGATGGCCTATCTGCCCCCCGCCGTGGCGTGGGTAGCCGTGTCTGGGGCGCCAACCCACGCCACCACGCGTCCAGATGGCCTGTCTACCCCCCGCAATGGCGTGGGTAGCCGTGTCTGGGGCGCCAACCCACGCCACC
>CAZVHW010000748.1:0-3128 GCA_964626835.1 uncultured Enterobacterales bacterium
CGATCCGGCCTTCTTCGACACCATCCACATCCTCCCTGCGGCAGGCCCCGACGATCTGGCGCGTTGGCTGGGTACCACCGCGCAGCAGGCCGATCGCGAGCTGTCTTTCGACGCCCTGGCGGGTATCGGCCCGTCCACGGTCGAGGCCGAGCGCCTGCGCAGGCGAGCCCGCGCTGCCTTCTGGCGCCTGCTGGCCGATAGCGCCGCTGGCAACCCCCAGGTCGCGCGCGAGCTGTGGCTCTCGGGACTGTCCATCGAAGGCGAGGCGTTGAGGGTGGGACTGTTCTCCGCACCCTCGTCGGCGGAGCTTCAGGATCTGTCCGACAACGAGCTCTTCGTTCTCACCGCCGTGGTGGTGCACGACCGGCTCACGGTTGGCGAGCTGTCGGGGGTACTCAACCTGCCTCGCAGCGGTGTGCGCCCTGCTTGTCAGCGGCTGGTGGCCCGAGGTGTGCTCGCGAGCGATGGCTTCGAGGTCAGCTCCACCTACCGAGTCTGTCTGCGTTGGCTGCCTGCGGTCGAACGCCAGCTGCGCCTCAAGAACTTTCTTCACGCCCAATAGGAGCCAGCCATGGACGGCGTCGTGTCGGATCCCACCAACCTGCTTCGCTTCGTGGTGCTCGATCGCATCCCCTTCGCGCTGGTCGTCATCGTGGCCACGGTGGTGGTCACGCGCATGGTGGTCCGCTCCCTGGATGCCCTGGGCGAGCGCTTCACCGGCTACCGGCTGCTCATCAAGCAGACCTCGGCCGTCACCCGCTTCGCCGTGATCATCATGGCCACCGTGGTGGTGGTCTCCAGCATCTTCCACTTCAGCGACGAGCTCTTGTTGGCGGTGGGAGGCTCGGTGGCCGTGGCCACGGGCTTCGCCTTCAAGGACCTGCTGGCCTCCTTGATGGCGGGCGTCATCCTGCTGTTCGACCGGCCGTTCCAGGTGGGCGACCGGGTGGAGTTCGACGGGCAATACGGTGAGGTCAAGGAGATCGGCCTGCGAACCGTTCGCATCGCAACCCTGGACGACAACCTGGTCTCCATCCCCAACCACCGCTTCCTCAACGACGTCGTGGCCTGCGCCAATGCCGGTGCGCTGGACCAGATGTGCGTGCTCGATTTCTGGCTGGGATGCGCCGAGGACTTCGAGGCCGCCAAGCGGCTGGTCTACGAAGCCGCGGCCACCAGCCGCTATGTCTACCTGGCCAAGCCCATCCTGGTGATCATCCGCGAGGTCCCCGTGGGCGCGGGCACCGAGCGCTTCGCCATCAAGATCACGGTCAAGGCCTACGTGCTCGACGGCCGCTACGAGACCGCCTTCGGCACGGACATCACCGAGCGCGCCAAGCGCGCCTTCCGCTCCGCGGGCATCCGCACGGCGGGGGAGGTGGAGTGGGAGAGGATGGCGGCGCCAGCGGGGTGATATGGGGCCTCTCCCTCTCTCCTCTGGATCCCGCCCATGACCGACACTCTGCAGCAGAAGAGCAGCTGGAAGTTCTCCCGTGCGTTCTGGACCGCCAACGGAGTCGAGCTGCTCGAGCGGGCCGCCTGGTACGGCGTGTTCGTCGCAATCACGCTGTACCTGTCGCGCATCCTGGGCTTCTCCGACATCGAAGCCGGGATCGTCTCGGGCGTCTTCCTGGCCGGGTTGTACCTGCTTCCCACCTTCAGCGGGGCCTACGCCGACCGCATCGGCTTCCGCAAGGCGTTGCTGCTTGCCTTCGGGCTGCTCACGCTCGGCTACGGCAGCATGTGGCTGCTGCCCACGCTGTTCGAGGCGGCTGGGCTGGCCGAGTACGGGCGCGAGGTGCGGTTCACGGGGCTCGAGGACGGGCCCTACAAGTGGCTGTTCGTTCCCGTGATGTTGATCGTGATGGTGGGCGGCTCGTTCATCAAGTCGGTCATCACGGGCACGGTGGCCAAGGAAACCAACGAAGTCAACCGGGCCCGGGGCTACAGCATCTTCTACGCGGTGGTCAACATCGGCGCGTTCTCCGGCAAGACCGTGGTCAAGCCCCTGCGCGAGGGCCTGGGCAACGATGGGCTCATCGTGCTCAACCTCTTTGCTGCCAGCATGACCCTGCTGGCCTTCGTGCTGGTCTTCTTCTTCTACAAGGCCAAGAAGAGCCCGGGCGAGGGCCGTGAGATCGGGGAGATCCTGAAGGCCCTGGTGGCGGTCTGCACCCGCTGGCGGCTGGTGCTGCTCACCCTGATCATCACGGGATTCTGGATGGTGCAGGGTCAGCTGTACGCCACCATGCCCAAGTACGTGCTGCGCATGGTGGGCGAAGGCGCCTCGCCGTCCTGGTACGCCAACGTCAACCCCGCCGTGGTGGTGCTGACCGTGGGCATCGTCACCCAGCTGCTGCGCAAGCGCACCGCCCTGTTCTCCATGACCCTCGGCATGTTCATCATGCCCGTCTCCGCCTTCTGCATGGCGGCGGGCAACATGATGGGCGCCGGCGAGATCATGGGCTTCCACCCGGTGGCCTTCATGATGCTGGTGGGCATCGGCTTCCAGGGGCTGGCCGAGAGCTTCATCTCCCCGCGCTTCCTCGAGTACTTCTCCCTGCAGGCGCCCAAGGGAGAGGAGGGGCTGTACCTGGGTTTCTCCCACCTGCACTCGTTCATCTCGGCCTTGGTCGGCTTCTCCTTGTCGGGTGTGCTCCTGAACCGCTTCTGCCCTGCCCGCACCGAGTTCGCCCTCGGCGCCGCCGGCGACGTGGCCTGGGAAGCCGCCAAGGTACACGCCCACTACATCTGGTTCGTCTTCGTGGGCATCGCCGCGGCTTCGGCCCTGGCGCTGATCGTGTTCGGTGTGGTCACCCGCAAGATGGACGCGGGGAACGAGCAAGCCGCCTGAGCGTGCCGGCTACTCCGGACAGTATCCGTAGTCGTTCAGGTACAGGTACACGACACCCTCGTCCTGCTCGTTGGCGCCCACCACGAAGTCGTCGATGCCGTTGGCGTCCATGTCGCCGTCGGAGAAGAAGGGCTCGTCGACCTCGACGCCTTGCAGCACCGCGGCTCCCTGGCCGGCGTTGGTGACCACGACCTCGAGGACCCGCTCGTCGCCGACTTGCGTCGCCTCGCGGCCCTTCGCGGGGCCCTACGGCGTAGCAACCCGGGCACGACCT
>CAZVHW010000749.1:0-3083 GCA_964626835.1 uncultured Enterobacterales bacterium
GCCGGTTCCTGGTGCCGTCTCTGCTTCGTAGGCGGTGCCTTCGGTGTAGTCGGCTGCGGGCTCGCCGCTCGCTACGCCCGGGGTCTCGAGCTCTTCGGCGCTGACGTTCGAGACGCCCAGGGCGGTGGCGATCAGCAGCATGGCGGGGGCGGTCAGCATGCGCGCACCTCTTCCTATTCCTCGCCCGCGACGGTCCCATGACCGTCGTCGCTGTTCAGAGCCAAGACCTTGACCACCAGGCTGTCGCTCGCCATCCCGAGCTCGCCCGAGGCGAAGGGATAGCCGCGCACGGAGAGCGTCACGGGGTGCTCCTCCACGTGGCCCAGGGGGATGATGTCGTGGATGCTCAGGGAGGCGATGTCCCCTGCGGTCATGCGAACGCGGGTCAACTCGACACACACTTCGACCGGCAGGCGCCCAAAGCGCTTGTCGGTGTTCAGTGGTGCGTGGTTGCCGCCGGACATGCCGATCTCCAGGGGGTGGGGGGAGTCCACTCGGGGTCGCACCCGCTATCGGTCGGCAGCGCTGGCACTTTAGGGCCGGGGCGCTTTTTTATTGGCTCAATGGACCACGAAGCTGTGGAAGAAGACGTTCTCGATCACGTCGGGGTCCAGGATGGCGTTGATCCGCGCCTCGAGATCGTTGCGCAGCTGCTCCTTGCCGGCCGCCCCTTCCAGCTTGGCGTAGGTCTGGTCGCTGGTGAAGCGGATGATGTCGTCCAGCACCCGTGGCTCGAGCTGCTGCAATCGTTGGTTGGCCGTGAGGGTGGCCTCCACCGCCAGGTTCATGCGCAGCAGGCGCGAGCCGCCGGGCTCCGCCAGGTTCACGGTGATGGCCCCCACGTCGAATATCTCGAGGGGTTCCGCCCCTTCCGCTTCGGCATCTGGATCGGATCCTGCCATGAACGGTGAGCCGTCCGCGAGGCCGAGGGACGCCGCCATGCCCGTGCCGAGGCCACCGACCACGGCCACGAGCGCGATCACCGCGATGGGGATCTTGGAGGCGATGGACAAGGGCGGCTCCTAGGAAGTTCGGAGATGGGTCAACGGATTCTCAGGACGCTTCCTGCAGCCGCTGGGCGGGCGGGAGCTGGGCGTTGAGCCTGTCCGCCATGAACCGAGGGTTCTCGCCAGCGACGATGGACAGCAGGCCCTGGGCAACCAGGGTCTTCTCGGCGACCTCGGCGGTGCTGCGGACTCGCAGCTTCTTGGCCACCGGGAGGGCGAAGACGTTGGCGATCACGGAGCCGTAGAACGTGGTGAGCAGCGCGACGGCCATGGCGGGGCCGATCTTGCTCGGATCCTCGAGGTTCTGAAGCATCTGCACCAGGCCGATGAGGGTACCGATCATGCCGAAGGCCGGGGCAAGCATCCCCAGTGTGTCGAAGATGTCGGCACCGTCGGCGTGGCGTTCGGAGATCTTGTCGATCTCGCTGTAGAGCACGTCCTCGATGGACTCGGGAGTTTGCCCGTCCACCACCATCTGGATGCCGCGGCGTACGAAGTCGTCCTCGTGGTTCTGCCCGACCTCTTCGAGGGCCAGCACGCCCTCTCGCCTGGCGCGCTTGCTCAGGTCCCGCATGAGGAGCAGGATCTCCTCGGCCCGGGGTGGCATGGTTGCGAAGGCGTTCTTGGCCACCTTGATGGCGGACTTGAGTCGACCGGCGGGGTAGGCCACCAGCATGCCGGCCATGGAGCCACAGACCACGATGAGGATGGACGGGACGTCTACGAAGGCGAGCAGCGTACCGCCCAACAGGATCGCGCCGCACATCAGCGCGATTGCGAGTATCAGTCCTACGATTGTCGCGATGTCCATGGGGGCCTCGCTGGGTCCTGCATCGCCGTGGGCGCGGTGTGGCTCTCTGGGGCTGGGTGGGCCCCGGTGGGCTGGGTGATCGGATCTCTCGAGTTGCTTATCGGTCCTTGTGGCGAGAAGCTGAAGGGCAACTCACGCTTCACGCTCGAAGGTCCAGCAGCCTGCTCCTGGGGCCGGTTGGCTGGGTGTGCTCCGAGTCGGGGTTGTCGTTCGAGTCCTTGGTTTGGCGGGAGTGTCCGCCGCGTTGATCGGAACGGTCGTGCTCGGGGGCCTGCTCTACGCCGGGCTCGCCAGCGTGGATGTCGAAGCTCTCCAGGTCGTAGCCCTCCAACTCGAGAGCGAGCTGGATGGGCGCCTGGGCCTCCCGGACGGCGGCCATCAGGCCGGTTGGGACCTCGACCCGGACCGAGACGTCTTGCTTCTCGCGCCCCACCGCCACCTCGATGGTGCCATTGGGGCCCCGGATCAGGAGGTTCACCTGGTCGGGCAGGGCCGCCGGCAGGATGGGTGCCTCGGCTCCGGCACCGGCCCTTGCAGCGGCCAGCTGGGCGGTCAGGCTCGGGCTGACGGCCGCGGTCGGCGCCCTCGCTACTTGCTGGCTGGCAGCCGCGGGATCGAACTCCCACGTGAACAACATCGACTCAGGCGTCGCGCTCATGGAGCGGAGCGGAGCCCCTGTCCCGGTCTGGGCAGCGGCCGTGCCCGTCCGCCCTCGAGTCACCGTCGTTTGCCCGGCTTGCTGCTGATCGTTTGGTTCCTGGGTCGCCACGGAGCCCTCGGCCTTCGGCTGAAAAGGCGGCGTGGACTGCGCCGCTAGACCTTGACTGGCTTGCAGCGGTGGGGCACGGAAGAAGTCCGGGCCGGCGCTCGGCTGGCTCGGTCCAGGGTTGGAGGGCGCGGCCTGGGCTGTGGGTTGCCCTGTCCTGGCTGGCTTGATGGGCTCGTCCACGGCTGCGGAGGAGGCAGCTTGGGCCGCGGGCCGTGGCTCGGCAGCCGCCAGTGCCACCTTGGGCGTCGGTGCAGTGGGTGTTTCGGCCGTTCGCTCCGTCGAGGCCTCGGTGGCTCGTGATCCGTTCGAGGAGGCGCCGGCGTGGTTGGCGGGCTCCGAGGCCTGCCTGCCGGCAGCGTGGGTGAACGGACTCTGCTCGGTGAGCGTGGGTGGTTGGTCGAGGTGGGTAGCCTGGGGCTTGGGGGTGGTTTCCCCGTCGAGAGCCGTCGCCGCCTCGAGGGCTCCCACGGAGGGCGCGGGCGTCTCGATCGTGAAC
>CAZVHW010000750.1:0-3080 GCA_964626835.1 uncultured Enterobacterales bacterium
CCAAGGACCGCCTGATCGTCACCGAAGAGCTCAGATCCCGCCGGGAAAACGACCCGTTCAGCCGACTGATGGTGGAGCTGGAGCGCCAGCTGTTGGGCGAGCACCCCTACGCCCACCAGGTGCTGGGCAACAAGCAAGACGTGGCCGGAGCCACCCCAGAAGACGCGAGAGCGCTCTACGACAGCTGGTACCGCCCCGACCACCTGCACCTGGTGGTGGTGGGCCCCGTGGACGCCCACCGGACCCTGGCACGCATCGAGGAACTCTACGGCGACCTCGAGCCCTCGGGTGCGGCGCTGCCCACGGTTCCAGCGCTGACGGAATGGAGCTTCCCGGACTACCTGGAGATCACCGAGGACGTCCCTCCCTCCACCACCACCGCGCTCTTCTACCCCCTCCCGCCTGCTTCCCACCCGGACTACTGGCCCGTTCGCCTCATGCTGCGCATGCTGGATGGAGACGAGCTGGACCGGTTCCACGAAGAACTGGTGACCAGGCGCAACAAGGCCATGACGGCCTGGACGCAGAGCACGCTGATGGCACACGGCGGCTACCTGACCTTCGCCTCCGCCAGCCTGCCCTTGCGCCGCGCCCGCAAGGCCTTCGCCCACATGGAGGCCGTGGTGGAAGAGCTGGACCGGCTCTCGTGGCTCCATGACGAATCGCTCTCCTCGGCACGCCGCCAGCTGCTGCGTCAGGAGCTGGTGTCCGTCTACTACGCGGATCAACGTGCCCATGGCATCGGCTTCGCCGCTACGGTCCAGGGCGATGCACGGCTGGCCTTCGAGGTGGAGCAGCGCCTCCGGGAGGTGACGACGGACGACGTCGCCCGCGTCTGGCGGCGGTACCTGGGGGAAGCCACACCCACGAGGATCTACGTGCATCGGGGTCCGGGAGGGACACCGTGAAGGTTGCACTCTGCCTTCTCCTGGGGCTGGCCGTCAGCGCGCGTACCTGGGCCGAGCAGGGCCCCTTCCCGGTGCACGAGGAGCTGCTGGCCAGCGGCGACCACCTGCTGGTGGCGCCCGACGATCGGGCACCACTGGTCCACCTGGAGCTGCACATCCCGCTGGGCACCAACAGCTCGTGGGCCTGGGACAACCATGCCCCGGAAGCCTGGAGCATCCAGGACGACGATCCCGAAGGCGCCCTGCGGGCCAGGGCCAACCAGCTGGCAGTCAACTTGAGACTGGGTCGGGGCAGCTGGGACACCTTCCTGGTCGTCAGCTGCCTGTCTCGAGACCTGCCAGCCACCATCGATCTGGTTCGAGACGTCTTGGCCAATCGCGACTTCGACCGCGCGGCGCTGCGGCGACGGCGCAAGAGCCAACGCTTGGATTGGAAGGCTAACAGCAAGTCACCTCGCTTCGTGCTCTGGCAGGAAACCACCAGGCTGATGTTCGATCCTCGCGATCCCCGGAGGCGCGCATTCGAGCGCCCGCGCGATCCCGAGACCGACATCGTCCACCTGGCAGAGGTCAGGGATGCCCTGCTGCGGGTCCCCGGACGGACCCTCGGCATCTCGGGAGACGTCTCGCTGGAGCAAGCGCGGCAGATCGCCGCTGCCCTGCTCCCGGAGCCGTCAGCGTTGCCCGAGGGGTGGGAGCCTTCCTACCTGCCCCTGGTCGCGCCCAAGGACCGTGCGGAGGTGACCGAGGTGCCCTTGCCGGGGCTGACCCAGGTCTACTTCGCCATGGTCCGCGAAGGGCTCCTGATGACCGACGCCGACTACCCGGCCATGCTGGTGGCGGCCCACGTGTTGTCCGGTCACGCCCACGCCCGGCTGGGCCAGGCGCTACGCTACGACGATGGCGCTACCTACGCGGTCCAACTCGCTGGCGAGGTGGGCATCGCCGAACCTGCCATGTCCATCTCGACCTACACGCGGGTGGACAACGCGCAGGACGCGGAGCTGAGGCTGCGCGAAGCCCTGGAACTCTTCCACGCACAGGGAATCAGCGAGCAGGAGCTGGTGGACGCCATGGGGTTCCTTCGCGGACGTGAGGCCTTCCGGCTGCAGTCCCCCACGGGCCCGGTGGGCCAGCGTAGCTGGGAGCTGATTCACGAGCTCCCAGCAGGTTTCCGCAACCGCGCTATCGAGCAGGCCGGCGCCCTTACGGTGGCCGAGGTGAATGACTTCATCACACGCTTCTTCGATCCCGAGACCTTCTCGCTGATCCGTGTGGCACCGAGAGGCTAGGGAGCGGACGACTGCCGTGCTTCGAGCTGGAAGCGGGCGCCTTCGGAGGATGAACGGACGCTGCTGGAGGGACAGCCCAGACCCGCCGGCCTCCCAAGTCCGTGGCGACCATCGCGTGAACGATGGCCAGGTCGTGGGCGGAGAGGTCGCCGTCGAACCTAGGGGGAGCGCGGGCCGTGGACCGGTCGAGGCTGGCGAGGCCGGGGAGCGAGGGTCGAGGCGCGGCCATCCAGGCTATACTCGGTTCGAAGCATCGACCGCATTGCCCACGATGATCCTCCTCTCCCTGCTCCTGCTCGCCCCCTCGCTTCGTGCCTCGGTGGAAGCGGACGCCTCGCTCACTGCGGGCTGGCTCGAGTACGACGATCTGTGGAGCGGTGATCCCATCCTGGGCGGCTTCGACCTGGCCTCGCCTTCGGACCCTCTGAACCGCTGGCTGCTGGTGCCCCAGGCTTCGGTCACCTGGCGGCCTGGCGTGTCCCATCGCGTGCGCGTCCGGTTCAACGGTCGCAGCTTGGCGCGAGTGGTCACCCTCGACGACGACCTGGCCATCGTGCACGTGCTCGTCTCCGATGGCGTGCCGGTGTCCGAAGCGTGGAAGGAGCGGCTCTTCCTCGACGAGGCCTCGTGGCGCTGGCGTCCCGGTGGCGATCCGGCCTCGGACCTTCGGGTGGGCATCCTGCCTTATGGTATCGCCGGTGGTCGCTTCCAGGCCGAGAGCTGGCCAGGGTTGCGCTACCGCCTGGACGCTCGCCGCCGGGGTTGGGCGCCGCTCGCCGCCGAGCTGCGCGGTGCTGCGACGCTCTCGGGCAGCCTGCAGGCCGCCGTGGCCGTCAGACACGAGCCGTCCATGTTCGAACACGTGGGGCTCGAGCTCGCG
>CAZVHW010000751.1:0-2042 GCA_964626835.1 uncultured Enterobacterales bacterium
GCCACGGGCGAAGACGACAAGAAGGACGAGCCCGACGAAGAACCGGCTTCGTTCTGGGGAAAGATCGTTCGCAAGGCCTCGGAGAACCTGGGAGAGATCGCGGGAAGAAACTACGCCGCCAAGGAAAAACTAGGGTCACCCTTGATTGACCTCGCTGGTTCAGGGACCTTCGACCAAGTGTACAAGAAAGGCGACGAGTGGTACATCATCGAGGCGAAGGGTGGGAAAGCGACGAACTCTGCGTCCCGAGACGACGAAGGCGTCCGGTACCAGCAAGGTACCTACGAGTACATGGTGGACGTCGCGAAGGCGATGGCTTCGAGGAAGTCCCCGATCCCCCAGGCAGCCGAGTTGTACGCGGCCATCCTGGATCCCAACACCACCGTGCACTACCGAGAGGTGGCACAGCGGTTGAAGGTGGAGGACAAACCCGGCGGAAAGAAGAAGGGCGCCAAGAAAGTCAGCCTGGGCGACGTGGAGGTGCGGGACTACCTGGCTCCACAGGAGCACTACAGCGAGGAACAAGCAAAGAAGTCAAGCGGCGCCAAGGCCAAATCAGCCGTGGAGCACGCTTCGTCAAAGGGCGGGAAGGCCAAGCAGGCATCCACCAAGGAAGACCTCGGCAAGTTCATGGGAGCCATGCCGCTCCCCCCCCTCAGAAGCTCACTGGATCACCAGCGCGACACCGAAACGGAGCAACCCGCCATCCAGGAGGCTATCCTCGCCTCGTATGCGCGGATCTTCGAGAGGAGCCCCCATGAGCAAGCCCAAGCCCGACCCCAAGCCGATCGAGCAGGTGGCCCAGGAGACGATGGAGAAGCTCATCCGCCACATGCAGACCGACACGGCGGAGGAGGACGCCAAGCGCCAGGCAGCGCGGGACGCGCGCGTGAAGGCGCTGCTGGACAAGTGGAGGGAAGAGGGCAACCTCCCCGGGCTCCCACAACCGGAGGAATAGCCGAAGAAAGCCCCGCCCCCCGCGACAAGGACCGCGCAGCCCTCGAAGACGCCGCCCTCCGCATCACGGACGCAAGCAAGGTCGCACCCAACAAGGGCATGGGCTTCGAGCCCAGGGGTGAGGACGACTCGGAGCTCATCAAGCGCGACCAGCGAAAGCGCGACCTGCCCTTCGCAGGCAACACGACCAACGACAAGGCCTACGGATCCTCGGCCGACTTCGACCTGGGCGAGGGCATGAAGGCCCGGCTGGTGGGCGTGGGTGACTACGCCGTGGTGGAAGGCGAGGGCCCCATGCTCGCCTCCCGCAACTACAGCTCCTGCGCAGCCGTGGCCTGCCGGGGCGAGGTGAACGGCCAGGTGGTGCTCGTGCTCGTACACGCCGAGGCCACGCCCGGTGGGGACGCCACGCAGCATGGCGCCTCGAAGCGCGTGCTCGAGCGCCTGCGGGAACAGTACGGCGACGAGGTCGAGTGGACGGTGATGACCCACCGCAACGCAACCTTCGACGAAGAGGGCGCGCTGCGCCTCGACCAGCTGGCGCCGGACGACCGCATGCGGATCATCGACACCGTGCCCGAACGAGACGACTCGGCGTGGAGGAGCGTGTACCTGACGGACGAGGGCGTGGTGGTCGAGCGCTTCGTCGACAGGCCCAAGCCTGGCGAGACCGGGGACCTCGTGTTCTACCCCTGGTTCGGGTGACCGACGTGCCGGGTACCCGCTCGTTCTGGGTTACCTGCGAGACAGGCTGCACGAGCATGCATGCCGGCTGAACGGCCTCGGCGCCTCGAGCGTCCGCCGCCGAACACTCTCGACCGATCGAATCCATGCCCTCCCTGCTCCCCGCCCTCCGCCCCTACGACTGGCCAGGCCAGGACCGTTGCTGGTCCCGCCCGCTGGCCGCCCTTCCCCAGGTGGACCAGCTGCCCCTGGTCACCCTGTCCGAACAGCGAGGCCCCCTCACCACCTTCGCCGGGCCCGAGCGGCTGGCGTACCTGGACATCGACGCGGCCCAAGCCGAGCGACAAGCCCTCGAGAACCTCGGACGCCACACCGGCAGGGTCACGGTCGACGTCAACGGC
>CAZVHW010000751.1:2052-3078 GCA_964626835.1 uncultured Enterobacterales bacterium
ACCTCGGACGCGCGGATCCCGCCTGGCGTTGGGTCGAAACCGCCACGCCCTCGGGATCCTGGCTCGAGCTCTACATCGTAGAAGGCCACCTCGCCGCCGAGCGCATCTTGGACTACCTGGCCATGGAGCATGCCCAAGACATGGTGGGCCGCGGTAAGCCCCTGGCAGTCGGCATCCCCCACAGCGGCATGCTTCTGACGGCAGGCCCCCACGCTGCCGCCAGCGGTGACTTCACGGCACTGGTCCACAGCCTGTTCGTCGAACCCGCATCTCCGGGAGCAGAACCCCTCACGCCGCTGGTCTTCGTGCTCGACCAGAGCCGTATTATCGGCCACGCAGGATAGGCCGATTTCCGCCCCGGGTGTACATGCCTCAGGCTATAGTTCTGGGGTACGTCGAACCCAGGAAGTCCGAGGGTGAGTTCCATCCGTAGCAAGCAGCATCGGGTGCCATGTTCGAGGGCGAGCTACGCCCCTCGTTCGCCTGCTCGTTCTTCCTTCAAGCAGCGCTCGGCGCCGAGTGTCATCCGCCTGGCCACTTCGTCACCGCGTCCCGGCTTGCCCGCCGCACAGCACGGCCGATCGACCTCCAAAAAAGCTGGCAAGATACCTACCCACGGCGCCGGCCCACGCGTGTTCGGCGTCAAGCATGGCAAAGCCGCGCGACGCGCCCCAATGGCCAAGCAAGGCGGAAGCGCCAAGCCCGCCAAGGTCCATCTACCCAAGCTCGCCGCGCTGCCCACCCCCGTGCCCGGTCGCCGCACGCTGCCCGTCAATCAGGCCCCGGCAGCCCCCTCACGGCCCACCAGGATGGCCGTTCGAGCCGCCGCCCCCAAGCCCGCCGCTCCACGGGCTCCGGCCACCAGCAGCGGGCCCTCCGCAGCGTCAGGGGAATCCCCAGGGGAGGACGACACCCCAGGCATAGACGCCGCCGGCGATACAGCCGGCGGCGGTCAGCTCCCCAAGGCCCAGACCGTCGCCCCCCAGGCCCCCGACACGACGCCCCAAGAGGCCGAGGCTCCACGCC
>CAZVHW010000752.1:0-3067 GCA_964626835.1 uncultured Enterobacterales bacterium
ATAAGGAGGCGCTTGCCGCGCGCTGGATTGCGTCCATTTCCTCGATGGCATTGGCGGAGCTGCTCATGGCCCCCAGCAGCTTGGCGAGGTCTTCGGCCCAGTTTTGCGCGGGAGTGTGGGTGGTGCCCGGGTCGGCGTGCACGGGAGCGACCGTCGCGCCAGACCTGTCCGAGGTCGTGTACCGGGTGGGGGTGACACGACCGAGGATGACGGGGGCACCCCTCGCGGGGTGCGGCTCGTCGCCAGTGGCGGCGCTCGCCCCGGGCTGCCCGTGGTCTGCGACGACGGCGAACGTTGGGAGCGAGGCGGGCGGTGTGGCCACACTCGGCCCGAGCGGATGTATGGGGCCCGGTGGAGCCAGCCGCACCGTGCCGCCCAGGGCTTGCCAGCCGGTGAGGATGTCCAGCACCGCGGCGACGAGCTCGTCGTGTCGGGCTCGTACGGTCCGGGCGGCACCCGGAGGAAGCGCGGTGGCAAGCTCTTCACAGCGTCGTGTCTCGGCGAGGAGGTTGGAGAGGCGCTGCTGGTGCTGGATGGCGAGGTCGTCCAGGGCTTGCTCGAGGCCCCCCGTGCCTTGGACCGGCGGGTTCGGTGAGAGCTGCTGGGATGGGCTCTCCTCGAGCGCGGGATCATGTTCGAGTAGGGTGTTCTTCAAAGCGCTGTCTCTCTCGGAGTCCAAAGACGCCCGACCTGAAGATGGGCGGGCCGCAATCAGGGGTTTTCAACGAGGACCCCCGTCCTCGGAAGCATACTCCATGGTGCGAGAATCTGCTGGACTCCTGGATCCGCCCCGGGCTGGCCGCTGGATCGGGATACGGATTCGTCATGAAATCGAAACCCGCGCTCTCACTCGTGTTGCCCCTCGCGCTGTTGGCCTGCCAGCCTTCGACGCCTGACCCCGAGGGGCCGCCCGCCCTCCCGACCGAGTCCTCTCGGGTCGTCTCCACCGACGCTGCGGCCGTTGGTTCGAAGCCCACGCTACCCACGGCTACCGTCCTGCCCGTGGCGGATCCCACGGGCACGCCGCGGCACGCGGTGGTGATCCTGATCGATACGCTTCGGGCCGACGCGGTGGCCAAGGCAGACACACCCACCATCGACGCGCTGGCGGGTCAGGGCTTGGTGGTGGAACGAGCCTGGAGCACCTCCACGTGGACCGTGCCTGCGGTCATCTCCCTGTTCACCGGTTCGTTCGTCCGCACCCACGGCTGGGATCTCCCCACCGGCGACATGACCCACCGACCTGCTCTGCCCGATCTGCCGACCATGGCCGAGGTGCTCCGGGGTGCCGGCTTTGCCACCCACGGGCTGTACGCCAACGGCTACCTCGCCCACGAACTCGGCTTCGATCGTGGCTTTGACGAGTGGCGACGGAGCGCCGATGCGCGCATGGCGAGGGACGTGGAGCGCTACGTGAAGACCTGGGCCGAGGAAGACGCCGGGAGCGCCTCTCCCAAGCGCCACTTTCTGTATCTGCATCTGCTCGGCGTCCACTCGGGGCTGAGCCCCACCGAGGCCAGCAGCGAGCGCTACGGACTCGACCGGGCATGGTTCACCGAGCGCGTGGGTTTGCTGATTGGACGGGCCAAGCGGGGACAGGAGCCAGGTGTGCAGCAAGCCTACCATCAGGCCTACCATGCCGTGGTCGAGGACATCGACCGCCAGCTGGGAGACATCCTCCAGGCCCTGGGCCCGCTGCGAGAGGAGACCTTGGTGGTGGTGCTCTCGGACCACGGCGAGGAATTGGGTGAGGTGGATGCCTATGGGCATGGCTGGAGCGTCGCCGAGGCCTTGACCTGGGTGCCGCTGGTCGCCGCCGGGCCGGGAATCGCACCCGGGCGTCGCCCCACCGGCACCCTCGCCGAGGTGAGCGATCTCGTCACCGACACCCTGGGCGTGTCCCACGCTTGGCCGGTGCAGAGCCCTTGGCAGGGCTCGCTGGTGGCGGAGCGCCATGGCAAGCAGGCCATCTTGGCCGGAGGTCGCTGGAAAGGAGCGTGGCACGGAGGAGACCTGACCACCTACGACCTCCAGGTGGACGCCACCGCGACCACCCCCGTGCCCGGAAGCGAGCGGCGGGTCGAGGACGCGCTCCGGGCGTGGCAGCAGGCCGTCCCGCAGGGAAAACCACTCACCGGTCATGTCGATTTCGACGACCGGACGCTTCAGGCCATCAGGGCGTTGGGCTACATCGACTGACCGGACAGGGGAACCGCCCGTGTTTTTCGGACGTCAAGTGTAAGCAATACGTAAAGCGCGCCGTTGTTGGCACGCCAACGTTGCGGTTACCAGCTTCCAGGCGCGCCAACGAGAGATCTTCGGTGTAAAATAGCGCGGATTTCGCCGTGCCCGCCCGCAGGTGTGGCCTTCCGCCCGGCTTCCGCACCTGTCCCGCGCCCAAGACCAAGAGAGGTCCCCATGCGTCGTCGATCCTGGATCGTCCTTGCCTCCACCGCCTTCGTCCTGGGGATGCCCTCCGCGGTCCTCGCCAAGGCGGCTGTCGTCCCACCCTTCGTGGGCAAGACCGGGGTCGATTCACTGCAGGTGCTCAACATCACCAGCTTGGTGGCCTCCGAGGTCGACTTCTCCATGAGCTTCGAGCAGGTGCACCAGCTCGAGGCCATGCCCAAGGGCATGAACGTCGCCTGCCTCGCCAGTTCTTCCTGCCTGTCGGGCGTGGCCAAGGCCAGCTCGGCCAACGTGGTCATCGCGGGTTCGGTGGCCAAGGTGGGCGAGGAGTTCGAGATCTTCATGGTCAACTACGAGACAGGCCGCGGTATCGTGCGCAAGAAGTCCTGGAGGATCTCGTCCGATCCCACCACGATGGCCGACCGGATGTCCTCGCTGGTCAACGAGATCCTCACCGGCAAGTCTCACGAGCAGGCCGCCAAGGAAGACGACCTCTCCGGCCTGACCGACCTGGGCAGCACCGACCTGTTCGATGAAGAAGACGACTTCTCCTTCGATGAAGAAGACCTCCAGGTGGGGCGCAGGGTCGCCACCCCCGAGCTGTCCGACCACGATCTCGACGACTTCGAGATGCTCGACGCCGAGTCAGAAGGCCGAG
>CAZVHW010000753.1:0-3065 GCA_964626835.1 uncultured Enterobacterales bacterium
CTGCTCGGTACCGAAGGGCTCGTGGTCGTGGACACACCGGACGTGCTCCTTGTCGCGCGCCTGGACCGAGCCCAGGAGATCCGCAACCTCAATGCAGAGCTGGAGCGCCGAGGCCTTCAGCGATTCCTTTAGGGCACCCTACCTGGTGCGGCCCAGCACCGTCCGTAGGGCCAGTGTAGTATTAAGTGGGCACTCGGAGGTATTCATGGTTCTCACGCTCCTGCTACTGGTCGGTTGCACGGAGTCCATCTCCATCCAGGTCGACACCCCTCCCTGCGAGGACTACGACTTCGCCAACCCGCCAGAGGATGGAATCGAGGTCAGCCAGGAGGGCGATGACTGGCATGTCTACCGCGTAGGCGTGTTCCAGGGCTGTGACGATCTTTTCGATCCCATCATCGAGGGAGAACGAAACGTCATCTCCGTCTACGAGTACTGGAACGAGCGCACCGAGGACTACTGCTTTGCCTGCTTCTACCCCACGATCGTCATCGAGCAGCCCAAAGAGGGCGTATACGAGGTGGGTTGGTACGAAAGCGGGGGAGCTACGACCATCGACGTCGTGAGCTTCGAGGTCGAGTGACGACCATCGTGCCCGTCAACACGCTCGCGACGCTCGGTATGGACGGTGCCCGTAATCCGGCAGGATAGCCGGATTACTCCTCGCGCACGTCCATCTGACCGTCGCCGTCGATGTCCCACCCCACCTTGACGACCTCGCCACCGTCGTTGAAATACTCCCAGTGGTCCACCTGGCCGTCGCCCGTCGTGTCGCGCTCCTTGCGCCGGATGCGGCCGGATTCGTAATACTTGAACAGATCGAAGGTGCCGTTGTTCTCGGTGTCGATCTCGCTCATGACCCGCTTGCCACCTTGGTAGTGGTCAATCCAGTCGATGGATCCGTCGAAGTCAGCGTCCATTTCCTCGCGATCGAGGTCACCTGTCTCGGTGAAGAAGCTCCAGACATCGATGCGACCGTCCTGGTTGAGGTCCATTTCCTTGCGGAGCAACAGCCGGCCTTCGTCTTCGAGCGATCGGAAATAGTTGTAGATGTCAGGGCTTGCGTCTCCATCCAAGTCCACTTCGACGACCAGGTTGCCGTCGGTCGTGGCGCGCTCGCGCACCGAACTGGTGTCCTTCGCGGCGGTGGTGGTGGATTCCTTGTTCTTCTCGAAGCAGGCCGTGGCCGTCAGGGCGAGGAGGATGCCCAGGGTGGCTCGGGAACTCATCACGGCGACTCCAGGAGTGGATGGCGGGGGAGGGAGGGTGAGCGCTTGTCAGGGGACCCCCAGGGTCCCATGTCGCTGGTAGTATTAGTATCTCCCCGCGCGCTGTCAATCATCCCCGGAGTCCGGGCTTGTTACTGGCTCGCCTCGAGACTGCCGGACGTGCTACGCTGCATTCCTTTCGCGAGTGGCCTCCATGGAACGGTCCCGACCTCGAACACGAGCGCCCCACCTCGTCATCGTCGATGACGAGCCCGTCATTCTGCAGATCCTCAAGGCGGTCTTCGAAGACGAGCCGTACCGCTTGACCCTGGCGAGCTCGGGCAACGAGGCGCTCGACGTCATGCAGCGCGATGGCGTCGACCTATTGCTCACGGACAAGAACCTCCCCGACGTCAACGGGCTCGATCTGCTCAAGGCGGCCAAGGAGGTCAATGCCGACGCCGAGGTGATCATCATCACCGGCTACGCCTCGCTCGAGACCGCCCTCGCCGCCATGGAGCTGGATGCCTTCGACTACGTCCTGAAGCCGCTCAACAACGTCTTCGACATCCGGAAAAAGGTACGCAGGGCCCTCGAGAAACAGCAAATGGCCATCCAGAACCGCAAGCTGCTCGCCTACCTCGAAGCAAAGAACACCGAGCTCGAGAGCTCGCTCTCCGAAACCCGGCGCCTGCAAGCCGAGCTCATTCAGTCCGAAAAGCTGGCGGGCATCGGCACTCTCGCCGCCGGGATCGCCCACGAAATCTCGAACCCCCTCTTCGGTATCCTCGGGCTGGCCGAGGCCATTCTCGAAGAGGACGATCCCACGCTGGCTCGCGAGTACGCACGCGACATCGTCGAGTACAGCCAGAGCATCCGCAGCATCGTCGTGGAGCTGTCCAGCTACAGCCGAGCATCCCAGGGCGAATACCTCACAACGGTAGATCTCCCACGGGTCATCGCGGACGCCATCAGACTCGTCGAGCGGTCCGCCGATACGCGCGGAATACGAATCGACACCCATCTCGAACCCCTGGCCACCATCAACGCCCGCACCAACGAGATCCAACAAGTCTTCGTCAACCTGGTCAAGAACGCGGTCGAGGCTCTGGGAGAGCGCCGTGACACTCGAACCGAGGGGATCATCACCGTGCGCACTGGCAGCTCCCAGGGGCAAGCCTGGGCCGATGTTGCGGACGACGGGCCGGGCATCCCAAAGAGCAACCTGGCCATGGTATTCGACCCCTTCTACACGACCAAGCAACCGGGAAAGGGCACGGGCTTGGGGCTGAACATCGTCTATCGGATCGTCACCAAGTACCGTGGCACCGTCACGGTCGAGAGCGTCGAGGGGCAGGGCACCACCTTCCGCGTCCAATTCCCCGTCGATAGCTGAACTCGGAGCAAGCCGGCCATGCGACTGCGCACGCTCCTCATCATGGGAAGCGCCGCGGCGGCGCTGCCGCCACTGCTGCTCCTGGGTTTCGCCGCGACCGAGGTGGCTACGGAAGCCGTCACCAACAGCGTGGTGAAGCTCCACGCGCAGAAGGCCGACAACCTCGCTACCTTCGTCGACACCTGGTTCGCCGGGCGCACTCACGCGGTCACCCTGCTGCGTCAGGCGTTTCCCATCGAGCACCTGAGTCACCAGGGACAGGTGGGCTTCGAGCGCCTGGTCTACAACCAGCTCTCGGAGATCAACATCGTCAGCTTGATCACGGCCGAGGGCGCGGACCTGGCTCCAAGCCAGATGGCACGTCCCGGGGGCCCAGCCCCAACAGGTCACGAGCAGGTGAGCGAAGAACGTTTCCACGAGTTTCGTGCCAGACTACCGCTAGCCGTGCTCGAAGAAGGCCA
>CAZVHW010000754.1:0-3062 GCA_964626835.1 uncultured Enterobacterales bacterium
GGGCGAGCCGGTGTCATCACCGGGCGACGCTGTGTCCTCTGCCGCCGAGCCGGTGTCCTCGGGCTGATCCGCGTCGTCGCAGGCCACCTCGTCGACCTCGCCGTTGCAGTCGTTGTCCACGCCGTCGTCGCAGATCTCTTCCGCTCCCGGGTAGGCGGTGGCATCGCTGTCGTCGCAGTCGCCCTGGTAGTCGTCGAGGCCATCGCCATCTTCGTCGATCCGACAGTCGTAGTCGGCGGCCATCGCCTGGATCTCGACCTCGCTCAGCGCCCGGTTGAACACACAGATCTCGTCGAACTTCCCCTCGAGCCCGTAGTCGTCCGAGCCATCCACGTCCCGGCCGATGTAGAGCATGCCGCGTCCGCCGCCGGTGGGCAGCCGGTCGAAGCTCACCGGCTCGCCAAGCCGCACGCCGTCCACCCAGAAGCTCAGCTCCATGGCCTGAACATCACGCGTCAAGGCGTAGTGATGCCAGCTCTCGGGATCGGCCACGCTCTCGGTGGAGTCGACGACCACGTTCTCCCCGTTGTCGTGCTCCCAGAACGCGCGCAGGTGATCACCGTCCACGAGGCTCAGCCAATAGGAGTCGTTGGTCTCCTCGTCCTCGCTGTAGTAGTCGGCCGTCCCGTAGGTGAGCAAGACCTGCCCCCAAGCACCGTAGCCGCCGCGGTCCGCCTCGACGAAGAGCGACAAGGTCAGATCGCCGTTGATGCTCAGGTTGTAGTCTCCGATGGCTCCAGCCTCGACCCCAGCCCCCGGGCTCCCGGGCAGCTCGAGGACCGTGCCTCGTTCCTCGTCTTCGTCCCACGTGGCCGCACCCACGAGCTCCCCATGCACACCCTTGCCCAACGGCGACGGCGCGTCGTCCTCGGCATTGCGGTCGTCGAACCCGTAGTGAGCTACCAGTCCCGTGAGCTCCTCGCCATCCCAGGCGATGACGTATTCGTCCATCACATCGTCGTAGCGACCGTCCCCGTCCTCGTCACCGTAGAACCAGGCGGTGACGCTGGCGTCGTCCACCTCGACCAGCTGAAAGCCGTGAAGCTGCTGATACTCACGGGTGGGAGAGTAGTAGGACCCGCCCCCCGTGCCGATGATGGTCTCCCAGGTGTCGCCCCCCGCCCCGAGCTGGCTGGGCTGGTAGCGGTGCCAGTGACCGCAGAAGTAGGCGTCCACACCCATGGTCACCAGCGACTGCCAAAAGTCGTCCGACGTGGTGCCCAGGGGCTCGACAGAGCTGAAGCTCACCGGGTGGTGGGAGTAGACGACGACGTGGTCCTTGGCGATGGTCTCCGGATCCGCCAGGACACCGTCCAGCCAGGCTTGATCGGGTGATGTCTGGCCCCACTCGGAGTCGGTTAGCACCGAGACGAAGCGCGTTTCGCCGTAGTCGAACCAATAGGACATTCCCTCCTGTCCCACCGGGCTGTTCTCGATCGGCAGCCAGTCGAAGGTCTCGAGCCACGCGTCATACACCGACTCGCCTGGGAAGAAGTCGTGGTTACCGGGCACCGCGTAGATCTCGGCGTTCAGCCCCGATGCCACGGTGACCCATTCGTCCCAGGCCGCCTGGTGGGAGTCGATGGTGTAGTACCCGCCGATCAGGTCCCCTACGAAGATCACCAAGGCGGGATCGAGGGCGTTCATGTCCTCGATGATCTGAGGCATCACGTCGTAGTTGAGGGATCCCGAGCCCTGGGTGTCTCCGACCACCGCGAAGGTGAAACGGTCCGCCGAGGCGCTCGAGACAAAGGCGATGCAGAACAGGAGGTTCACGGAGGCTCCCGGTGGGACGGCGTTCCAGACAATAGCGCGCACCTAGTGCACGCGCCTGGAAGTCTCTAGCCACCCCGAATTCGACTGCGCGTGCACTGCGGACGCGGAGCGGACGCCCTGGGGGAGCGCGCACAGCGCGTGTGGGGGGCTGGGCCCCCCGAAAGAGCCAGGCTCGTGACGGTGCGGCGCGTAGCGGCGGGCACGCCTCGCGTGCCCCCGGATGTCCCTGGTCAGGGACTTCCGGGCGCCGGCACTAGTCCAGCTCCAAACCGCCCGCGTCTCCCGAGGTGGCTACACCAGCAAACGCCAGCTCGAGGTAGCCCTTTCCCCCTGCCCCGCTCAGGGGTACCCTGACCTCGAGCTGCTGCTCGGGCCGCTGTACCTGGAGGCAGCGAAGGATGAGCCTGATGGCTTCCTCTTCGTACAGCCTCAACCTGAGGTGGTCGGGGTCCTCTTCCGGGGGCAGCTGGCAGGACACCCAGCGCGTGTCGTCCGAGCGCAGCATGGTGCGGGACAGGTCTACCAGCGGGCGCTTGCCTGAGTGAGCGTGCAGGTGCAGATCGAGGATCAGGTCCCAACCTTGTACCGGCAGATGCTCGAGCTCGACCTTGGCACGAACCCCCAGATACTGCGTACCCACGTCCGAGCTGGCCAGCGTGTCGAGGCGGTAGTGGCCGGCTGGATAGGCGCAGCCCACCGCAGCAAGGGAAAGCGTCACCACGTGCATCAGCTGTGTCGTCTTCAACTTCATGGCGCTACCGAGACCGTTGGGCTCCAACGACGAGGAGCCTCGAAGCCATGGTAGCTCGAACTCTCACTACTCGCCGCGTAGCGTCGCCTGGGCTGCGGCCAGCCGGGCCACGGGCACCCGGAAGGGGGAGCAACTGACGTAGTTCATGCCCACGCGGTAGCAGAACTCCACCGAGCTGGGCTCACCGCCGTGCTCGCCGCAGATACCCACCTTGAGCCCCTCACGGACGGACCGGCCTCGCTCGACACCGATCTTCACCAGCTGGCCCACGCCCTTCTGGTCGAGGACCTGGAAGGGATCCTGGTCGTAGATGCCCATCTCCCGGTAGGTGGGCACGAACTTGCCCATGTCGTCCCGGGAGATGCCAAAGGTGGTCTGGGTCAGGTCGTTGGTGCCGAAGCTGAAGAACTCCGCCACGGAGGCGATCTGGTCGGCGGTCAGGGCCGCGCGGGGCAGCTCGATCATGGTGCCGAGCATGTAGTCCACGCAGAGGCCCTGTTCCTCGAAGACCTGGGCCGCGACCTTGCGGGCCACC
>CAZVHW010000755.1:0-3057 GCA_964626835.1 uncultured Enterobacterales bacterium
GACGGCGGCACTTCGCTGCTCTTCGGCCCCGTCGCCGACGCAGACCAGCTGACCTCCGAAGCGCAACGCGCCGCGGACAGCCCTGGCCAGCTGGGCGCGTCCTCGGCCGCGCTGGCAGCCCTGGGCCTCGAGCCCGACCTGCCCGCCGCCGATGACCCCGACTGGGCCAGGGCCCAGGTCCGGCTGCTCGACGCCAAGCTCGATGCCTGGCTCGCCCAGGCGAGTGAGTCGGCCAGCCCCGACGGTCGAGCACTGCTGGACGACCTCCAGCTGGTACGCATCTTCCGCAGCAGGGTGCTGCTCGCCATGGGCCGTCGGGCCCTACGAGCGGACCACCCTTGGCAAGCGCTGGCCTTCGCGCAGCAAGCGCTGGACCTCGAGAGCAGCCGGGGCATCACCCCCATCAACCATCCTGGCCTGCGCGCCATCATCATCGAAGCCCAGCTTCGCACCGGACACACCCGTGAGGCGCTCGACGCCATCCAACCGCTCTTGGGCGCCTACCCCGCCCTCACCGGTCTGGACGAAGTGCTGGGAGACCTCGCCATCCTACAGGGACTGGACCGCTATGGTGACAGCAAGGAGAACTGAACGACCCGCCTCCACCGATCGTGGAGGTCGTCGCGCCAACACGCGCCTCAGCACACTGCTGCTGGCAGGCTTGGGCTTGTTCGCCCTGCCTGCACTGGGCCAGGGTCTGCGCTACGCAGAAGATCAGGCGCCGGGAATCGTCAACCCCGTATTCACCACCAACATGCCCGAAGCACGGCTCAACGAGCTCATCTTCGAGGGGCTGTACACGGACAACCAGAACTTGGCTTCGGTACCCAGCCTGGCGGAGTCATCGGAGCTGTCCGCGGACCGCACCGAGCTGGTGGTGAACCTGCGTGCCGACGTCAGCTGGCACGACGGGACACCGTTCACCTCGGCCGACGTGGTCTTCACCATCGACGCCATGAAGGACCGCGGCACCCTCTCCACCGAGAAAGGCCGCGTGGGATGGATCAAGAAGGCGGAGGCCCTGGACGACCACACGGTCAAGCTAGTCTTCGAGCGGGCCGAGGCCAGCCCCGAAGACAAGCTGCTCTTCAAGATCCTGCCTGCCCACGGCTTCAGCGGCACCGCCCTCAAGCGCACCGACGAGTTCCGCAACTCCCCAGTGGGCACGGGACCCTACGCCTTCGAGCGCTACAACGACGACAACTCCATCTCCCTGTCTTCCTGGGCCAGCCACCGAGATGGCGTGAGCCTCCACGAGATCGTGATGCGGGAGGTCAGCGACAAGAACTACCAAGCCAAGCTGCTGCTCTACGAGAGCCTCGAGGCCTTGGTCCGCGTACTGCCCCGCGACCTCGCGGTGCTGCAGAACAACCGCAAGGTGGAGCTGTATCCCTACCAGACCAACTCTTGGTGGTACCTGGGTTTCAACCTGGAGAAGGCTCCGTTCGATCAGCCCGAGGTCAGACAAGCCATCGCCCACCTGGTAGACGTCGAAGCCCTGCTGGCTCCCATCGGCACCGGCGACACCCTCACGGGCCCCTACGTGAAGTCCAGCCCCTACTACAACCATGACGTACCGGCCTGGGACTACAACCAAGGCCAAGCCGCCATGCTACTCGAGGCCGCTGGCTACAGCCAGGACGCGGGGCGCTGGTTCAAGGACGGCAATCCGCTGGTGCTCAACATCACGGCCCACCAGACCCTCGAGTCCTCACAAGAAGTCGTGATCAACCTCCAGTCCCAGCTGCAATCCGCCGGGTTCGACGTTCAGGTCGACTTTCTGGACGAGGCTGCCTGGAAGGCGCGCATCTGGCGAGAGCACGACTACGACCTCGTTCTTTCCCAGTGGACCTTCGATCGAAACGAGGACATCCGGGATCAGTTCCACAGCGAGGGTGCACGCAACTTCGGCGGCTACGCCAACGAACGGGTCGACACCTTGCTTGACCAGGCTCGAGACACCACCGATCCCCACGCGAAGAAGGCGGCACTACGCGACGCCCATCGACAGGTGCACGAAGACGTACCGATGATCTTCCTGTGGACCCTCGACTCCTACGCGGCGCTGTCCACCCGAGTCGGCGGCGTGGTGATCCACCCCTTCTACTTCTTCACCTTCGTCCGCGACTGGCGCATGGACTAGTGCTGGCGCCCGGAAGTCCGTGACCAACGACGTCCGGGGGCACGCGAGGCACGCCCGCCGCCATGCGGCGCACCGTCACCAGCCTGGCTCTTACGGGGGCCCAGCCCCCCAACGCGCGCTATGCGCGCTCCCCCAGGGCGTCCGCTCCGGGCCGTCCCCACAACCCACGGAATCCTGGCGCGCGCGAAGCCAGTCCCCTACGCTGTTGACCGATGGCAGAGCCAGTCCCAAGCTGCGCTGACGAAGCGACCCATTCCGGTACCCAGAGCCCCGGGCGCTGGCGCTTGGCTCTGCCCGTAGCGCGGCTGCTGCTCGTCTTCCTGCTCACCCTGGCGGGAGCCGTGCTGGCCATCCAGCTGTTGCTCTGGGCATCCCCGGGTGACCCGGTCGACCTCGTCCCCAACGGAGAGGAGGTCCGCACACAGCTGGAGCTCGAGTGGGGCCTGAACGAGCCCCTCGCGGTGCGCTACGTGCACTTCCTTGGCCGAGCCCTACGAGGCGACCTCGGCACCTCCTTCACCTACCGGCCCGGTGCCCCGGTCAGCGAGTTGGTGCTCCCCGCCGCGGCGCGTTCGCTCGGACTCCTCGTCCCCTCGCTCGCGCTGGCATTGTTCGCGGGACTCGGGCTCGGCTTCCTCACGGCGGGTCGTCCATCGGTGCTCCGGCGGATCGTCCAGTTCGTGAGCGTGGCCCCGGTCTTCCTGCTAGCCTTCATCTCGGTCCACGTGCTCAACGAGGCAGCCCACGGCGGCATGGAGGCTGGCTGGTTCGGACGCCCCTCGTGGTTCGCGCTTCCAGACACCGAGAGCGCGCTCAAGACCGCCCTCGCGATCACCCTGCTCGCGGTCGGCTCGAGTGCGTTGGCAGAGGTGCACGCGGCGGTCGAGGACGAAATCGTCCGTTTGCGGAACTCC
>CAZVHW010000756.1:0-3056 GCA_964626835.1 uncultured Enterobacterales bacterium
GGCCGCGGGCCATGAAGGCGAGCTCGCTGGACAGCCCAGCGAAGCCCAAGGTCGCAGCCAAACGAGAGCCGTGCAGGGGGCCCGCGCGAGGCTCCAACAAGGGGCACGGGGGTACGCGCTCGTGGTCCTTCACGGTGTCGGGAGCCAGCAGCAGCGCCAGCGAGGTCTCGAGGAAACCAGCGTGGATGTCGAAGGGCAGGCGCTGGGCCACGGCCTGACGATCCTGGGGTTTCCCCACGCACGCCACGGCATTGGGCACACGCTCGGCCCGAACGTCCATCAGCTCCCCCAGCAGCAGGTTCATGGGCGAAAAGACCCGCACCCCGCGCTTGGCGAGCCAGCGGGCAGCTTCATCGACAGCCAGGTTGTGCAGGGGGCTACCGTGGAAGGTGGACAGGATGACGCGCTGAGCACCGAGCTCGTGGATGTGAGCACACTGCTCGAGCACACTGCGCCGTACCTCGGCGTAGGTCACCAGCACCGTCCCCGGGCCACGGACCGGGTCGACCCCCACCCCCAGCTGCCCGGCGAACAGCCAGGGCCAATCGTGCCCCTCGTCCTGGAACGCCTCGACCAGGAGCCGCGCGAGCCCCTCGGCCATCAACGCGTCGTTGTGCACGCTCAGGTGGGGCCCATGGTACTCCACCGGGTCGACGCACAGCACGACGGGTGCCCCGCTGGAGACTTGCTCGCGGGTTGGAAGACTGGGGAGATGCTCGGTCATGGGTTGCCTCCTTGGCTCTGCACACCTACACGGAGCCCTGCCTGCAGAAGCCCGAATCGCCTCCGGGCCTCGCCTTCGCTCCTGCCCCAGCCAACCGGCGCGAGCCGAGCCAGGTGGCTGGCGAGCACATCGTCTGGGCGAGCCACGCGGCCCAGGAAGGCGTCGAGGAACCGCACCTCACCTGGAGCCAGGATCTGGCCCAGATCGTGGCCCAGCCACCACGCACTGCAGTCCTCACCAAACAGGCCTCGCTCCGCCGCCTGGCCAACGTAGTACCTGTCATCCTCGTGATTGACGTGGTGGTCCAGGAGCACGGTGAGATCCTGGAGGTCCCGCTCACGCTGGGGTCGTTCGAGCCAGGCCATCACCTTCAGGAACGTCAAGACCGCAGTGGTGGCGATCCAGAGCCTATCGTGGATGGCCGACGGACAGAGCACGGATGCTTCGTCCAGCAGACGAAAACCGACAAGGCTCATCTCGCGATCTTGGCCGGGCCACGTCACGACTCCCGACTGGACGAGCCCCGGCGACGCCGGGATCAGATCCACCGCCGTACCTCCAGGTCCCAACCAGTTCGGCGGCCCCTTCACGCCCTGGCGCCACCCAAGGGCATCGCTCATCACCTCGAGCACCACCTCGGGCGTGGCCTGGACGACCACATCAAAGTCGAACGCACGGCGAGAGAGAGGGACGCCCTGCAACTCGATGGCAGAGGCGCCCACGAGGACGAGGCGCTGCCCTTGCCAGAGAGCGCAGAGTTCAACGAGTGCAGCTCGCTCAGATCCCATCCTCGACCTTCCAGGCGAACTCGATGTTCTCGCGAAGCTCCGCTGCCACGTCCATGGAACGCGGATCGCGACGAGCAGACAGCTCAGCCAACGCCGAGAGCATCGTCACGCAGTCAGGACGGCCAGGTCTGCCGACTCGGTAGGGCAACACCAGGACTTCCACCGGGCCATCGCGCTGCTCTCGCAACGGAAAACGTGGGCTGTCGCAGGTATCGAGCACCGTCGCGTGGACAACGACATCCCCCGTCGTTCCGGTCCCATGCATGCGAAAGCTGGCCTGGGATCCACCCCAGCTCCAGGAGCCCATTGGCAACGCGTGCTCCAGGAGCGGACACAGCGCCTCCAGCGAGCCGTGGGGCAGGGCATACCGACCGACCAACAGCTTGGGTCGCACCAGGTCCCGGTAGCCCACCAGCCACTCGTCCAGGTAGCGGTTGCGGACCATCATTCGCAACCCGGAAGGGCCCTTCACGAGCGCATCCTCGTCGAGCAGCTGTTGCTTGACGGTTCGCACCACGTAGGTGCTGACTCCGCAGTCCGCGGCGATGGCGCGGAGCGGCCGTGAAAACAACATCGGCTCCTCCAGAGAAGCTCCGAGCACGCGATACGAGCTGGAACGGCGCCCTCCCCTGCGCTTCACGGGCGGCAGTTTTCTCCCCTCGATGGAGGCGAAATAGCGCCCGTCGATGTTCAAGTAGCAGTTGCCCGCACCGTCCACGAAGTTGATGCCCACCTTGCGCAGCTCGCTCGCAATCCCCGGGCTGATGGACCGCGCGACCAGCAGCCTGGCCTGAGTTCCCGCGGGCAACGGACCCGCGTCCAGACTCGCGACGACCGCGCGGCCGACGACGCCGCGCCTGACCTCGAGCTCGAGCTCTATCGAACCGGTCTGCGTCCGCAGCTCCACCGAGCCTTCCCCCAAGCGCACCTCGCGCACGAACGGAAGCCCATCGAGCACCTGGATCCAGTCATCGTTCTCGTGGGCCATGTGAGCTATCTTGCCATGTTTGCTTCAAGAACACAAACGCGAATAACCGACAGTTCGCATTCGATTGCCCGTGAAGTCCTACAGGTTCCGCCGATACTCCCCACCCACCTCGAACAGCGCCTGGGAGATCTGCCCCAGGCTGGCCACACGCACCGTGGACATCATCTCCTCGAAGATGTTGCCACCGCTGATGGCCACCTGCTTCAGCCGCTCCAAGGCGGCCGGACACTCGTCGGCGTGCTTTGCCTGAAAGGCCCGCAAGGCTGCCAGCTGGCTGTTCTTTTCCTCGGGGGTGGCACGGCGCAGCTCGACGTCGGGCTGTACGTAGTCGTCCGCGAGGGTGGCCGGGTCGAGGAAGGTGTTGATGCCCACGATGGGGTAGCTACCGTCGTGTTTTTTGTGTTCGTAGTAGAGCGACTCTTCCTGGATCTTGCCGCGCTGGTACCCGGTCTCCATGGCCCCCAGGACACCGCCTCGCCGGCTGATGTGCTCGAACTCCCGCAGCACGGCCTCTTCGACCAACTCGGTCAGCTCGTCGACGATGAAGCTGCCTTGC
>CAZVHW010000757.1:0-3034 GCA_964626835.1 uncultured Enterobacterales bacterium
CCTGGATGTCCGAGCAGGGTATCGAGGGGACCGTGCGACTGTCCGGGGTGGAGGACAGAGAAGGCTGGATGATCTTCGAGGTCGAGACCGGCCAGCTGACCGAGACCCGGCTCCGCCCCGGCGCCCACCACCTCTTCGGCTTGGTGGGCCCGGACCAGACCCTCGGCCTGAACGTCTCCATCACCAACCCCCGCCAGGCCGTCCGTCGCTCCGGTCAGCGCAGCGCGGCCCGAGGCATCCGGGACGTCCACCTCCGCGCCCACGTCGCCGTTCTCGAAGCCCTACGCCCCGTCCTCGAAGAGCGCGGCATCGGCGCCTTCGTGCACCTGGGCGAGGGGGCGTGTGAGTGAGGTGGCCGAGCGGCTCTACGACCAGGGCGCCGATGGAGGAGCAGGATTCCTCCGGCACAGGGTAGAAACCAGCATGACTTCGAGGTATTTTACTCGGGACATTGAGTAATTCGTCGAGACCATGTCCTACCATCGACCACAGCTCGCAATCCTCCAAGCGCGGCTACACGAGCCCAGGCGCTTTCTACAGGTTCTCTCCGGACCCCGCCAGACAGGGAAGACCACCCTGGCCAGGCAAGCCCTGGCCTCCGTCGAGATGCCATCCCACTACGCCAGCGCCGACGGACCAACCACCCGCGATGCCACCTGGATCGAGCAACAGTGGGACCTGGCCAGGCTGCACTGCCGCGGCGCGAAGGATGGCGCGATCCTGGTCTTGGACGAGGTGCAAAAGGTTCCGCGCTGGTCCGAGGTGGTCAAGTCCTGCTGGGACGCCGACACGCATCACGCGGTCCCGCTGAGGGTCGTCGTGCTGGGCTCCGCCCCCTTGTTGATCCAGAGCGGTCTGACGGAGAGCCTGGCGGGGCGTTTCGAGCTGGTGCCCATCCCCCACTGGGCCTGGCCAGAGATGCGCGAGTGTTTCGGCTGGGACCTCGAACAGTTTGTCTTCTTCGGCGGCTACCCTGGGGCCGCACCCCTCGTAGCGCAGCCAGAGCGCTGGGCGGCCTATGTCCGCGAAGCATTGGTGGAGACCACGGTCTCACGAGACGTCCTGCTGCTGAACCGCGTAGACAAGCCCGCCCTCCTCCGCCAGCTCTTCGCCCTGGCTTGCAGCTACACCGGACAAATCCTCTCGTACACCAAGATGCTCGGCCAACTCCAAGACGCAGGAAACACCACGACGCTCGCACACTACCTCGAGCTCCTCGCGGGGGCCGGCATGGTGGCGGGGCTGCCAAAGTACGCAGGCCAGCGGGTCCGCAGGCGCGCATCGAGCCCCAAGCTCCAGGTCTTCAACAACGCGCTCGCCACGGCACTGGAAGGGCATGATCCCGCTGCGGCACGCCGGACCCCCGACCTCTGGGGCAGGCTGGTGGAGTCTGCCGTCGGCGCACACCTCCTGAACACCACCCGAGGCACCGGAATCGAACTGTCCTATTGGCGAGACAGAAACCGTGAGGTCGACTTCGTGTTGTCCCAGGGTGACAGGCTGGTTGCCCTCGAGGTCAAGAGCGGCAGGAGGCGTCATGCGCTGGCCGGCGTGGCGGCTTTCGACAGAGCCTTCTCTCCCACCCGCAAGCTCCTGGTCGGGACGGGTGGAATCTCACTCGAGACGTTCCTGGAACAGCCAGCGGTCTACTGGTTGACCTAGCTCCCCCTCTGCCTCCGCCACCCCAGCATCATCGCCAACGATCCGAGCCACAGGACCGCGCCGGTGCCGGTGCCTCCGGACGCGCAGCCGCAGCTGGCACCGCCCGTGTTGGGACCGTCGGCGGTGTCCCCGCCCCCGGTGTCCACGAAGCAGTCGGGATCCGGCTCGTCGCAGAGGACGTCGCAGGTCTCGTTGTCGTACCAACCGTTGATCTCGCAGAGGTCCGAGCTGCCGTGGTAGGCCTCGACCTCCTGGAGGATCCAATCGGCCACCAGATCCGTGCGAGTGCTGCCGGAGTAGACCACGCAGTCCGCGTCGGCCCAGGAGTGGACCGCGGCCTGCACCCACACCCCGTCCACGTCGATGAACTGGGGACCGCCCGAGTCGCCGCTGCAGATGGTGGTGCCGTCGTCCGCCGCGTAGGAGACCAGGAACTGCTCCCGCAGCTCGTCCAGGGTGAGATCCGCCGAGCGCTTGATGCCCGAACCCGTGCCGCTCGAGGCGTTGGACACGCCGAAGCCCACGGACTTGACCGCTCGCCCGATGTCTTCCTTGGTCAGCTCCTGCCGATGGAAGAAGGTGGGCTCCACTGGAGCGTCCTCGGCCAGGAACAGGAGCCCCACGTCGTTCTCGGGCAGGGTCCAACCCGTGAGCTCCGCGTAGTCGGGGTGGGAGACCATGTCCTCGAAGCCGATGGCGTAGTCGTAGGCGTCGATGTCCGCGCCGAAGAAGGCCCGCCCCATCTTGACCACCACCTCGAGGGGAATGTCTTCGCCACAGTGGGCAGCCGTCAGGACGATGCGCGGCGTGATCAGGTTGCCCGAGCAGGCGGAGTAGGTGGTGCTGCCGAGCTCGGCACCCAGGGACACGGCCGAGGGGAAACCCGACTCCTCCTGGCCGCCGATGACCGGGGCGGCGAGGGTAGGGGGGGCGGCGAGCAGGAGGGCGAAGAGGGGAACGAGCATGGGAACCTCGCGGCCGGGAAGCGACCCCTCGAGCGTAACGCCCACTCCGAAGCGCGAGTGACAACCTGACCATCTCCGCACGAACCCGATGTCTCGGCACGCTCGCGCCCGTGGCCTCTCGGTGCGCGGCAGCGGCGATCTCGGCGAGTTCACGGCGACCTGCGACGACCCGGATGGAGCGCTGGTGGTGCCGCTGGTGGGTGAGGGGGGCTGACACACCAAGCCGAGCGGGTGTACCCTTCGGAGGCCCTGTTTCTCTGGAGGAGAACATGACCCGCACCCTGCTCGCCATCGCCCTGACCGGCTTCCTGTTCGGCTGCCCGCCCAAGGAGGACGACACCACCGTCCCCGAAGGCGACACCGACACCGACACCGACACCGACACCGACACCGACACCGACGCCGAC
>CAZVHW010000758.1:0-3027 GCA_964626835.1 uncultured Enterobacterales bacterium
GGGCGCTGTAGCGGTCGGTGAGCTCCATGGCGATCTGCTGGGACACGAAGTACCTCTCGGGCGGTGGGAGGGAGGGGCGGCGAAAGCCAAAAAGGTCTATCGCGGGTTCGTGCACCACGCCCGATTCGGGTTCTGTCCCTCCGACGGGGCGTCTGCGGCGCGGCGCGTCATCCCCGAAGGGCCGAAAGAGCAGTAGATTAGCGGGGAAAGGCTATAACGGTAGCGAATTTGGGCCTCGGGTTGTATCATCGTTGCGGCCCCGTACCCTCGCGCTCGCCCCCACCCAGGGAGGTGTGATGACCAGAACCTGGCCCGCGCTCTTGCCCCTGATTCTCTTGGGCTGCGGCACGCTCTTCCTCGAGCCCACGTTTTTCGACTCGGGCGACGGGCCACCCGAGGAACCGCTGGAGCCCGGCCGCACGACCGACACCCAGCCGGAAGAGGACACCGAGGAAGAAACCCACGAGACCGATCCCGGAGACGGCGACAACGCGCCCCAACTCAGCTCCCTCGATCTCTCCGAGCGCGGGAGCGACGAGACCGTCCAGGTCACCTTCGAGGTCTTCGACCTGGACAACGATCTGACCGGCGGCCTGGTCTCGCTCACCATCGGTGGCGCCGGGTATGCGTTCGACATCCCGGCCGATCTCGATCAGTACTCCGCGACGGGCACCTCCCGCTGCCATGTCGACGGTTCTCGCCTCGAGGTTGGCGACACGGTGAGCGGCACGATGTACGTCGCCGACGCTGCTGGAAACCGCTCGGACACGCTGTCCGACTCCTTCACGATGGCCGGCTACACGGCCACGGTCAGCGAAGGCGGCGACGAATCCTCCGACGCCGCCTGGCTCGGCACCATCACCCTGCCGGCGATCATCGAGGGCAACCTCTACCGGGCCTCGAACAGCGGGGGTTCCTACACGGGCGACCTGGACTGGACCGAGTTCAAGCTCTCCTCGTCCCAGACCGTCACGTTTTCGCTGGTCTGGGACGCGGTCGGCTCGGACTACGACCTCCATCTGCTTCAGGGCCAGAACAACCTGGCTGGCTCGGTGGAAGAGGGGGGCTACCAGCCCGAGGGCTTCACACGCTCCCTCTCCGCCAACACCACCTACAGCGTCGTGGTGGCGGGCTGGGATGGCTCGCCGGGGGGTTGGACCGTCACCCTCGAGTAGCGGACATTCCCTGACCGGCGAGCGAAGGGAACCCGGGATAGCTCAGCGGCTTCCCCGTGTTCTCGGATGACTCATGGCTCCCTCCGATCCCCAGCCTCTCGCGGTGGTCCTCGCCGCCGGCCTCGGCACCCGCATGCGCTCCAGCCTGGCAAAGGTGCTGCATCCCCTGTGCGGCCGGCCCATGGGCGGCTGGGTCGTTGCGGCGGCCCAGCAAGCCGGCTGCCGGGTCGTCGCCGTGGTCCACCACCAGGAAGAACAGGTGCGTCAGGCCCTCCCCGGGGTCGATTGCGCCCGTCAGCAGCAGCCCCGGGGCACCGGCGACGCCGTGCGCGCGGCGGCCCACCTGCTTCCCGCGAGCGGCACCGTCATCGTGCTGCCCGGCGACGCCCCACTGCTGCGCCCTTCCATGCTGCGTGGCCTGCTGGACAGCCACGGTGACGCGCTGTGCACCGTGCTCTCCACGGTCCTTCCAGATGGCGGCGCCTACGGTCGGATCGTCCGCCAGAGCGGTCGTGTTGTCGGCATCGTCGAGGCCTCGGAAGCCACCGCCGAGCAGCTGGGCATCCGGGAGGTCAACGCGGGTATCTACGCCTTCGAGGCTGCCTGGCTGCGTGACACCGTCCTCCCCTCTCTTCGGCCCCACCCTCCCAAGAACGAGCTGTACATCACCGACGCCGTGGCCATGGCCGCCAGCGCCGGCCGACTTCGCGCCACCTGCTCGACCGACGCCGCCAGCCTGTGGGGCATCAACGACCGCGCGGCGCTGGCCCGCGCCGAAGACGTGCTGCAGGACCGCATCATAGAGCGCTGGGCCGCCTCCGGGGTCACCATGCAACGCCCGGCCACCATCCGGGTCGAAGCCGACGTGGTGCTCGAGCCCGACGCGGTGCTCGAGCCGGGCGTCGTGCTGGCGGGTCTCACCAGCGTCGGGGCCGGCGCGCGCGTCGGTGCTCACTCCGTGCTCCGCGACACGGTGGTGGCCGCCGGTGCCGTGATCAAACCCAGCAGCGTGCTCGAGGGCGCCCAGGTGGGGCCGGAGTCCCAGGTTGGCCCCTTCTCTCACCTCCGCGCAGGCACCAAGCTCGGGAAAGCCTGCCGTGTCGGCAACTTTGTCGAGACCAAGAAGACGACCCTGGCCGATGGCGTCAAGGCCTCCCATCTTTCCTACCTGGGCGATGCCACCATCGGCTCGGGCACCAACGTGGGGGCGGGCACCATCACTTGCAACTACGACGGGTTCGGCAAACACCCCACGATCATCGGCGAGGGGGTGTTCATCGGCTCGAACACCGCGTTGGTGGCCCCGCTCACCGTGGGGGACGGAGCCCTGCTGGGAGCCGGGAGTACCATCACCGCCTACGTGCCGGCTCACGCGCTGGCCATCGGCAGGGCCCGTCAGGTCACCTTCCCCCAGGGTGCCCGCCACCTCCGCGAGCAGTTCCGCGACAGGGCCCAGGACGGCCAAGAACCGGCCGTGTCCCTCCCAACCGCTCCCGACGAAGGCGAGGTCCCCGAGTGAGCCTGCCCGACCACCTGCTGGGGCTCAACCCCGAGCAACTCGAAGCCGTACGTCACCTCGACGGCCCCCTGCTGGTGCTTGCCGGCGCAGGGTCCGGAAAGACTCGCGTGCTCACCTGCCGCGTTGCCCAGCTGGTCGAACAGGGAGTCCCCCCCTGGTCCATCCTCGCGGTCACCTTCACCAACAAGGCCGCGCAAGAAATGCGCGAGCGCGTCGCGCGGCTGGTGGGCGACCAAGCCCGGCGCATCACCGTGGCCACCTTCCACTCCGCTTGTGCCCGTTTTCTTCGACGCGAAGCCCCAAAGCTCGGATTCACCTCCTCCTTCGTGATCT
>CAZVHW010000759.1:0-3024 GCA_964626835.1 uncultured Enterobacterales bacterium
CAAAATCCGCGAGCACTGCTCCTGGGTGCACTCGAAGCAGAAAGAGCAGGCCACCGCCAAGGCCAAGGACATCGTGCGCATGTCCGTGGCGCGCACGGTGCACCTCGAGGCCCTCGAGGAGTTCGATCTCCCGGTCAACGGCGGCGCGCTGGTGGTCGGGGGCGGCATGGCCGGCATGACCTGCGCCCTGTCCCTGGCCGAGCAGGGCTTCGAGGTCAACCTGGTCGAGAAGGACAAGGACCTGGGCGGCATGGCCCGCCGGCTGCGCAGCACCATCGACGGGCTCGACGTGGGCCAGATGTGTCGCGACACCATCAAGAAGGTGTATCGGCATCCGCTGATCCAGGTGTCCCACGCGGCCACCATTACGGATGCGTCGGGCTTTATCGGCAACTTCGTGACCACGCTGCGCTCCGAAGGCCGCGTCAAGACCATCCACCACGGCGCCATCGTCGTCGCGACGGGCGCCGCCGAGCATCGGCCCACCGAGTACCTGTACGGCGAGCACGACGGCGTGCTCACGCAGCTCGAGCTCGAGGAGCGCATGCACTCGGATGCTGACGCCCTGGCCGAGGTCGGCAGCGTGGTGATGATCCAATGTGTCGGCTGCCGCCAGGAAGGCAGCAACTACTGCGCCAGGGTCTGCTGCAGCCAGGCGGTCAAGAACGCCCTTGCGTTCCGAAAGCTCAACCCCGAGGCCGACATCCGCATCCTGTTCCGGGACATGCGCACCTACGGCTTCAGCGAGGACCACTACCGGCACGCCGCCGACCAGCACGTCGGCTTCGTGCGCTGGGAGCCCGCGGACGCACCCACGGTCGAAGAAGCCGAGGGCGACTACGGGCCGGTGCTGCGGGTCTCGGTGCCCGACCCCATCCTGCAACAGCGGCTCGAGATCGACGCCGACATGGTGGTGCTCTCCGCGGCGGTGGTCCCGTCCGCGGGCAGCGTCGAGGCTGCGCGGCAGTTCAAGGTGGCCATGAGCCCCGACGGCTTCCTGCAGGAAGCCCACGTCAAGCTGCGGCCCGTGGACTTCGCGGCCGACGGCGTCTTCCTCTGCGGTGCGGCACACTACCCAAAGCACTTGAGCGAGACCATCAGCCAGGCCTACGGGGCGGCTGGTCGCGCGGCGGCCCTGCTGGCCCAGGACACGGTCACGGCCAGCGGCTCCGTCTGCTCGGTCGAAGAAGACGCATGTGTCAGCTGCGGCGCATGTGTCACGGCCTGTGCCTACGGCGCGGTCACGCTGCGCGACACCGACCGCGGCAAGAAGGCCTTCGTCAACTCAGCGCTGTGCAAGGGCGACGGCCTGTGCTGCGCCAAGTGTCCCACCAACGCCATCGTCCTGCAGCACTACACCGACCAAGAGGTCATGGGGCAGATCGACGCGGCGTTCGAGCCTCTCCATCCAGCGAAGTAGCAACCACCCACCAAGGAGCGAAGCATGGGTTCCGGACTCAAGGAAAAGATCAGGCTCATCGGCTTTCTGTGCAACTGGTGAGCGTACTCGGCAGCAGACCTAGCTGGAGTTTCCAGACAACAGTATTCCGCCGACATCAAGATCATCCGGCTCATGTGCACCGGGCGCGTGGACCTGTCCTTTCCGATCCGTGCGTTCCTCAACGGCGCCGACGGCGTCTTCATCGGGGGGTGCTGGCCGGGTGAGTGCCACTACGTCACCGAGGGCAACTACGATGCACTGGGCAACGTGCACCTGCTCCACATGATGATGCAACACGTGGGGATCGATCCCCAACGTCTACGGCTCGAGTGGATCTCGGCCTCCGAAGGCAGCCGCTTCGCCGAGATCATGGACGACTTCTCCAAGCAGCTGTACGCCATGGGGCCCGTCGGCCAAGCCGAGGGCTTCGATCCCGACACCACTGCCCGTAGGCTGCAGTCCATCGACAAGCTGATCCCCTACGTCCGGCTCGTCGAGCGCGAGCGCCTTCGCATCCCAGAAAAGACCGAAGAAGCGTACAACGCCTTCTTCCAGAGTGACGATACGAAGCGGCTCTTCGACGAGCTGATCGCCGATCGTCTCACCACGGGGCAGATCGTGTCGCTGCTGGGCGAGCGGCCCCGGACCACCCTCGAGATCTCGGACGCCCTGGGGCTGAGCCCGTCGGACGTCGCGCGGCACGTGAAGAGCTCTTCCCGCCAGGGGCTCGTCCGGTACGACACGCAGCTCGAGCGCTACGCGCTCTGCTAGAACCGAGGAGCAGCACACATGGACATCCAGACCATCGACGGGATCGTCGAGAAGCACGGAGCCGAGCCCAGCTCGCTCATCCAGGTGTTGCTCGAGATCCAGCGGACCAACCACTGGCTACCCGCCGAGGTCATGCGGCACGTCAGTGCCAAGCTCGACGTCCCGCTGGCCAGGGTGCGACACATCGCCACCTTCTACAAGGCCTTCAGCCTGGTCCCCAAGGGTCGCCACCAGATCCACGTCTGCGTAGGCACCGCCTGCCACGTCCGCGGCGCCACGCGCGTGCTCGACAAGCTCCAGGAGCTCACCGGGATCGCACCCGGCGAGACCGACCTGGACCTCGAATACAGCCTCGAGACCGTCAACTGCCTGGGCTGCTGCGCCTTGGGACCGGTCATCGAGATCGACAAGAAGATCCACGGCAAGGTCACGGCGGCAAAGACCGCGGACGTGCTGAGCAGCTACGAGTAGGGGAAGCAGATGACGCGCTCGAATTCGCCCGAAGAGCTGGAGAAGGCCAGGCAACAGGTCGTGACCCGCCGGAAGTCCAATCGGCCCAGCATCTCGGTCTGCGCTGGCACCGGCTGCCTCGCCACCGGCGCGAAGGATGTCATCGCCGCCTTCGATGCCGAGATGGACGGCAAGGGGATGACCGACGAGATCGGCTTCCGGGGCACCGGCTGTCACGGGTTCTGCGAGAAAGGCCCCATCGTGGTCATCGACCCCGAGGAGACCTGCTACCTGCAGGTCACGCCCGCGGACGTCCCCGAGATCGCCGCCCAGGTCTCCGAGCGGCAGGGCGCGATCGAGCG
>CAZVHW010000760.1:0-3015 GCA_964626835.1 uncultured Enterobacterales bacterium
AGGCGGCGACTTCGCCCCGGACCCCTACGCGGTCGAGCCCTTCCCGTTTCACGCCCACGCGTTTTCGGTGCTGGACAACGGAAACATGCTCATCTACGACAACGGGGACGAAACCCGCGGATACTCGCGGGTGGTCGAGTTCGCCATCGACGACGTGAACATGACCTCCGAGATCGTCTGGCAGTACCCGGGCACCTTGGCCTACGATCCCTGGTTCTGTGCCGCCTGGGGGAATGTGGACCGCCTACCCAATGGCAACACCCTTATCAACGCCGGCGCGGGCACCAACACCCCCGCCGAGACCGTCAGCCGCATCTTCGAGGTCACCGAGGACGGTGACATCGTCTGGGAAGCCTGGTTGTACCAGGACGATGAGCTCGAGCTGGGCGCCTACGCGGCCGACCGCTACGATCCCATCGCGCAACCCATCGTCCGCTGAGGAGGAGATGACCATGCAACGCAACCTGTTCTTCCTCCTGCTCCTCCCCGCCCTCGGCGTCGCAGCCTGCGAAGAGGACCCGGAGTGCCCCGACTGCGACACCGAGACCACGCCCGACACGGACAACACCAGTCCCCCCGACGACACCAGCCCCCCCGACGACACCGACACCGACACGCAGACGGACGACAAGGACGGGGACGGCTGGGTGTGGCCCGACGACTGCAACGACGAGGACCCGACCATCCACCCGGACGCCCTGGACGTTGTGGACGGGGCGGACAACAACTGCGACGGGACGAACGACGTACACAGCCTCGCGGCCGCCCACACCAAGCTCATCGGCGAGGCCGAGGGCGACTGGGCGGGGGCCAACGTCGCCGGTGTAGGTGACGTCAACGCCGACGGCTTCGACGACATCGGCGTGGCCGCCTGGTACAACGACGCCGCTGGCGAGAACGCCGGGGCCGTCTACGTGCTCTTCGGCCCCGTCGAAGGCGGCGAGTATTCGCTGGCGTATTCCGACGTGAAGCTGACGGGAGAGGCGGCCGACGACACCCTGAGCCGGCTCATCGGCGCGGGGGACCACAACGGCGACGGCTACGACGACGTGGTCTTCTGCGCACAGGGCGAGGACAGCGGTGCGCACAACGCGGGTGCGGCCTACCTGATGAACGGCCCTCTCGAGGGCCCGTGGGACATCAGCCAGGCCGATGCCAAGATGCTGGGGGAAGCCAACAGCGATGGCGTGATGCGCGCGGTCCGTGGGGGCGATCTGGACGGCGACGGCCAGGGTGATCTGCTCATCGGGTCACCCGGCGACGCGACCTACGGCAGCATGACCGGAGCGGCCTACGTCGTGCTCGGGCAGGTCAGCGGCACCGTGTCCCTGTCCGACTCCCACGCCAAGCTGCACGGCATCGCCGAGGGAGACCTGGCGGGCGCGTTCATGGTGGGGCCCGGCGATCTGAACGGCGACGGCTATGACGACGCCATCATCGGTGACCACAACGGCTCCCACGGTGGCGAACACACGGGCTCCGCCTACCTGCTCTACGGCCCCGTCAGTGACGGCACGCGGCGCCTCACCCAAGCGGCGGACGCCATGTTCTTCGGTGCCGAGGACAACGGCAAGGCTGGCAAGGTGGCCTTCGGTGCCGACCTGACCGGCGACGGCACCCAGGACTGGGTCACCGCCATGTTCGGCGATGCCGGCGGTGACACCTTCGTCTTCTCGGGCGAGCAGAGCGGTGAGCTGGGACCCCAGGACGCCGACATCACCCTTGCCCTGGGCGTGGACGACGCCACTGGGGTGGGGGACGTCAACGGCGACGGCAACGACGACCTCCTCGTTGGCCACTCGGATGCGAGCGAGAGCTACCTGGTCTTTGGGCCCCTGCTGTCCGACATCACCGCCAGCGAGGTAGACGTGGTGTTTTTGGGCGAAGAGGACGACGACTCCGCTGGCTTCCGCGTGGCCGGTGTCGGCGACACCAACGCCGACGGCTACCAGGACTTCATGATCGGCGCCAAGGCCGAAGATACCGGCGGCACCACCGCGGGCGCGGCGTACTTGATCCTGGGGAGTCCCTGACAGCCTCGGGCCTCAGGCCTGGTTCGCAGGTTTTCCAGCCAATTCCGTCGAGGCTCGCCGTCTCCTGTTCACCTGTCCGACTCGGATTCCCCGAACCCCGGATCGGTGATACGAGCTGGGAATGTTCCGACACATCCGGAGGAAAGACCGCGCTCTCGACCGCGACGACGCCATGGAGCTCCTCTCGCGCGCGGAGTGGGGGGTGCTCTCCACCTCTGGCTCCGACGGCTGGCCCTATGGCGTGCCGGTCAACCACGTCGTCGTCGATGGTTCGCTCTACCTTCACTGTGCCCGCCGTGGTCACAAGCTCGACAACATCACCGCGAACGATCGGGTCAGCTACTGTGTCGTGACCACCGCCGAGGTTCTGGGGGCCCAGCTTTCTACTCGGTTCGAGTGTGCCATCGTCTTCGGGCGTGCCGCGATGGTGGACGACCTCGTGGACAAGAGGCGTGCGCTGAACGCCATGGTCGAGCGGCTCGCCCCGCAACGTGCGGGTGAAGATGTCGAGTCCATTGCGGGCTTCGAGCACACGACGGTGATCCGGATCGTGCCCGAACACGTCACGGGCAAAGCGAACCGCTGACAGCCCCCTCCCACGAGCCCGCGGACCACGGCTGAGCGGTGCGAGATCGCTGCCGCCGAGAAGGGGTTACGCGATCCCATGCCGCTGTTTTGCTCGCTCCCAGCCCTCCTCCTGTTGTCCAGTGGTGCGCAGGCTGCGCAGCTGGTGCGTGGTCCGTATCTGCAACAGACTACGCCCACGTCCGTGATAGTGGCCTTCGAACTGGACGAAAACGCTACGCCTCATGTCTGGCTGGGCCGGCACGGTGTGGACGAGGTCGGCGTGGCGTCCACCGGCTCGGGGACACACCACGAGGTGTCGGTCGACGGTCTGGAACCCGACACCCGCTACCTGTACGCCATCCACCTCGGGGACCAGGCCCTGGCCGAGGGCCACGAACTCATGGACGATGAGTGG
>CAZVHW010000761.1:0-3015 GCA_964626835.1 uncultured Enterobacterales bacterium
GCAGCAACCGGGCGGGCAGCCAGGGTGGCGGAATGTACGTCTACGCCGCCACCGTAGAGCTCGACACCGTGACCGTCGAGGACAACACGTCGACCTACAGCGGGGGTGGCCTCTTCCTCGACGTCGTGACCCTGACCTTCGACTCGGTCAGCGTGGGCGGCAACGTCTCGGGCAGCTACGGCGGGGGGGCCTACATCCGCTACGCCCACGCGGAGATCGACTCCAGCGAGTTCTCGGGGAACACGGCCGACTATGGCGGAGGCGTAATGTTCTATTCCAGCTACGCCTACCTCTGGGACTCCAGCGTGGACGACAACGAGGCCACCGGTGGGCCGGGCGGCGGCGTATACGCCAGCAACGGCGAGGTCGTCCTCGACTCCGGTTGGATCGAGGGCAACACTGCGACCACCGGAACGTCGTTCTGGGGTGTCGGAGGCGGGGTCTTCCTGAACAACGCCAGCAGCTTCGCCTGCTACGGCTCGTCCTCCGCGACCGAGGGTGTCTACGACAACGACGCCGACACCTACGGCGGTGGCGCGATCCTCTACGACGACGGCAGCACCCTCTACTCCGACACCTGCGATTGGGGTTCCGGCAGCTCGGACAACAGCCCGGACGACGTCACGGTGGTGGAAGCTGCCATCGCCTATGTCGGGTTGGGAGGCGACGAGACCTTCATCTGCGACTCGACCGGCTGCTGGTAGTCACGGACCTCGTCCACGGCTCCTACGGTCCGCGGGGCTGACGCCCGGGGCTGCCTACTGCAGGTCGCTCATCCGACGGTGCACCCACGCCCGCTCTCGAGGCTCGAGGCCTGGAGCCAACATCGCCCGCTCGAGGAGGGCTCGGGCCCGCTCGGGCTGGTCGTTCGCCAAGCAGTCCGACAGGGTGACGAGGTCGGCTGGTGGGGCGTTGTCGGCCTGAAGCATGGCGCTGTGTTCCATGGCCAGGCCACAGGGCTCCTCGGAGAGGTCCATCGCGAGACGAAGGACTTCGTCGCGGCGTCGGGCGTGTTCGGCGTCCAGGTAGCTGGTCGCTGCCTCGAGAGCCTGGGCCTCGTCGCCCATGTCGGCCAACGTGAGCATGCGAAGCACCTGCAGATGGCTCCATGCGGCTTCGCCCTCGGCCGCAAGGCCAAGGCCACGCTCCACGACTCCGAGCACCTTGTCGGGCGCTGCGCCGCGGTCGCGCAGGCGAGCGGCACGGAACACGAGCCGGCTCGGGGAGCGGGACTCGCAAGCGTGCTGCTGATAGTTGGTGAGCATGACCTGCTCGCCGTCCGCACAGGTGACCTCGACCTTGCCGCGCTGCACGGCCACTACCGTGTGAGCGTCTTCGCGGTTGACGGTGAAGCGTGTTCCCACCACGCGCACCGTGGCTTCCTGGGTGTGGACCGAGAGCTGGATGCCACGGTTCGGTTCGACCTCGACGGCCAGCTCACCGCTGATCCAATCGATCTCGGGGGAGCGGGTCGTGCCGCCAAGCTCCCCGTAGCCACCTTGATAGGCCAGGCGGACGCCGGGCATGGGCGCCAGATCGATGGGTTCGGCTTGCTGAACCAGGTGGGTGTCGAGCTGCTCGGGGGTGGTGTCACCGGGGCCGAACACGACGGCGATGGCCAGGCCAGCGACGCCAGTGCATGCCAAGGCCAATCGACCTGCCGTGAGGCCCCAGGGCATGGCGGAGCGCCGAGGTTCGGCGCTGGGGATGTCCACGATGCGCGCCACCAGGCGCTGCTCGGACAGGGTGTCGGGAGCCTCGAGCTGGGCCAGGAGAGCACGGGAAGCGCGGCCATCGGGAACCTTGTCGTGGATGGAGCGTTGTAGGCGCTCTTCCGCCTGGCGGGTGGGCTCGTAGGCCCGCTCGAAGACATACAGGAGCCAGCGTCGTTTGTTCATGACCGCCTCTCCGAAACGAGGATGACACCTTCGCGAGTCGCCTCCTCGAAGGGATCCTCGCTGCTGGACGCATCGAGGCCCATGGCTCCGGCGATATCGGCAAACTTCAGCCGGGCGCGGATGAGGCGACTCTTGGCGGTGTTCAGGCGGATGCCGACCATGTCGGAGGCTTCCACCACGGTGTGCCCCTGCAGGTCGCAGAGGATGATCAGCTCTCGGTGCTTGGGGCTCAGGCGGTCGAGGGCGGCGCCCACGCGCTTGGAAATCTCACTCTGCAGCGCGCGGCGCTCGGGGCTGGGCTTGTTGTCGATGCGGTCGGGCTGGACGCCAGGCAGCCAGCGTCGGGTCCAGGCGCTACGCCGCTGATCGGCCAGCACACGTCGCGTGATGCCGAAGAGCCACGATGGGAACCGATCGGGTTCCCGGAGGCTGTCGAGACGCCGCCAGACTACGACGAAGACTTGCTGTGCCGCGTCCTCCGGATCGACCTTGTGGCCGCCAAGGAAGCTGCACCAGCGGAGGACCACCGGTCCCCAAGTGCGCGCCAGGCGAGACCAGGCAGCGCTGTCACCCTGCGATGCGCCGATGACGTCGGCGGGGTCCCAGTGAGGAAGAGAAGGCGCCATGGGGATTCCGATCTCGAGTGTTCAGACCATCAGTGGGGGCAGAGGGGACAATGGATCCGTAGTTGGGAACACCACTGTTCGCTCATTGGACCACGCCATCGCAGTTGTTGTCGATGCCGTCGCCCACGATCTCCTCTGCACCTGGATGTCGCGAGCTGTGGCTGTCATCGCAGTCGCCGACGTTCTTGACCCAGCTGCCGACCGTGTCGTCCGATTCGATGGACAGGCAGGTCTGGCCGCCGTAGCCGTCGTGGTCCTTGTCCTGCCACTTCGTGAGCGGACACTTCTCGGCCGTGGAGCAGCCCTCAGTGTAGGCGCACGGACCCTCGAAGGTGGCGCTGCAGCCGGTGCGAGCACACTGGAAGGTGCGAAGGTTGGTGCCGGTGGACAACGGAGGGTGTGCGATGGCGTGGTCGGGCTGGATCGGTCCGCCTTCCTGTCGGGCCGACGACAGCCCACCGGTATGCGCTGTAGTTGGAGGCTCCGCTTCT
>CAZVHW010000762.1:0-3009 GCA_964626835.1 uncultured Enterobacterales bacterium
ACACGCGGGTCCCCGCGTTGACACCTCGAGGGCGCTTTGTCCTTCTTATCCCCCTTGCCGTCGCTAAAACAAATTTACCGCTCTGAACGAGGGTTACAGCATGTTGAAACGATCTTTCAAGGGTCTTGGTTTCATATATTCGGTCTGTGTGGTGTTGATTCCGATTGCCCTGATCATCGGCCACATCGGGGCGGAAATAAACTGGCGAGAATACCCGATTAGTACCTTCGCAAAGAAGGCGCCTCATGATGTTTGGATCACGGCAGGAATGTGTCTCGCGGCACTGAGTATGATCCTCCTTGGCGAAGCATGTAGAAGGATATTTGAGGGCCGTATTTTTCCAGTCGTTCTCAGTACCCTGTTTTCATTTTCCGCAGGTGGCCTGCTGCTATTGGCATACTTTGAAGAGGAAACATTCGGTCAGCGTACCTATCTCACAGGTATGCATGATGCTGGATTGGCGTTGTTCGCTGCCACAGCAGTGGCCGCTCTGTTTCTCTTGGCGCTTGGTTTGCTTTTCTCATTGGAAGGATGGAGAAAATTGTATGCGGTGATTGTCGGAATGCCCATCGGAGGTGCGCTATTCGCGCGGGAATTGATGCGTAACGAGGACACTGTCGGCCTTGGCCAAAGGCTGGCGTTTGCCGCCCTTTGGGCCGCAATGGTGTTCATGATTCCTTTGGTTTGGCCTCGACTCCAAGATGAGGAGCCTTCAGGCTGAGTCGGCGATGGCTGGGAGGACCCGGCCCCACAACCCAGTTGATCCTCAACTTTTCGTTGTTGTATGGTCAGCCATGGCCCCGAGTATGATTGAACCGGAACATGGGTCCAAGTAGGGTTGCTCTTCCAAAGATTCAAGGAAAAACAGCCGTAAGGGTGGGGAGAGCGATGGTTCGGCCAATGAAACTAACCATACTGTTTGTGGTGGGGACCTTCTTCTTTCTCAACGTCATCACCTTTCCTCCGGTGATGGGTCTCCTTGGTGAATTGACCTCTCCCGGATTTGAGTCAACAGAGTTGGATGATCTGGACCCATCCTTTCGAAAAAGACTAACGAATACAGTCACACGACTGAAAGCGGAAGGCTATCCGGTATGGGTCGGATCCACTTGGCGCAGCAAAGAACGTCAAGTGTTTTATAAGACGAAGGGTTGGAGCCAAACACTAAACTCAATGCATCGCGGAGGGGGCGAGGAACCGGGGAAGCGGCGAGCAAAAGCCGCTGACATTCGCCTAAATATTCCGCTGATCTATCTTCCCATCCACGCGGCCTTTTACCACCGGCTGCAGAAGACAGCACTGGAAGAAGGCTCTCCCCCGACGACGAGGATCGCCTGCAGGAAGTAGTCGCCCTCGGTGGCCGCCTGCTGCAGGACCCCGCTGCTCTCCATCGGCTCCAACACCCCATCCAGGCAGTCCAGGTCGGAGCCTAGTCCACCCTCCTCCTCGGCGAAGTCGTCAAAACGGCCCTCCTCAAAGGCCACCAGGGCACGCTCGGTGCCATCGAGCACATCCTGGAACGACGAGGGGCAGGCTGCCTGGACCGGACCCGCCGCCAGGGCCAGTGCGAGCAGGACACAACCCCTGGCCTGCCCGGCAAGAGTCAGGGTTGTCGGCTGCCAGCACCTCACGGATTCTCCAGGGATCATCGACTCCAACCCGGAGCCTACCCCAGTCCCCTCTCCTAAGCTCTACCGCGGGGTCAAGGATACTCGCGCGAGACCTGATTCAGGTAGCTCAGGGTGAGCAAGTCCTTGGAGCATGCGTGTGGAGCATGTATGATGGTCACAGGTCTCGGAGCAGCCACGCGATGACGTCCACCCAGACAGCCCTGCTGGCCGAGGCCCGAGCGGCCCGAGCCCGAGTCGCGGCCCTGGAGGAGGACATCTGCAGGGCGGAGGAGGCGGTTCAGACCGCCAGGGGCGAGAAGGCGAGCGCCCGGTCCAGGTGCTTGGAGTTTGAGTCCTGGCACCCGATGTCTCGCGATCGAAGCGGGACCGATGAAGCCGGCCGGGCCGACGCGCAGCGAGCCCTGCGGGCAGCAGAGCAGGCGTTCGTGGAGACCTCGAAGAGGGCCATCGAGCTCGAAGGGGCCCTCTGGACCGCCATGTCCGTCCTGGACGAGCCTCGGTTCGTCAGGGCGGAGGCGGAAGAGGGACTGCGACTCGCGAGGCTCAACGGCGCCGATGTGCAGCCCGTGCTGTCTGTGTCACTGATCGTCGGTGTGGGCCCGACCCGGATCCAGGAGTGGGCCGTGGACGGCACCCTGCAGGGCTGGCGGGGACTGGACCCTTCCCGGTGCTACCACGCCCAGGAGCTCGAGGAAGGCTGGCGGTTTCCCTGCACGGCGTCCCCCGGGTCGCTGACTCACGTGAGCAGGACGCAGGTCGAGCAGGCCGTCGAGAGGCATGGCGTCCGACCGGCTGTCGGCGGGTGGGCGCCTGGGTGGTTCTGGGAGGGACGGGAGGAGGAACGGCTGCAGAACCAGAGCCTGCTGCAGCGGGTTCGGGGGCAGCAGGGGGACTCCGGCTGGAGCGGGTAGGGGGTCCCTCCGCCTCAGTGCGTCGTCTGGATCGCCAACGGCCCCGCCGTCATCTCGCAGATCATCCGGCAGCCCGCGGCCTTCTCCCACGCGTGCAGGAGGCTCGGCTCGCTCTCCTGGAGCGCCGCCAGGTCCAGGGCGTGGGTGTCGGCACACCAGGCGGCGGTCTGGTCGCCCAGGCTGGCGAAGGGCACGGGGGTCGAAGGGGTGCTCAGCGCCGGGCAGACCTCGGCCCGCTCTGGCGGCACACGCAGCGCGACCTTGCGCGTGCCCAGGGACGGCACGAAGCCGCAGCGGGCTGCGGCGTCTTCGCGCTTGGGGTCGGCCACGTGGGCGTTGTCCAGCATGGCCCAGGCCGCCGCGGCGAAGGTCGGGCCGGTCTCGGCTGACGCGACCACCAGCGCCGAGAGCGCGGAGCATAGGAAAATCAAAGCCCTTTCGCTGAGCATACCAGCCTCACTCCGCCT
>CAZVHW010000763.1:0-3006 GCA_964626835.1 uncultured Enterobacterales bacterium
GCCCGAGGGTGACACCGACACCGACACCGACACCGACACCGACACCGACACCGACAGCGATGCCGACGGCGACACGGACGCCGACACCGACGCGGACAGCGACGCCGACACCGACAGCTGCCCCACCGGGTACGATCCGGTAGACCAGACCTCGTGGTCACGAAGCTACGCCATCACCTACCAGGGCGAGTCCACCACGGGCGAAATGTCCGGCATCGGGGCCTCCAGCGGCTTCGGCGTCGACGGCTTCCTCTACAACGACATGATCAGCGGCTCGAACGCCTGGGACGTGGACGTCTTCGTCTCCTGTGAAGGCAACGAAGGCGATGGCATGTACGTCTATGGCTGGGACGGCAGCGTCACCTACAGCATGATGGGCATTCCCATGGCCATGGACGTGGTCGCCTCCGACAACCCCGCCCGCCTCTACCTGCCCTCCGAGTCCGAGACCGGCTACCGCGGCTCCTGGTCCTACGACTACACCGTCACCATGAACAGCAGCGACGGCAAGAACTACACCATCGACTTCAGCGGCACCTACCAGGAGATCGGCTTCGAGTCGTACACCTTGCCCACCGGTGGCACCTACCAGGCCTACAAGCTCACCAACTCCTACCACATGGCCATGACCGACATGGGCAGCGAGATGGACGGCTACGCCGAACAATACTGGATCAAGGGCCTGGGCCTGGTCGATGAAATCCACTACGACTTGAGCACCAGTGACATCTACTTCTCGCGGGAGTTAACTTCCTACTCCGGCCTCGCACCTTCGGACTGACACCGCCCGCCCCCGAGAGAGTTCTTCCATGCGCCAATTCCTGACCCTCGCCCTGTTCGCTGCCATGTTGGCCGCCCCGGCCTACGCCAGCAACACCAAGACCTTCCCGGTCAACCCGTACTACTCCACGGGTACCATGGAGAACTTCCGGGAGCTCTACGTAGATCCCGACAAGTTCGTCCAGAGCCTCGAGCCGGTGGCCCCCCTCGAAGGCGCCGAAGCTCCAGCCTCCGCCCAGCTGCGGATCATGAACGACACCATCGGGTGGGTGATGGTCACGGTCAACGGCGTCGAGGTCGGCATGATCACCCCCATGGTCGAAGGCGTGCTCAACAACGTCAAGCCCGGCCAGTACGAGGTCGTCATCGAGATGGCCAACAAGCTGCGCACCACCTATCGCCTCTCCACCACCGCGGCGCCGCCCCCCAAGCCCGCGGCTGAGTGAAGGCCCGGTGACCCCGCGGTGCCTATCGCACCGTTGATCCTCGCCTCCCTGCTCCCCGGCTGCCCCGGGGGAGAGTGCGTCGGTCCCGGTTGTGAGGATGTCTACTCCGCGGCGATGGTCTCGGTCTTCCAGGGCCAAGCGGACAGCCTGGGCAAACGCCTCGACCCCTTCGAGGACGCCTGGTTCTCCCTCACCGGCTCCGAGGCCATGGGGCCCGGATGGAGCGTCACGGCATCAGGCAACACCTTGGTGGTGGGTGCGCCCGATCTCGGCGCGGTGCTCATCTTCCACCTCGAGGGGCGCCAGGAGGGCATCCTGGGAGGTCAGGCTCTGGTCCTACCCGACCTGCTGGACGACCAGGACGACACGCGCCTCGGTGCGTCGGTGCTCACGATGGACATGGACTCGGACGGCCAGCGCGAGCTGTTGGTGACAGCCCCGGCCGCCCGTGGTGAGGGAGACGCCGTCAAGGCCGGACGCCTATACGTCTTCGAGACCAGCGGTCACTTCGCGAGGCCGCTGTTCGACACGGCCATCCCCCCCCAGTTGGGCACCGATGACGCCGGTCTCACCGTCTTGGGTGCCAACGCCTACGACAAGTCGGGTAGCCAGATCTCGGCCTGCGGAGACTTTGATGGCGATGGCCTCGGCGAGGTCGCCATCTCCGCGCTGTGGGACGAGCAAGGGGGCGCGGCGCTGGCGGGCAGCGTCACGCTGCTGTCGAGCAAGGAGATCTCGTCGGCGCTGACCGCTAACGATGGCCAGGCCATGACCCTGACGAGCCTCGGCGCGACCTTCTACGCGACCCAGGTCGGCGCCTCGGCGGGCGCCTCGCTGAGTTGCGCCCAGGATCTGGTCGGGGGAGCCCTGCCGGATCTGGCCGTGGGCGCCCCCTTCGCCGACTCGGACGAAGACGGGTTGGAGGCAGCCGGCGCCGTCTGGATCGTGGACGGCGACCTCGCAGCCGCCAAGCTCGACAAGCACGCCACGCTCGAGCTGGACGACGCCGCCTCGGTGCTGATCCACGGGCCCACCAGCGAGGCCTACCTGGGAAGCTCGCTGGCCGTCGGGGACGTCTCCGGTGACGGGACCACCGACCTGCTGGCCGGCGCGCCCGGCGCTGGCGGACAAGAGCAGGGCATGGCGCTGCTGTACACAGACCTCGCTCGAGACACCGCACAGCCATCACCGGCCCTCCGCTTCCGTGGAGAGGCGTCCGGCGACCGCTTCGGCTCCAGTGTCGCGCTAGCCGACCTGAACGGCGATGGCCTGGACGAGATCATCGCTGGCGCCCCCCGGCACAATCCTTCCGGAGCCGACGAGCACTTCGCGTCGGGGGCGACGTACTGCTGGTACGGTCAAGTCGACCTCTCGGGCTGGGACTCCACCTCGGACGCGGGCAAGGCCCCCACCGTCATCGAGCGGGAGCAGGCCTGGTTGCTCACGGGCGAGACACTCGCGGTAGGCGACATGGACGGCGACGGCATGTCAGAGCTGGTGCTCGTGCACCGGATCCTACCCGATTTCTAGCCCGCTCCTAGGTGTCCTCGAGGTCCGAGGCAGGGGGCTTCCAGGCCCGAGAGCGGGGCGGGCGGCGATAGACCACCGGACCCTGATCGAGCACCGGACCGCTGGTGTCGACTGCGACGTTGCTGCGTACGTAGATGCCCTGCTCTCCCTGCCAGAGGATGACCGAGGTACCCGCTGGCAAGTGCACCGCCTGCTGCCCAGAGTGGATCTGACGAAGCTCGCCACTGGGCAAGGTAGCCGAGCCGTGCAG
>CAZVHW010000764.1:0-2398 GCA_964626835.1 uncultured Enterobacterales bacterium
CACCATCGGCAGCACGGCCACCATCTCGGCGCAGATCACCCGAGGAAGCTACAAGGTCACCGTCTACTACCGGCCAGCCGAGTCAGGCGCCGCCTACCGCGCCAAGGTCATGGTACTCCGCGGCGAAGCCTACCAGGCCAGCGTCGCCATTGACGAGAGCTACGCGGCAGGTCTCGAGTACCACATCAAGGCAGTGGCCGAAGAGCCTGGCCTGCAGAACCTCTCCCACGGCTCCGGCTTCCGTCCTCACCGGGTCCCCGTCCAGTAGCGCTCGGTGCGAGGTCCCCGGGTGCCAAGCTCCAGTCCACGGACAGGTACAAGGCCCGCCCAGGCAGCGGATAGCCGAGGAAGTCCGATACGGCCTGGGGCGCTCGCTCGCCCGTGGACAGATCGACGATGTCCGTCCGCTCGATGCGATGGTCCAGAGCGTTTCTGAGCTCGACGCACAAGCTCGGCCCCCTACGCCAAGGTTGGCTCGAGACGCGCAAATGGAGAAATGCTCTCGCGGGAATCTCCTGCAGGTTGGCCGAGTCCCGAAAGCCGACCCCCTGAACCTCGAGGGAAAAGGCAGGGGCCAGGCGCGGGCCTCCCGCCTCGACGTCCATGTACAGCTCATGCTCGGGGAAGCCCGGAAGCGACGCCCCCCAGGTGGCTGAGTTGTCGGTGTAGCTCCGGGACAAGGACCAGCCGTAGGCCAGACCTGCATCCAAGGTCCCCAGGCGCCCCAGCCCCAAACCCCCGCCCCCCTCCGCCTCGAGCCCACCCACCAGGACCTGCTCGAAGTTTTCCGCTCGCAAGGTGTACTGGGAGTTCTGCACGTAGGCGATCAGGTCCCGAACGGATCGGTACCATCCAGTGAGCGAGAGCACGCTGGTGCCCGCCTCACCGAGCTGCCGAGCCAGATCGGCGCCGCCGTCCACCATCACGCCGCGCTCTGGACGGAGCTCCTCGTTACCCACCACGGTACCGGCGTCTCCATACAGCTCGGGAAAGCTGGGCAGTCGGTGAGCCATGCCGCCCGAGGCGCGAAGCCCCAGCCACGATGTCGGCTGGAGGGTCAGGCTCCCCGCAGGGCTCGTCAACAACAAGGTGTCGCCCGGCTGTTCGGTCCCCACCACCATGGGCATGCTGCCGTCGGCGCGGGCATGGGAGAGATCCATGGCCAGTCGAGCCCCGTAGCCAACGATGCGCCAGGAGCCCCGGGCCTCGAGGGTTCCCGACAGGCGCTCTCTCTGGCGAAGGGCCGGCTCGACGTCGTCCAAGGCGTTGTCGGCCTCGAGTGCTTGCTCCTCGGCTCGCAGCGCCAGCGCCACGTGTTGCTCGCCCAGATACCGCCAGTCCAAGAGCCCGTCAGCGGACACCGCCCACGCGAGGCTCCGGTCGTCTTGGGCGCCCAAACCCACCTCACCATCGGTGTCCAGGTAGTGCGATGCGTCCAGCTGCCCTCCGATGCCGACGGAGCCTCGAAGATCTCCCCCCCCCTCGTAGCGTACCGCACCCGTGGCCCGCTGCTGGCCGAGGCGAGCGGAGCTGACCTGATAGGAAGACGACCCCGGCACGCCCGCTTCTCGCGCCAGCCCACCCGCCCCGATCGAGAGACGACCCCGGTCCCCGTCGCGCAACGCCCTGGTCGAGACTTCCAGTCGCCGGACATCCGCATTCTCTCTCCGAGTGTCCACGCGGTCGTCGGCGCTGGTGTACGGGGTGCCGTTGTCGTCAAGGAACAGGAAGTCGTTGCGGGCCGAGGAGCCCGCCAGCCAGGCGCCACCTCGCCAGTCGCCCCAACCCAGGTCCGCCCCGAGGCTGCCCTCGTAGGTGTGGAACGAGCCCACCGCGCCTGTGAGCCGCAGCTCACCCAACCCTCGGACCTGCCGGGTCACGAGGTTGATGGCGCCGCCCACCCCTTCCCCTCCCAGGCCGAGTGGCAGCGTGCCGCGGTACACCTCGATGCGCTCCAGGCTGTCGAGGGGCAAGGAAGACAGGTCCACGGCACCCGAGGCGTCTTGGGGCAAGGGGACGCCGTCCACGAGCACGCGCACCTCGCCCCCGGTGGCGCCCCGGAGCTGGACGAGCTGCGCGCTCCCCGTCCCACCGCAGCTGCGGACGCGCACGCCGGGTGCGGAGGCAAGCAGGTCCCCGAGGTCCAGCACCCTCGCGGCCTGCTCCGACACGTCCAGGGTGGTCACCGTCGCGCCAGGCAGAGCCCGAACCACCGTGCGAGGCTCCTCGACCACGAAGACCTCCCCGGTTTCGTCCCCTTCGGCTCCCGGCTCGGCAGCACCGCCCTGGTCCTCCCGGTCCGCTTCTTCCTCCGCCGCGACCGGAGGGATGGCCATCAGCAATGCGAGGGACAGGAGGGAGAACAACACGGGGCACGCCTCGACCGGACCGCCTCCTC
>CAZVHW010000764.1:2408-3003 GCA_964626835.1 uncultured Enterobacterales bacterium
GTGGTCATCCGGATACACTCCGAGCATGCAAGCGGAGCGAGACACGATCCTCTACGTCGCGGAGATCTTCGCCTCCATCCAGGGCGAGAGTACCTTCGCCGGGCTGCCCTGCAGCTTCGTCCGCCTGGCGGGCTGTGATCTGCGCTGCAGCTGGTGCGACACCGCCTGGGCCTGGGACCAGGCGGCCGGTGAGCCCCTCTCGTTGGACCGGATCCTCGACCGCATCGCGGTCCACGGGCTCGACACGGTAGAGGTCACCGGCGGCGAGCCCCTGGCTCAGGCGGGGGTCGTTCCCCTCCTGAGCGCCCTGCTCGAAGCGGGCTACCTGGTCCTGCTCGAGACCAGCGGCGCCCGCGACATCCGCCCTGTCCCCCCCGGCGTCAAGGTGGTGCTGGATCTGAAGGCCCCCGGTTCGGGCCAAGCCCACCACATCCGCTGGAACAACCTCGAGGCGCTCCGCCCCGATGGGCAGATCAAGCTCGTCCTCGCCGACAAGGAGGACTACGAGTGGGCTCGGCGCCAGATCCGCGAGAGAGACCTCGCGGCGCGTTGGCCGGTCTTGCTCTCCCCCGTACCGGGGCTGCTCGCCCCCCGC
>CAZVHW010000765.1:0-3002 GCA_964626835.1 uncultured Enterobacterales bacterium
GGAACCTGGTCCAGAAGGCCTCCAAGAGCGAGGCCAGGATGGGCAGGGTCGACCCAGTCCACATGGCCGGTCCAAAGCCGACCCAGAACCACCACCTATCACCCACCACACACCGGCAGCCCCTGCATCGCCTCCTCCAACGCCGCCGGATCGAAGGCTGCACCGCCCACAGGGCACCCCTGCCCACCCGGCGCGAACACCGTGTAGGTCGCCGTGTCCACGGCCGCTCCTGATGGCCACCCCCAGGACTCGAGCGGCGCGGAGAGCCGACAGGGGCCACGCCACGAATCCGCAGAAGCCCAGCCAGTCCCCGCCGGAACCGCCACCGCCACCAGCACCTCGTCGCCGCCCCCCGGGGTGCGTGAGACGTCCATGGTGCCGAGGGATAGTTCACCCTGCAGCGTGGCGCCACCGGGGGCATCGGGCCACAGCAGGTAGGCCTGGCCGTCGGGCAGCACCGAGAAGAGCCATGCTCGCGATTCGGCGCTGGCGGAGACCGAGAGAGGCACCTGGACACCCTCGCAGACCACGCCATCGCCTACCCCTGTGTGCACGCCGACCGCCAGCCCGTTCGCGCCGCTGCGCCGAGCCAGGCGGTCGTCGGCGTAGCAGGTGCCCACCTCGTCGGGAGAGACTCGGAACAGGTCCAAAGGGAAGTCGAAGCCGCCCAGACCCAACTTGTGGGTTCTTCCCGCCTGGCGGAGGCTGGCGGCGAGCCTCAGCCGGTCGGCGCCGGGCACCAGGGTCATGACCAGCGCGTCGGCGTCATGATCCCCTGGCTCGGCCAGCCGCGTCCCGCCCAGCCTGGAGCTCAGCTCGGCGGCGATGGCGGCTCCCAGCGGCCCGGCACCGCAGCCGCTGGCCCAGCGGGGGGCCTCCACCGCCAGCGCAGCGCTGGTCATCGCGCCGCGTGCCTGCTCTGCGAGCCCGGACAGGTGGGTGTCGAGGTCGCGAAGATCACGGTCGAGCTGGTCCAGGAAGCGGCGCTCCACCGCCACACCGGCGCAGGCGGCCCCCCGCCCGCGCTTGCGTTCCTCCCAGTGGCCCTCGCCATGGCTGTCGATGTGCCGCTGAGCTGCGCTGCACCGCGTGGCCGAGACGCCATTGCAGAGCTTCTCTTCCAGCTTGCGCCGCGCCTCGGTACGGGCGGCCTCGAGCGCCTCGGCTTGGGTGCCCTCGGCCCAGGCCCACTCCAGCACATAGTCCGGCATGGGCGGCACCGTGGGACAGGGGCCCTGGTCGATGATCTCCACGCCAGCGCCCTGCGCGCGTGCCTCGAGCCCTGGCATTCCGGCCAAGCCGAGGACAAAAGAGGCGAGCATCACGAAGAGGACGTCCCTGGAGGACGATGCTGTATGGAACATGTGCGCTTCCATACCACCCTTCTATCACGGGTTCACTCCCTCCGGGCAGCGCAGCGCCCTCGGGAACTGGACCTCCATGTATGCTATTTTGTCGCATCAGGAGGGCTCATCATGCGGTCGGTATTCGCCTTCATCCGTCTCTTTGCGTTCTCGATGTTGGCGGCGTCCGCCCAGGCTGCCGAGTGGCCTGACCTCTCCAGGCCGCCCGCTCGCGAGGGCGGCGGGAGTGAGGATGCCGCGCTCATCATCGCCGTCGGGGACTACATGGTCCTGCCCGATGTCCATGGCGCCGGGGACAACGCGCGGGACTGGTACAAGTGGCTCAAGGACACTCGTGGTGTGCCTTCGGTCAAGGTGTTGTCGGATCACGCAGCCACCCGGGAGGCCATACTGCTCGAGGCCCAGACCGCCGCGTCCAGGGTCGATCCCGGGGGCACCCTGTGGGTGCTGTTCATCGGCCACGGAGCACCGTCGCAGGACGGGCAGGACGGGGTGCTTATCGGCGCCGATGCCCAGCTCACGCCGGTGGGCCTCTACTCCCGCGCCTTGCCACGGCGCGAGCTACTCCAGGCGCTGGAGTCGGGCCAGCAGGCGCACACCGTGGTGTTGCTGGACGCCTGCTTCTCGGGACGCGCCGAGGGCGGTGCGGTGCTGGTGGACGGCCTGCAGAACTCTCTGCTCTCGGGTTCGTGGCGGCCTCAGCGTTCCACGGTGATCAGCGCCGCCCGTGGGGATCAGTTCGCGGGGCCCTTGCCTGGCGCGGCGCGGCCTGCGTTCAGCTACCTGCTGCTGGGTGCCCTGCGGGGTTGGGGCGATCGTGACCGCGACGGTACTGTCACTGTCGAGGAGGCGCTGGACTACACATCGAGCGCGCTGTACGAGGTGGTCCAGGGTCGCCCCCAGGAACCGGAGCTGCTGGGCCCGGGGGCCGATCTGGTCCTGGCCCATGGACGTGAGAAGGCTCCCGACCTCACGGGCTTCGTGGTGGGTGGCAGCGCGCCCACCTCGACCGCTGTGGTGGATGGTGGTGGCCTGTCGGTGGGATCGAGCGGAGGTTCGGGCGACATGGCGGACAAGCTGGCTCAGCTCGAGCTGGCGCAGCGCCAGCGGGAGGCGCTGGAGGCTCAGCAGGCAGAAGCGGCGCGCAAGGAGCGGGAGCTGCTGGCTTCGCTGCAGGCGGATCGCGAGGAGAAGCTGGACGCGGCGGAGGCGGTGAAGCAGCGCGAGGCGTCGGAGATGTGGTCTCGGATGGCGCCGATCGTGGGGAAGGGCGGCCCCGAGGCGAAGGCTGCGGTGGAGCTGTTCGTGTCGGAGTACGGCTCTGCGAAGGTGTGGGTCGAGGATCGGACGGGACGGTACGAGCGGTCGGTGCGCGCTCCCGAAGTGTCCAAGGCGCAGGCGTGGCTGGGTTCGTACCGAGACACGGGTGACTCCGGGCGCGAGGACGCTGGTGGCGGTGCCGTCAGCGCGGGTCGGTCCGGGATCGAGTGGGTGAGCATCTCAGGTGAGAGTTTCGAGATGGCTCGTAGCGAGGTGACGGTGGGTCAGTACCGTGCGTGCGTGGATGCGGGGGCGTGCACGACGAAAGGGCTCACGAAATACGACTCGTGCAACTGGGGCAAGTCGGGTCGTGAGGAT
>CAZVHW010000766.1:0-2986 GCA_964626835.1 uncultured Enterobacterales bacterium
CTGCGCCGCGCTCAGATCGGTGGGGACCTGACTCGCTGGGCGCGCACGTCGCTCGGATGTGCCGAGATCCATGCGTCGGCCATCGCGAGCACGTTGGGGCCGGGAGGCGAGCCCACGTCGGCGGAGTGCTGGACGAGATGGGCGACCACCTTGAGCGCCGTAGGGGGATGGAGATTGGGTGGTGCGAGGAAGCCTGCGGGCGGCATGTCCAGCTGGACGTGACGGTTCTCGTGGCGCGCAGCGACGGCGTTGGCATAGCGCAAGCGCCAGCGGTCGTAGATGTCCAACCGGTCACCCCAACCTCGCAACGCATGCTGGGTGACCCTGTCCACGGGGAGCCAGTCCACCAGGTAGGCCGCGTCGGTGTTGGCCTGGTCGAACATCCGCTTGACGAAGTGCGACCGCGCCCCCTCGTCCATGCCCGCAACGTGCTCGCGCACCGCCTCTCCGAAGAGATCCTCCAGGACGTCGGAGGCCCGAAGATAGCCCTGAACCCGGAGGGCCAGGCGCTGCCGACTCACCTCTTCCCGCCAGGCCTTTGCCTGCTCTCTTGCCACCAATACCGTGGTCACGCCAGGCGCCCAGGCCGAGATGACCCGAAGCTTCCACTCGACGCCTGCCACCGGCCCGAGCCTGCCGCTCGGGTCGATGGCGGCCGAGGCGATGACCGCCCCCGAAACCGGATGGTTCATGAGCTTCGAGGCGAGCACCAACAGGAAGCCCAGGCCAAACGACGGACCGTCGACCACGGGATTGAGCCGTGAACTCTCGCGAGGCGCGAACTCGAAGGCGAAGCGCTCCAGCGAGGAGGGCTCACGGTCCCAACCCAGCGGGAGCCGGGTGAGCATGGGAAGGGCTCTGGGCAGCGCGGCGACAGCGTTTTTCCACGCCAGCCGCGCCTCTGATCCCAGTGGCCGCGCATGGGTGCGGTCGGGACTTCGTGGCTGGTGCCACAGCCCACCACCCACCAGCCGCTCCCTCCGCACCACCGCCGTGACCAGTGCCACACAGCCGATGGGAGGGTCCGCGGGAGGCACGTCGACGAGATCCGCCCCACGCCGGACCAACTCGTCGTCGTCCCAGGGCCAGGACCAGGGCCCAGCCGCGAGGGCCCGTCGCAGACGGTCTCGCTGGCTCCGCTTGAGCTGACCTTCGCCCAGCAAGCCGCGAACGCTCACGTGGCGCCGGCCTGGGAGAAGCGGGTCCACCACTGTTGGGCCATCTCCAGGTTGCGCGCTCGCTGGAGCTGCCGATCTTCGAGCACCGGCTCACCGCCCAAGGCGAAGGCGAACCGTTCGCCCTTGGCATCGAGAGCCGAGACGGCCTGAACCGGCAAGCTGTTGTCTCCGCCCTGGGCCAGCAGCAGACAGATTCCCTGCAGATCGTCGCGGGCCCGCAACACGTGGGCCAACCGGACCCGCCAACCTTCGTCTGCAGGGTCGTCTTCGGCCTCCAGACGATCGAGCCTCTCGATCAGGTCGTCGACATCGCCCAGGACCAGGTCTTCGACCCACTCCCGCTGTCGCGGTGTCCAACTCTGCGCCCACTCGCGCGGGGCGAGCAGGGCGGGTTCGGGTTCCCCACGCATCAGACGATCGAAGGCTGCCTTGTCAGACGGAGCCTCGACCAGACGGGCGAAGCGCGCCACCGTTCGCAGGTGGCCCCAGGGATCGGCCTCGTGGATGGCCGCGATCTCGCCTTGCATCCAGGGATCGTCTATCCCTTGCATCCAAGGGAGCAGGGGCGAGTCACCACCGCCAAACAGATCGGTCCCCGCCGGGTCTCGGTGGAGGCCAACCGTGATCCCGTCGTCGCCGTGGACCAGGACCAGCGTGTCGCCGTTTTGTAGCGTCATGGCAGCACTCCCCAGCGCCCGGAGGTCGAGGCTTACGACCTTGCGCTCTTCCCCCCGGGACCAATGGACGGACCCAGGGCCGGGCTCGTTTCCCGTACGAAGCGCAAGCTCGCTATCGGCGCTGACCCGCACGTGGCTCGCGCAGTCCTGGCCGCACTCCAGCTCGAAGCCTGCCTGTTCGGCCAACGGTACGGAGGTGGACCAGAACATCGCCGCCGCAAGAAGTACGTCGCGCAGTCCGGCTCCCAGCTCCTCGTCGTCGTCGGGAGGTGGCAGCAAGACGGTGTCGACCCAGCCAACTCCAGAGAGCCCGAGGCGGGAAAGCTCGTCATGCAGCGTTGTCTTGGTCATGAGTTCCTCTCATCCGGGACCGACGCGCCGCGCGAACGATACCGGACAGCTGGCTGGGTCAGCGGGTTCATTTCTCACCCAGCTGGCGGTCGGACAGTCGGCGGAAGATCTGATCCACCCACTCCCCCAGATCTTCGGGAACATCCCCGGCACCGACCGCTCGCCGGTACTGATCGAACAGGCCCCGGCGAGCTCGTCGGTGGGCTTTCTGAACGCGGGAGTAGACGGTGGCGCGAGTCTTCCCCGTCGAGTGCATTTCCCGCAACACCAGATCATCGCGCGACAGACGCTCGTCGTACATGGCCTCGAGCTGGTCCAGCGCGCGCTGGCGACCCTCGCGATCGGTTTGTTTGTTGAGCGCTCGGACGCTCTGGCCGCCGAAGACGACGAACACAATCCGCCGAGCCTTCCCCAGGGCCTCCTGCACGCCCACCACGGCGTCGGGAGCCGAGCGTCCCTCTTCGGTCGCATACTCCATGGGCACCGACTTGCCGTCCTCGGACTCCCTGTGAAGCCAAGCGACGGTGCGCCTCTTCTTCCGCCAGATGCTCACCAGCCCCCGCCGGAGGGCCGTGCCCAGAAAGGCGGTCGCTTCGGCGTTCGTGCAGGGCTGTTTTCCGGGTTGATGACGCCGCGCCCCCCCCCGCACGAGCTTGAAGAGCACGTCCTGGATGGCTTCCTCGGTATCCTCGGGCCCTAGCCGTTTCGCTTGCCACGCGTAGCGGGCCAGCCGCTCGAGCTCGGCAATGAGGACCGTCACGGCGACATTCTGCAACGCCG
>CAZVHW010000767.1:0-2984 GCA_964626835.1 uncultured Enterobacterales bacterium
CTTGCCCTTGGGGTCGAAGTCCGAGCCGCCCTTGCCGCCGCCCATGGGGAGGGTGGTCAGCGAGTTCTTGAGGATCTGCTCGAAGGCGAGGAACTTGAGCATGCCCAAGTAGACGGTGGGGTGGAAGCGGAGGCCGCCTTTGTAGGGGCCGATGGCGCTGTTGAACTCAATGCGGAAGCCGCGGTTGCACTCGACCTTGTTCTGGTCGTTGAGCCAGGGGACCCGGAACATGATGACGCGCTCGGGCTCGACGAAGCGTTCGAGGAGGCGGGCGTGGCGATAGTCGGGGCGGCGCTCGAAGAGCACGGCGAGGGAGTCGACGACTTCCTTGACCGCCTGATGAAACTCGGGCTCAGCTGGGTTCTTCTTGATCACCAGCTCCATGACCTGGTCGATGTACGACATGGAATGCTCCTTTGGAGGGAAGAGCCCGGTTCACTGATACCGGGGCTTTGGAGTGGAATCCTGCAGAATACAGGCGGTCAGGAACGACGCGACATGTATCGGGAGGCCCCCACCTGGGCAATGGTGCCTGACAGAACGTCTACAGCAGAGCCGACGTTGTAGCGTGCAGGCCGCTCATATGCTGATCTTGCTCATAGTGGTTCCAGCCCCGGCGGCTTGGTGACTCTGAGTGGAGTCGTCAGGCCGTCAATGGTGCACCTCGAAGTGGTGCCTGGACGACTAGCCGTGCCGCGGCCCTTGTGCGGGGGGCACCGGCACGGTGGCTCCGTCCTCGAGGGGGATGTGCACCATCTGGATGCCCAGCCGCTCGGCCACCTCGAAGCTGCGTTCCGCACGGTAGAACTCGCCGTAGCAGATGCGCCTGATGCCGGCGTTGGCCAGGGCCTTGAAGCACGACCAACAGGGGCTGGCGGTGATGTAGATGCCGGCGTCCTCGATGCGCACGCCGTTTCGGGCGGCTTGGATGATGGCGTTCATTTCGGCGTGGATGGTGGCCACGCAGTGGCCGTCTTCCATCACGTGACCGGCCTCGCTGCAGTGGGGCATGCCGCGGATGCTGCCGTTGTAGCCGGTGCTCAGGATGGTCTTGTCCCGCACGATCACCGCACCCACGTACTTGCGGTCGCAGGTGGCGCGGGAGGAGACCACGCGCGCGATGTTCATGAAGTAGCGGTCCCAGGGGGTTCGTTGCTGTGCCATGGTTGTCTGGAGATCGACGGTCAGCGGCATGCATCGAGCATACCGGAAAACGGGCTAGCGGTTGCGGTTCCTGGCCCAGTAGCGCTCGATGCCCATGATCAGGTCGTTGAGCTCGACGTCTTGGTCGTAGGTGAAGCCGTTGTGGCCGTTGTGGAAGAGGCAGCCGTAGCGGACGTCACCTGGGCGCACCTGGCGCTGGCGGACGCTGATGGGGACGCGGAAGCTATCGCCCTCGAGCTCGAGGATCAGCCCCAGCTCCTGGTCGGTGGGCAGGCCCGGGTCGGTGGCCTTGGGAAAGGCCAACATGACGCCGGCCACGCTGATGTCGATGGGCTCGGGCACGGTGATGCGGTGGTTTTCGTGGACCACTTCGAGGACTAGGCCGAGCTTGGGCAGGATGGGAATGCGGAAGCGAGTGCGGCCTTCGACCGCGAGCTGAGTGGGCATGCGCAGGACCATGGTGTCGCTGCGGTTGCCCGAAGCCAGCACTTCTTCGTAGCCGATGAAGGCGGCGGTGCGATCGCGAAAGAAAAACGAGACCACGCACTGGGTGCGCGGGCGGCACTTGTAGGGGACGCCGCTGTCGGCCGCGATGCGGAAGCGGATCTCGTCGCCGTCGACCATGCTGAAGGTGACCTGGCGGATGATGCCCAGCTCGGGCCAGGTGATCAACGCTGGCACCGAACCGTCGCAGCAGGTGACCAGGAAAGCGCGCTCGTTGGCGGACAGCGCGCGGGAGAGTGGTGGAAGCTCGAGCTTGGCACCCAGGGCCGGCGCGCTCGGCTTTTCGGCAGGCGCCGGCTTTGGCTTGTCTTTCTTGCTGAACCAGGCCATGAATGGCTTCTCTACGCCTTTGGAGGTGGTGGGTCTCAGGGTATTTCGGGCCAGATTTGCGCTCGCCAAGAGAGGATGCCAGAGCATGGCAAGTCAGTCAATCCAAAAATACCAGAAACAACTGGTAGCTATCGTCGGTACACGCCTTTGACCCCGAAGACGGGAAGGATGGGAAAGCCGAAGGCGTAGATGGTGCCGACGTCGATGCTCCCGGTGATGACCGGCTCGGGGTTGCGTCGGTTGTAGACGTTCTGTACGTCGAGGTAGGTCTCGATGGACCAGGAGCGTAGGGACCAGGTGCGGGTGAGCTTGAAGTCCAGGCTGTGGTTGGCGGAGAGGCGTCCCTGGGGATCGGGGCAGATGCCGTAGCGACCCGTGACGCTCGGATCGGCGATGCAGCGCTGGTCCATGATGAGCACGTCATAGGCGTACTCGACGTCTTCGTCCACGGGAAATCCGCTCGAGACACGAAAACGAGTGGCCAGCACCCAGCCGGCGGGTAGCTCCCAGGCCAGCACCGCCACCAGGTTGTGGGGCTGGTCCCAGTCGTGGGGTTCCCAGAGGTCGCCGGGCTCTTCCTGGCGCAGCGAGCGGCTCCAGGTGTAGCTCACCCAGCCCGCCAGCTCGCCCATGTCGGCCCGCACCAGGTTCTCGATGCCCCAGGCTGCGCCCCGGCCTTGGCCCAGGCTGCCGTCGTCTTCCTCGAGGGTGATGTCGGTCAGCCAGCGACCGTATGCGGTGGACTCGGCGCTGAGTCGAGCCCAGCTGGCTTGCAGGCCCACGCTGCCCGCCCAGGCGCGCTCGAGGCCGAGGTAGGGGCCCACGGGCAGCGCCACCACCAGGTCGAGCGGCGGCCACTGGTGGTATGCACCCGCGGTGCCGACCAGGGTGAGCTGCTCGTTGAGCGGAAGGCGGCCCGTGGCCCGGGGCGAGGGGGCCGAGCGGACCAGCTGGTCGTAGACCCACAGGTTTTCGAGGCGCAGGCC
>CAZVHW010000768.1:0-2978 GCA_964626835.1 uncultured Enterobacterales bacterium
TGAGATTCACGTAGATCTCGCGGGCGTCCTCGCGGCTCAGGCGGCGCGACGTGCGGGGCTGGAAGATCTCCAGCGCTTCGTCCAGCAGGGCGTCGGTCTCGGCGTTGGCGGGGCGGTGGCTCACCCCTGGAATTTCACGCGGAGGGGCGGGTGCCAGTATGACAGTCGAGGGGATCGCTCTGTCAGTTCAGTGTTGGGGGCAGGGCGGTATGGGGCTTTGGAGGGTGGTCGGGATCAGGGGGGCTGTCAGTCGGCAGGTCCCTCTGGCAGTCGGGATGGTGTAGGCTCCGCATGAAGGTGTCGAGAGCCTGTCGGGGCCTTGACGAGGGCGCAGGAGAGGCGATGAGGAAGGAACAGCTGGTCGAGGTTCTCGGTTCGCTCGCCAGGCGCAGGGCCGTGTTCCACTCCGAGGCCGACTTCCAGCACGAGCTGGCGTGGGAGCTACGGGACCGCAAGCTCGTGGAACAGGTCCGGCTGGAGTGGCCGTTCGAGGTGGACGGGAGGCGGCAGTACCTGGACCTTCGCTGCGAGGTGGCTGGGAGTAGGGTCGGGCTCGAGCTCAAGTACATGACACGAGGGGTCACCCTGACTGACTGCGACGAGGTCTTCGCGCTGCGCAACCACGGAGCCCAAGACGTTCGGCGCTACGACTTCTGGCGGGACGTGTCCCGGCTCGAAGGCCTCGTGGCCAGCAAGGAGATCGACCAGGGATTCGTCGTGGCACTCACGAACGATAGCTTGTACTGGCGCACGCCCACCAGAGTGACGCTCGATGCCGCCTTCCGTCTTCACGAGGGGCGCGTGGTAGAGCCGGGCGAACTGGCATGGGGTGAGAAGACCAGCGAAGGGACCAAGAGGGGCCGGGTCGTGACCGTCCGAGTTGAAGGAGAGTATCGTCTTCGCTGGATGGACTACTCGCGCCCGATGGGGCTTGGGCGCTTCCGCTACCTACAGCTTGATATTGAGCGGAACGCTGTCTCGCCGGCTGGAGGCCGGTAGACGCTGACCCGAGCACTGGGGGCGCCCCAAGAGTCAATCTGTGCTCAGGAACCCCGCCAGCCTGTGTTTCCCGACTGGCGCTCTACTACAGGGTGTCAACCACCGTCGCAGGTCGGAGCTGCTCAAGTACTTCCACCTTCTTCTCGTCGTCGATTTCGAACCACTTCGCGTCGATGACGTCTTCTGTTTCCTCACCCTCGATCAATGACAACCCCAGGCCTGCTCGGCGCAGCTTCTCATCCAGAGCGTTGGGATCCCACTTCTTCACCCGTCTTCCCTTGGTGTGCTCATCCAGGAACTGGACACAGAGCGCGGGGGTGCATCCCAGGTACACGAGGTTGGCGTAGGAGGTGTAGGTCGTCATCTGGTTGAAGCCCTTCTTGAGTTCCTGAAAGTCGTTCTTCAATTCGACAGCGACCAGCTTGTCAGTCTTGAAGATGAAGCCAGATCTCTTGAATCCGAGAATATCGACCCGCCTTCTTCCGGTCGAGATCTCCTTGAAGGGCTGGTATCCATCTGCTTCCAAGGCGCGGGACATGGGGAGCAGAAGGTCTGCTTCCTTCCGCACAGACGGCCACATCCTGTGACGCGCAGCCTTCGTAATCTGCGCCCGCCAAAACGCTCCAGCTAGAATGTCGAGTTCGTCCAAACCGTGCCAGAAAGAGGTCGGTGCTGCCTTGAGGTGCTCGATCTGGTGGGAGATGGCTTCAAGCTTCTCGTCTGCCGAAAGACGCTTGAGTGTCGCGGGCTTCCCGGGAACCTCGAGCGTGGCCATCAACGGCCCGAGGTTGCGCGGATTCAGCACGGCCTCAAGTAGTTCGTCCTTCTTGGCATACGCATAGCGGGTCTTCTCCGAGTACTTGAACCACTCGTGCATCATGTCGGCCTCCACCGTCTGCGGAGCGGTATACGAGAGCGATGGCGCTTCGCTCAACCCCGAGGCCCTACGGTGCCACACGAAGATGATTCACGTCTCGAACCCCACACACCAAAACCGCCCCCCGGGGATAAGAAGGACAAAGCGCCCTCGAGGTGTCAACGCGGGGACCCGCGTGTACGGGTAGCCTGCCAGCCTGGCGGGCGCTTCAAGGCCGATTCCCCCACCTTCACCGGCACCGTCACCGTGCCCGATCCCGCCGCAGACTCAGACGCCGCGTCCAAGTCCTACGTCGACGCCGACAGCGCCAAGATCAAGCGCGGCTCCGCAACCTTCGCCGCCGAGGCCAGCAAGGCCGTGGTCTTCGGAGCCGCCTTCGCCGACACCAACTACCGCATCACCCTGTCACCCGACGCCGAGGTCGCCACCTGGTACGCCGACAAGGCCGTGGGAGGCTTCACCATCCACACCTCCGCCAACCACACAGGCGACGTGGACTGGGTCGCGGCGCACGACTGAGCGGTCGGAAGGGAGGCATGACGTGTACAGCGACGTGCTCTGCTGCTGCACTCCTGTGCAGCTACTGGATGCTCGGAAGCGGACCTTCACTGCCGAGTACTCGGCCGGGACGTCTCTCATCCGCAGGCCGGAGGCCCGGGTTGGCGCCGTCGTCGGTGTAGACCAGCGCGAGCACTGTCGAGGACGGGAATCTCGACTCCAACCCGGCCGCATACTTCCTCCCTTGGCACTCCACCCTCCTGCGTCGGTTCGAGGCGGTCCCCGCCGCGTTCGCGACGACCTTGACTTCCACGACCGCGAAGGCACGCTGCCCATCGTAAAAGACCAGGTCGCCCTTGCCGCCAGCACTGTGGCCTGGGCACAGCTCCCACTCGTGCTCCACCAACAGCGGAAACTCGGGCAGCAGCTCCGCGCTGTGGGACACAAGCTCGCGCACGAGCTGCAGCTCCCTCGTCTTGTCCCAGTTCCTGCCCGCAAGGTAGGCGCGCAGGACGTGATCACGGTGCTCGGCGTCGGCCCTGTCCATGGTGATCGGGGATAAGAAGGACAAAGCGCCCTCGAGGTGTCAACGCGGGGACCCGCG
>CAZVHW010000769.1:0-2977 GCA_964626835.1 uncultured Enterobacterales bacterium
GGGAGCCGAGGGGTCCTATCGTCTGGACGTGGCTCTGGAAGCGGGCGTAGCAGAGACGACGTTGCCGTTCCTGTACGCCTTCTCTACGATGCGGCGTCCGCTGGGTTCAGTCCTGGCAGCGATCGTACGGGGGGCAGCAAGGCAAGGCATATCGAAGCGGCCCGGTCGGCGATGCTTCGCGCGTTCCGGATTCTCGACACACCACCTGTGAAGAGGAATGACGACGACGCTGATGATGATGAGAGTCGCAAGGGTGGCGGTGCGAGCAAGCAGCGAGGACTGCCTCGCAGCGTGCGCTTTGCGCTCGAGAACTACGAGGATTCCTTTGTGTATGCTTGCCACCGCCTGCACAGTCGTCCTGCTCATCCGGGGCACGTCTTGGCCTACGCTGGGCTGTGTGCCAGGTTGATTCTCCGCTATCGACTGCGGGACGATGAGAACTTCGACGACCTGTGGAGGGGCGTGGATTCCGTGGTGCGAGCCCTGTTCGCTGTACGGCGGAGCGTCTCTGCAGGGCCGGTCATCGGTCTGTTGGTTCCCGCAAAGGGGGTGGAACCGGATCAGGAGATCGTCTCCTTGCTGGCTGGGTTGATGAGCCTGTTGCACTGGCGAGCCAAGGGTGGGCGTTTGGAGGGTGAGGGTGCGGGCAAAGGCCATCCCACGCTGAGTGGGGATGGCCTACGGGAGGCGCTCGCAGCGTTCGAACGTTTCGCTGATGGGACGCTGCCCGAGCCAGCGTTGCCAAAGGCCTTGGGACCTCTGTTGCCGGGTGGTGTCGATGAGCTGAAGGAGTCATTGGCGGATCTGGCGAGCAGGCCCGCTCCCTCGGATCGTGTTCACTGGCTGGCCCGTGCGATGGCGAGGCGTGGATCGGGTGAGAACACTTTCCCCGAGCTGCTGAAGGCTGCGAAGAAGGAGCTTGGATACCCGGGGCTGCAGATCGACGAGAAGAGGCTGCTCCAAGCGGTGGATAGTCGGCGGCCTCCAATGTCCGTTGTCCCCTGGCTCGACACCTGTCCCGGCTGCAACATCACCTTGTCCGCCCAGGTCCGGTCGAAGCTGGCGGCTCTGCAACCTGCGCAGTGTGGCAATGGCATGTGCCGCCGCTGGCTGCTTCCCTCGGAGGCGATTTGAAGAACACCATCGCCCTGCTCCCGTCGAGCTCCCCCGCGTGGTCATCCGCCACGCCCGACAGCTCGGTAGGCGTGGACTTCCTGGGCACCCGCGCCGCCAACCTCGCCATGCTGGGGCAGCTCACCGGCGTCTTCAACAACACCATCCGTTCGGCACGGCAGCACACCATCGTCGCGTGGATTGCGTGGCGATTCCTCGAGAATACCGGCAACCGCGATGAGGTCACCAAGGCGCAGTTCAACGCCTTCCTCGAGCTGGTGGAGACCATTCAGCTTGTCGGCCAGCAGGAGGTCGGGGTGGAGCTCGGCGGGAGGACCGGGGGCCTTGGCAGCGGAAGCTACAAGCACGTGGCGGAGCTGGACCCTGTGCCTGTGCGCTTTGCCGACTACCAGCGCACCCACGAGACCAGCGCCCTGGCCGCCGTTCAGTATGGCCCATCTGCCAAGCCAGATGGCATGGGGTTCATCACGACCCCGGGCGGAATCCCCGTCGCCTCGGAGGGGCGAGGCCTCTCACTGGTTCGGGCTCTGGATTCTCTGCTGCGAGCGTCGCGCCACTACCAGCTGCTCGAGAGCTTCGATGCACCAAAGGCCTTGGCCCGGGATGCCATCATCGACCTGGCCCGGCACGGGATGGTGATCGTGGGTCGGGATGGCGCTCCCAGGCCCGAACGCGAGCCGTACATCCGTGCCTTGTTCAACCTCGACGGGCGAAAGGCGGACGACGATCGAGCGCACACCATGGCCCTGCTGTTGCACTGGGTCGGGGAGCTGAACGAAGGCGACGGGGTGACCACCCAGGACATCCGGGATCGCTTGCTCGCCTGGCGTCCGGAGCGGGAGGCGATGCCCACGCACCTCGATGCGGTTGCCAGGCGTTGGCGGGTGTTTCAGGTTCGTCAGCTTCAGCGGTTCGCGCTCGAGTCGTGGCTGTCCTTGGTGGAGCACTGGATGCATGAGGGTGTGAAGGACGTCCCCTCCATGCAGCGGCGAATCCAGGAGGCGTTGACGTCGATGCCCGAGCTTGCCTGGCTGGACCGCCCTGCGAGTGAGCTGCCCGAGCATCTGGGGGAGGCCATGCGGTGGGTCGTCGATCGCAAGCCGTGGGAAGCCATCTGGAACGATGTGCTACCCGCGCTGCAGCAGGGCGATCCCAAGTCCGCCGTTCTCGGGGTGCTTCGCCTCACGGCGGGAGTCCTGGGCCTCATCCGTGCTGTGGTGCCTTCAGAGGCGGGGGCGCTGCGGACCTACGCGCTCACCGGGCACTTTCAGCGCATCTCGATGGTCCACTTCGAGCAGTGGTGGTCTCGCCGAGGCCGTTTTCCGCTGCGTGAGGTCCTCGCCGAGCTGATGGAAGAGCTGGTCCTGCAGCAGCACGTTGCTGTGGCTGTCTCGCGCTACGACAACGAGAACCGCAGGCTTCGATTCAGCACCGGTGAGCGAGGCTGGGAGCTGCTGCCCGGGACCAAGCCCACCCTGCCCACGCTCACGCCCGACCGCGTCGAGGCGTCCCTGGATCTGCTCAACGATCTGGCCTTGCTTGTCCCGGTTGGGGAGCGGTATCGCCAGGTGGCCTTTGCGATCGATCCCTCGGGGCGGAAGCTCTGTCGCCATTTCGCTGCTCACTGCAGTGGGGATTCACGTTCTGCCGAAGACGACGCCGACCGGCGTTGACCTGGTGGCGCGCCGGAAGCTCATGAGAAAGCGGCTCACTCGGTGGACCCGTCGCTCCAAGAGGACAAGGTTTCTTGTCCGCGCTGTGGGGCTCCCATGCGCCTCCGCACCGTCGTGCTCCACAGCGGGTCCGCCACCGGCGACGATGCGCGTGGTCAAGGGGCTCGAGC
>CAZVHW010000770.1:0-2953 GCA_964626835.1 uncultured Enterobacterales bacterium
CACCAGCCGGTCGCCGAATGCGACCTCCACTCCGCGGGCGTCCAGGATGCGCATGGCAGGGGTCAGAAGCTGTCGGGGGACAGCTGGACCCCGCCATCGGCCACCTCGAAGCTGTGCTGTAGCTCCGTGCTGTCGTCGCCGTTGTGGATGGTGCCGCGGAGGCTGTAGGTGCCGATGGGATCCCCTGGATCGAAGATGACGTCCATTCCTGGGGAGAGGATCAGCACGCCTGGGGCGTCCCGGTCCAGCTGTGCCGCGGTCGCTTGGGCGGGTTGCTCGTGGAGCAGCGCGCCGTCGGGAGCCAGGAGCCGCAGCTCTCCATCGAGCTGGAACGGGACGTCGGGTACAACCGGATAGGCGGAGACCGCGAGGCGGAGGAAGATCTTCTGGCCGTAGACGACGCTGTCGATCAGACCCTCGCCGCTCTCGCGTTGCTCGTCCGTCGCCTTCGACCACGACACCAGGGCTTGGGGCGACTCTGCGATGACGATGTGGGTCTGCAGCGCGGTGTCTGGCTCGGCGGCCGCGCCCGGAGCGGTCTGGACGTGAGACTGGGGACCGGGGGCCGTGTTGGTGCATGGCCCGCAGCTGGCCAGGAGGAGGCACGAGAGGATGGCTTGGAGCGGCGTCGGGAGTGTCATGGGGCCTCCGGCTGCGTGCCCCTATCTCGGCGCTGGCTGCTCCGGGTTGATGCCGTGCATCGGTGTGGCGCAGTGTATACAGTGCTCACCAGGCACCACCCGAGAACGCGAGGCCCAGCCATGCTTGTCAGGTACACGAGGATTGTGTGGAGGTTTTTCAGACAGCAGTTCGTCTATGGGCTGGTGGCCCTGTTGCCTGTCTACGTGACGATCCGCGTCCTGGTGTTCGTGTTCCGGTACGTGGACCAGTCCATGGCCCCGGTGTTGCAGGCCTACCTGCCGGTGCACATCCCCGGCCTGGGCGTGCTCTCCACGCTCGTCGCCATCCTGCTGGCCGGCTTCCTGATGCGGCTCGTGGTGTTCAGGCAGGCCGCCCGCAGGCTCGAGCGGCACATCGACGACATCCCCATGGTCCGCACGGTGTACAGCGCGGTGAAGCAGGTGGTCGCCCCGCTGCTCGGCGACGACGGGCACAAGGCGTTCAAGCAGGTGGTGGCCCTCGAGTGGCCGGGCAACGACCTCTGGGTCGTCTGTTTCTTGGTCAAGGACGAGCACGACCAGCCCGGCCCGGACGACGAGGTCGTGGTCTTCCTTCCCACCAACCATCTGCACCTGGGCTTCGTCATCGCCACTCGACGCAGCAAGCTCCACCCGGTGAACATGAGCATCGAGGAGGCCCTGAAGACGCAGTTCTCCCTGGGTGTGGCCACGCCTGACGTACCCATGGTGCCCGGTGCCCGCTTCGCACACGTCCAGGACCTCGAGTCCGAGGAGTAGCCGTGAGCCCGAACACGCTCCGCGCTCGCTTGATGGGTGATGTCCCCGTCCACGCCTGCTGGCTGACCTTGCCCGAACCCCTCGCGGCGGAGATCCTGGCCCGGCAGGGTTGGCCGGCCCTGGTTCTCGATCTGCAGCATGGCGCCATCGATGATCCCGACGCCTTGCGCATCCTGCAGACCCTGCACGGACAAGGTGTCCTGCCCCTGCTCCGCGTACCCTGGCTCGATCCTGGCGCCGTGATGAAGGCGCTCGACCGGGGTGCCCACGGGATCATCTGTCCCATGATCGACACCGAAGACCAGGCCGAGGCCTTCGTGCGGGCCTGCCTCTACCCACCCCTGGGCGTGCGGTCCTGGGGTCCGGTGCGGGCCGGCCTGGATGGCTCGGCGTCCTATGCCGCGCGGGCCAACGACGAGGTGATGCCCATCGTGCAGGTCGAGACGCCCAGCGCCCTGGAGCGCTTGGACTGCATCCTCGCGGTGCCGGGGCTCGGGGCGGTGTTCGTGGGTCCCAACGACCTGGCTTGGTCTTCGGGGTACGGCCCGGGGTCCGACCGCGAGGAGCCGGAGCTGTTGGAGGTCATCCTCGATCTGCCTCGGCGCGCCCGCGCACACGGCGTCGCCGCCGGTATCCACTGCGCCAGCCCCGCCTACGCACGCCGCATGGTGGAGGCGGGCTACCGGCTGATCACCATCGGGTCCGATGCCTCGTTTCTCGCCCGTGGTGGCCGCACGACGCTCGCCTCCCTGGCGGCTCGCTAACGAACGGAGCACTCCTTGCTGGACATCCTCTCCATCGTCGCCGGCCTCGTACTGCTCGCGCTGGGCGGTGAAGCGCTGGTGCGCGGTGCCACCGCCATCGCCCGACGCCTGAACATTCCCCCCGCCATCATCGGCGCGACCGTCGTGGCGGCTGGTACGTCCATGCCCGAGCTGGTGGTCAGCCTGGCGGCTGCCCTTCAGGGCTCCCCTGACGTGGCGATGGGCAACGTGGTGGGCTCGAACATCTACAACATCGTGCTGATCCTGGGCATCACGCCCCTGATCATCCCCCTGGTGGTGCAAGGGATCACCATCCGCCTCCAGTGGCCCGTGATGTTGCTCGCGGCCTGCTGGTTGCACATGCTGGCTCGCGACGGCTTGCTGGACCGCCTCGAGGGCGGATTCTTGCTGGTGGGGCTGGTGATCTTCGTGGCCTGGACCGTGCGCCTGGCCCGGGACGTGGCCCACGATCACGAGAAGAAGATCTTCGGTTCGGTGGCCGAGCGCGTGCCCATGGCCGAGACCCTGCGCACTTGGTCCCTGTCCGTGGGGGGTGTGGTGATAGGCAGCGGGGTGCTGGTCGTGGGTGCCCGCTTGCTGGTCTCCGGTGCCGTGAACATCGCTGGCGACGCCGGAATCTCCGAGCGCGTCATCGGGCTGACCGTCGTGGCCGTCGGCACCTGCCTGCCCGAGCTGGTCACCAGCGTCATCGCGGCCTTGCACGGGCGCGCGGACCTGGCCGTGGCCAACGTCGTCGGCTCCAACATCTTC
>CAZVHW010000771.1:0-2906 GCA_964626835.1 uncultured Enterobacterales bacterium
TCACGTCGCGGAGACGCTCCACGTGTCCGCCCCGGCGGACCGCTGTCGCCTCTCATCAGGCAGCACTCACTCCCATCGGATCCCGCCGTCCGCGCTCCCTAGATCCAACACACCTCGGCCACGAGGTGCCGCAGCTGGTGCAAGTCCCTGATGTTCAGCGGGCAGTCGGGCATGGCGGCCAAGGCCTCGACGACCTTGTCCATGGGCGGTCGCTGGCAGGGGAGGCAGGCCCGCCAGGCGGGTGCGCGTTGGTCGGGTGTGCCGGGTAGCTCGAGCATCAACATGCCACAGCGGTAGTGCCAACGGCCGGGCTCCACGGCTGCCACGGTGTCGTCGCAGACAGGGCAGGTCACGGGAGGGGCGTGCCGGGTGCCCTGGGGAAGCAGCCAGGCCGGGGGCGTGTGGTGGGCGCGGGGGGTGGGTGTGGTGCGCGCGGCATGGCGGCGCAGGAACGCCGCGGCCTGCCACAGCTCCTGTTTGCGGAACCAGGCTCTGAGCAGGGCGATGACCACGCGGGCGGGCGGTGCGGGGCAGGGCGAGGAGACCCCGTCGTCGGGCCAGCCCGCGCCGCAGGTGTAGCGGCCGTGATGGTCGTCGGAGACCGAGCCGGCGCCGCAGACTGGGCAGCGCGCGGAGGGCCCACCCTCGCATGGTGGCAGGGGCACGAGCAGGCGGGCAGGGCGGGACGAGGGGGCGGGCAGGGTCGCGGGCAGGGTCATCATTGTGCCTCCGTACGTGGATACCGAAGGCGAAGGCGAAGTGTGACCGAGTGACGCTATTTCGTGATCCCAGCGTCCAGGCTCAGGGTGGGGAAGGTCGCCAGTCGACCGTCCAGCGGGATGGCGCCGATGGATGAGTAGGTCCCCAGGTTCATGTCGTTGCGATGGACAGCGAACATCCCGACCGCGAGGTTGTACCAGGTCTGGTCACCCGGCACGATGAGCAGGGGCGTCGTGTTCACCTTGGCGATGTCGGCCACCGTGTAGCTGGCAAGCGCCTCGTCCCATGTCTCGCAGTCATCTCCGTTCCAGCCTGTACAACTGACCTCGTAGGACTCGAGGTCGATCCCGTTGACCTGCGCCTCCGAGAAGATCGTCACATCATAGGTGTCGGTGACGTCGATGGTCAGATCCTTGCACCCGTCCTCGTCCAGGAAACCCGACATTCCCAGAGGGTGGTTGTCGGCCACGACGTAGTACGCACCCCTCGCCCTCCTGTTCCCGTTCGTGGCCCATAAATCCCCCCCCGGGTCCTCGAAGTCGGTGTGGATCTTTACGCAGAGCGTGATGTCGATGTCCTCGGCGAGCGCCCCTGTGGACGCGAGAAGCAGAAACAGCAGCGCGCTCATCATACCCCCTCGCTCTCTTCTTCGGTGATGGAATCCTCGTCGCCGTCCTCGTCAGGGGCGTCGGTCCGATCGGGAGGGATGTCCTCCGGGGCCCACCCCGTGTCCAGGCGCCCGCGCACGGCCACGCCAGTCACCGGTGGGCCGAGGCGCTTGCTCGCATCCGTCAGCAACGACGATGCCTCCGTGCGCAGAGACGAGTCCAGCACGCCATACGGTGCCTCTGTCTCCATCTGCTCGACGGTCCAGACCATCGGCTCGCCGTCCTGGCCATCCGGCCAGGCCAGCACCGTGTTGGCCATCAGCCCATGCACGCCGCAGACGGTGGCGTGGACTCGAAGCTCGGTCACGTAGCTATCCGACAGCTCGTGCATGAACGCCTCGTCCGGCACTTCCAGGGGGATCTCGAGGCTGTCTCCAGCCTCGAAGTCATAGCCACACTGCACCCAGTCGTGCTGCAATGCCCCGAACAGGGCGGTCACCTTCAATGAGGCCGTGCAGGAGCGCGGCCCCCAGTCGCTCGGAGCCTGGACGAGGGCGACGCTTCCCTCGTCACCTTCCTGCCACGTGGCGAGGCTGAAGTCCTCGATTTTTTTCCTTTGTCAAGCGTTTGCGGGAGTAGAGTGCCTGGAACTCCCCACCCCTCCCCCGGGCCGGTGACCATGCGGGATGGCATGAATGCCTGCGGCCATGATCGGTTGAGCGAGCCGGAGGAGACGAGGGTGCGGGACATGGGTTGGCCTCTCACCTGGCCATCAACGGCAGCAGCCTCATCCCAGCCGCGGCCACCGCGAGGACCATGGACACCAGGGCCAGGGGGACGGGCCATTGCAGAGTCTGTAGCGCCTGTCGGTCTTCCGGATCCAGGCGCCCGGGGTAGCTGAGGGTGGCGAAGCCGCTGGCGAAGGACATGATGGTGAAGACGAGGAACGGATTGAAGCAGAAGGAGACCAGGGCGGAGCTCAGGGTTCCGATGGCCAGGCTCTTGTAGGCCTTGGCGAAGCTCTCGCCCATCTCGGCGCTGGCGTTGCAGTCGGCACACACGGCGCCTTCGGCGTCCATGAAGGCCTCGGGGGTGGGGACGGTGGCCCCACAGTGGACACAGGGGGTGGTGGCGCCTGACATGGGTCCGCCCCGTGTCGTGGTTGGGCTCGGAAGCTATCGATGGGTCTTCATGACGTCCAGGGGTCTTGCCGCGCCGCGGCCGCCCCGGCCGGATAGCGGAGGTCCCGGAGGTCCCATGGGCCACAAGCTCACCCCCAAGGTCATCCTCGAGGGCACGCGGCTCACGCAGAAGACCGAGATCGCCTGCGCCTCCAACGAACACCCCCGCGTGGTTGGGCCGCGCAGGCATCGTTTTGGAGCTGGACGTCAGCGATCTGGCGCCCGCCGTGGCGGCGGGTCGCATCGCCGACTGGCTCGAGGCTACCGGAGGGCTGTGGATGGACTAGCGCTGCTCGCGGCAGGTCTTCTTCTCGGCGCTGCACACGAGCGTGATGCGCTGGCCCGGGTTGACGTAGATGGTGCGTAGGCGCTGGGGGCCCGCGGCGGCGTCGAAGGT
>CAZVHW010000772.1:0-2895 GCA_964626835.1 uncultured Enterobacterales bacterium
CGGGTACCTGGCTGAGCGTGCGCTCATCGACCTCATGGACTACTCGGTCCGCACGGGTGCGAACGAATCCGTGCAGCGGCTGGCAGCGGAGTTTCGCGCCCGTTTCTCCGAGAGCCCTCGGCTCGAAGACGTGCAGGCCATCGAGACTCGTGCCGGCGTCCAGGGCTCCTGATGCCTAGCTGGTCCGTGCTCCTCCTGATCGCCGCCACCGCACCTTGGCATGCCGAGCCCGGTCCTCAGCCGGTCGTGGCAGGTGACTACCAAGGCACACTCGACCGAGCACCGGTCACCCAATGGACTCGCGCTCTACCGGGCGCCAGCCCCAACCCGTCGACCCATTCGGAGCTGGCGCGCCCCCTGGTTCACGGATCGTCCGTGTACGTCGGGTCCGCGGGGCAGGACTCACTCTTCGAGCTTCGCAGAGACGATGGCTCGATAGCGCGTTCGTTTCAGGCTGGCGCGCCCGTCAAGGCGGAACCCGTGCTGGCGGACGACAACCTGTTCTTTTCCGACGGTGCCGGGTACACCTGGCGCTACGCCCTCGACGGCCAACAGGTGTGGCGTCACTTCGCCGGCGCACCGGTGCTCTCGAAGCCAGTCGTGCTCGATGGATCCGTCTATGTCAGCGCCTTGGACGGGACAGTCTGGGCTCTCGACTCGGCTACGGGAGAGGTCCGCTGGCTCTACACACATCCGGGTGATCGCACGCGCGAGTCCGAGCTCGAGCTCTACGGCGCACCAGCGCCCGTGCCCTCCGACGACTTGTTGCTCGCGGGCTTTCACGACGGACTTCTGGTCGCCCTCGAGCGCGACAGCGGCGTAGTTCGCTGGGAAAGTAGGGTAGGGGAGGGGCGCTACCCTGACGTCATCGCCGAACCGCTGGTCGCCGGCGACGACGTCTATGTCGGCGGCTTCTCGACCCCCTTCACCGCCGTCGACCTGCACACGCAGAACATGCGTTGGAGTCTCGATTTCGGCATCGCGTCGCCTCCGACGGTCAACGAGCGGACCCTGTTCGTTCCGGGTGCCGACGGAAAGCTACGGGCACTGGACAGGCTCACCGGTTCGATCACCTGGGAATGGGACAGCGATACGGCCGGGGCCATCACCCAGCCGCAGGCCACACCAGCCGGTCTGCTGGTGGCGTCGTCCGATGGCGGGCTGTGGCTCGTCGATGCCCAGAGCGGTCAAACGAGCTGGACCTACGACGACGGACGCATGCTGAACGGAGTCTCCACGGCTCCGGTGATCGATGGTAGGCAAGTCCTGCTGGTCACCAACGCGGGCAACCTGGTCTCCCTGCTGGTTCCACCCGCCGCGGAATCCTCAGCGATAACGAGCGAGCCCCCTTGGACTCAGCCGTTTGGACAGGCCACGGACTAGGAGGCCACCTCAGCCGTCATCGCCGTCGCAGTCCTGGTCGATACCGTCCTTTGGAGGATCTGGTGCGCCCGGGTGGATGTCGGCGTCATCGTCCTCGCAGTCGTCTCCGTCGGGTCGGGTGTGGATGTCGTAGCCGTCCCTGTCCATGTCGTAGTCACTGTGACCATCGCAGTCCTGGTCGATACCGTCGTACCAGGTTTCGTCTGTACCGGGGTTGACCGAGGCGTTGAAGTCGTTGCAGTCGTTTCCACCCGGAGCGAGCTCGTGGAAGTATCCGTCCCCGTCGGCGTCTGGATCGGTCGTGCCGAGCACCGCGATGACCACCTCGTCGCTTACGGCGTTGTGCAGAATGAGCAGGCTGGCTTCCTGGTCGTCGAACACTGTGGGAGCGTAGCTGACGGTGAAGGTCTCCGAGCTACCGGCAGCGACGCTGGACGAGCTGGGCTCGACCGAGAAGTCCGCGTGGCCAAGCTGTAGATCTACGGTGAGGACGCGGGCACCGGCGTTCGAGATAACGAACTCTTCCGAGGCCTCGCGTTCGAAGGCCACGCCGAAGATCTGAATCTGATCGCAGCCCGAACCGGTGTCGCTACAGGGAACCTCGACCGCGATCTCGGGGCGACGAACGGTGTAGACCTGTCCCACTGGATTGCAGCCGGCGATGAGCAGGGCGAAGAGCAGTCTGCAGCGCATGGACGACAGTATAGTGGGTCGGAGGGGATGATGGGAGTGACGGGGCAAGCCGCGACGCAATCATCCGATAAGGGATATTATGGTAAAGAGCGCCCCGCGCTCTGTACCATAATATCGGTGAGTGACGCGAACCTGGAAGGAATGCCCCGCGCTCCGTACCCCAATATCGGTGCGGCGAGCCTGGAAGGAACGCCCCGCGCTCTGTCTGAGAAGCCCGGTCAACTGCCGCGTGGATGGTGTTCGGCGTGGATGCGGCGCAGGCGCTCGTTGGCGACGTGAGTGTAGATCTCCGTCGTTGCGATGTCCGCATGACCGAGGAGGAGCTGAACCACCCTCAGGTCAGCCCCGTGCTCCAGCAGATGTGTAGCGAAGCTGTGGCGGAGTTTGTGGGGTGAAACCTTCTTCGAGATACCGGCTGCGCGAGAGTGGTGGCGCACGCGGTACCAAAACGTCTGGCGGGTCATGGGGCGCGCCAGCCGGCTGACGAAGACCGTGGGGGCGGCACCCGTGGGATCCATCTCGGGTCGGCCGTCGGTCAGCCAGCGAACGAGCATGGCCAAGGCTCGGTCACCGGTCGGCACGATGCGTTCCTTTCCACCCTTGCCGCGTACGCGCACATACCCCGCGCGCAGGTGTAGACCTGACAGCGGCAACTCGACCAGCTCCGTGACGCGCAGACCAGTGGCATAGAGAAGCTGAAGCATGGTGGCGTCGCGCAGGCCGATGGGTGTGTTGTTGCACGGCTGTTCGAGCAGAGCTTCGACCTCGGCTCGGTCCAAGACGTCTGGCAGGCTGCGTTGGGGGGTGGGCGCCTCGACC
>CAZVHW010000773.1:0-2883 GCA_964626835.1 uncultured Enterobacterales bacterium
ATCGTGGTGGCGGCAGGCGGTGAGAAAGAGCAGGGCGAGCAGGATGAAACGGGTCATGGCTGTCTCCTCGGGGTCGAGGAAGCTGAGTGTCCCGCGCCCGGGATCCCTTCACCATGGAGCGGTGAACAAGCCGGGCGCCAAGCTCGAAACACCCGAAGTAGCCGGATCAGTACCGCCGCTCGAGCTCCGCCCCCCGGTAGTAATGCCGCAGGATGCCCTCGAAGCCGTGGCCCAACTCCGCCATGACCGCCGCCCCGATCTGGCACAGGCCCACGCCGTGGCCCCAGCCCGCGCCGCGCAGGCGGAAGCCATCCGGCACACTGCCGCGGTCACCCACTGGCTGCACCACGAAGGCCGAAGAGTACAGATGCGTGGGGGAAAGCGCCCGGCGGATCTCGAGCTCCTTGCCCAGCACCACCCGACCCTTCTCGCCTTGTAGGGCAAGGAGGATCAGACGTCCCGAGGGACCACGCTCCAGGGGCTCGATGGCCAGGATGGCCCCCAGGTCGAGCTGGAGCTTTCGCCAGAGCAGGTCTTGCAGTTCACCCTGCGCGATGTCGATCTCCCAGCGGTAGAAGTCGCGGGTGTCGTGGTCCAGCTCGGGTAGCAGCTTCTCGAGTACGGTGCGGTCCGCCGTGTTGCAGAACGCCGGGGGGGATCCGTGGATGAACTCGACCGCGAGCCCCTCCATGGTCAGGGGCTGCTCGAACTCCGGCTGCTGGTCTACCGGCAGGTCTGGAAAGCTCTGTAGGTACACCGGATCGCCGGGGCCCCATGCCGAGGAAAACAGCTCGGTCACGCCGCCGCAACACTTCGAGAAACGAGCATCGCAGACCTGGCCACCCTGCGCCAACACCAAGCCGCGGGTAGCCTGGACGGCGGCGCGGGCCTGGGGCGTAAACGCCCGGGTGACACCCTGGTAGCGCTGGCAGTGGTCATCGGCGCAGACGTCGAAGAACGCGTGATCCTCGCGGTCGTACCAGCGCAGCACGTGCAGCGCCCCGTCGCGCTGCTCCGGCTCGGCTGGAGCCACCGGTGAGGCTCCGCGGGCCTCGAGCTGGGCCAGCAGCCACGAGCGGGAGATCACCGCATGGGCTTCGAGCAGGGCCGTCGGGCACCGAGCACTCATCTCGGAAGAGATGACGGAGAGCAGGTAGTCCTCGAGGGCCAGCTGGTTCACCGCGTCGATGCCGACCGCGCCCGCGCCCCGGTCGCGCAGCTCGAGGCAGAGCTCACCCGTGAACGCGAGATCCTCCTCGTGCTCCCAGTGGAAGTCCACACCCACCGTCACTTCCTGCAGCAGGAACGAGGACTGTGCCTCTACCAACGGACGCAGCCGCAGACTTGCCCCTCGGGCGAACGGTTCGGTGGCGCCGTGGCGCCAAAGCTGGAGCCCGGTATCTTCGATCTCGGCTCGCCACCGACCACCCAACCGGGCCGTCGGTTGCTCGGCTCCGTCCACCAGAAGGTGGTACAGACCGTCGAGCCGGAAGCCCAGCCGGTCGCGGCCCTTGACCAGGCCCACTCGAAGTCTCGGTTCAGACATGAGCCAGCCTCCTCTGACAGAGATGCTGTACCCGGGACATCTGCTCGGGTGCCAGCGCGGTTTCGCGGTAGATGGCGGCCACCGCCGCAGCATCCAGCCCCTCGAAGTCCCGCTCCCTCACCGTGACGATCTCCCCGGCCATGTCGATGGCGCCGGGGCTGACCAGGCAACGCTGCGGCTCGGGAGCGTGGTAGCAGGCGGGACGGTGCGCTGCGCGCGGGAACACCAGGGCCAGCACCCGACCCTGCCGCGCGCTGGCGACCAGGTTCACGCGAGGTTCGTCGGGCTCTCCCAGCACCATGCCCAAGGCATCCAGGCTGGCACGCAGTGCCCACCCCACCGCGGGGGCCTCGCCGTGGAAGCAGAGCACGCTCGGGCCGGGAGGCGTCACCACCCATGCCTTCAGCCGCGCTCGGTCGACCAGCCAGCCACCGAAGGGCCTGACGCCCGTGCCGAGCGTTTCCCAGGCCTCCCGTTCTCGAGGCAGCGAGCCCGCCCGAACGGCCTGCAGGTGAAGGTGGTCGGGTGCGGAAGCACCGCAAGCGGGCCCATTGTAGAACACCGAGAGGCAACCCTGGGTGGCCTCGGCGAAGCTCAGCAGAGCCGACAGAGCGTCGCGCACGCACTGGGGGCGGTGCTCACGGTGAGCCAGCACGAAATGCTGGGGCAGAATGGGAGCCGGGTTCGCCAGCAACACCCAGTAGCGCCGGAAGGGCAGGCCCTTCTCTTCGGGGGGTAGGTTGTCGGGGCAGAGGAAGCAGGGACGCTCGCGGATCGCGGCCGCGTCGACGCGTGCGGTCGTGCTCACCGCGCGACCCGGGTTGAACTGCAGGCGGACGCGACGCCCGGCCAGCTCGATCTCGCGAGTGCGTACGGCCTCGAGCCCGCTCAGGGCTTGGGAGAGGCGTGGCCAGCACCCCGCCTGCCACTCGAGGTAGACACCCAGACGTTTGCCCAGCGAGCCCATTTCGGCCGCTGACCCCAGCACGCCGCGACCCACGAAGCGGCCTGCCCAGCCGCTGTCGGCGGAAGATTCCAGGTCGCTCACCAGGCCCCCACCTGGCTGGCCACGAGGCGCTGCCGGGCCGACAGCTCGAGGCTGCGGAGCCGGTCCTTGTACTGCTGGTACCGGGCGGCCACGGCGGGTGGCAGATCGGCATCGCTGTTTTCTTCCCAGCGACGACACAGGTACAGAGAGTCGTAGATGCGGCCCACCTTCCACTCGCGGCTGATTCGCAGGACGACGGCGTAGTCTTCGCCATAGCTGGCGTTGGGGAACGGGCTCTCGCGCACCAGCTCGGTGGCGAAGGCTCGGGGAGCTCCCATCCCACCGATAC
>CAZVHW010000774.1:0-2867 GCA_964626835.1 uncultured Enterobacterales bacterium
GTGGTGAGCAGCTCTGGGAGGGAGCTGCCGATTGCGTTGATGGTGGCACCCTTGACCCCCGGGGGCATGTTCCGCCCGAGGTAGTCCGCAGCGTCCTCGAAGGAGTTGCAGGCGTACATGATGATGATCGAGGCGACGCCGACAAGAGCCAGGGCCAGGAGCAGGTTGAGCAGGTTGAGCAGCATCGACGAGACCTCTCAGGTTGGAAAGCGACCCTAACGCGCAGGTCCGACCCCACCATGAAAAAACGGCCCCAGCCGGGCGAAACACCCTGGCCGGAGCCGTTCTCTGACAGGCGGAGAAATACTCCGCGGGGTGACTACAGCAGCCCGAACAATGCCTGCATCTTGGCGGCGATGGGCGGCTTGGCGTCGGCTTGGAGCTTGACGAGCAGGGCCCGCTCGACATCGTCGATCTGGCCATCGGCCCAGAGCTTCTGGTGCAGCCAGGCGGCTTCGTCGTCGTCCACCACGCCGGGGGAGACATCGTCGTTCAGGACGTGGTCGGCGATCGCCTGGGCGAACAGCTCGCCCCAGCTCGCGTGATTGGCCTTGCCCGAGACCGCGTCGTTGAGGCGGAACAGGAAGTCCGCTTCTTCGCGGTCGATGACGCCGTCGTCATACAGGCGCTCGCGGAGCCAGCCGACCTCTTCGGCGTCGATGACGCCGTCATCGAGGATTTCGGCTTCGAGCTGGGACAGGGGAGCGGTGAGGTGATGGGTCATGATTTCCTAGGACTCGATGATCGCGGTGAGTTGGTTGAGGTTGGTGAGACCCTTGAGCGTGCCGGCCTTGGAGGTGTTGACCAGCTGGGCACCCACCGGGCTCGAGTTGTCGATGGTGGCGAGGAGCGCCACGTTGCCCATGGTGCCGGTATCGAGAGAGACGTTGTGGGAGGTGCCACGGTCGTCCATGACGTTGAGGCTGACGTCGGAGTCCTTGAACCGAGCCGGGGCGCCGGCTTGGACCTTGCCGTAGTCCCAAGAAAGAATCCAGACGTACTTCATCTCGTCGACGGACGCGATGCGCATCTGCTCTTCGTTGTCGCCACCGGAGTCGCCGACTCCTTCGTCGCCGGAGAGCTGCATGTAGGGGAAGCCGTTGAGGTCGCCCATGTCGCCAAAGTAGACGAGGCCCTTGCGACCGTCCTTGGTCTCGTAGACCGCGGCGAGGTCGAAGTCGGCGGCGGTGGTCCACTTCATGGTGATGAGTAGCTGCTTGAAGGTTCCGACGTTGGCGGCTGCGCCCTTCTGTGCGAGTTCCATAGTTCCCTCCGAAGGATTCGGTGCGCCATGGCACCGTGGGTATGAGTTTGTGGGTCGAAAGACAGGGACCCATACCCGGCAGCGGATGGCTTTTCAACTGGGAATGGCATGGCCTGGACACGGCCCTTCACCGACGGGTATGACTGCCTGCACTTCGACTCTTCCATGGCTTCCAAGGCGCCACCACCCCAGCCCAGTCCCGACGCCTCCTGGCGCCGGTGGCTCTGGCTGGTCGACCTCGTTCTGGCAGCCGCGCTCTGGCTGGTCGCGACCCGGCTACGGCTGGCGTGGGACGACCTGATCGTGGTGTCGGACGTCCCGTGGTTCGTCCACAGCTCGAACGCCATCGCCCTGGGCCAGCGGGCTCCCTTCCTCCAGCTGCTCTACACCTCGGTCCCCTGCGGGGTGTTCGCTCTCCTGATCCGCCTGTTCCAGGATCCCATCCAACTGCTGCACGCCTGGGCAGCGGTGGGGGCCCTCTCGGCGCCCGTGGCCTACCTGGCCGTGCGCCGCCTGGCAGGGCCTGCGGCGGGCCTGGCCGCCGGCCTGCTGCTGGCGCTGTCCACCGCGGACGTCGCTCTGGTCACCGGCATCAAGTCGCCCTACGTCATCACGCTGTTCTCGGGTGCCATGGTCCTGGGGCTGGCGGGGGCCACCCAGCGGCGATCCTGGGGCGTGCCCCTGATGGTGTTCGGTTCGGCCATGGCCGTGGCGTTCCACCTGGGTCTCTGGCCCATCGCACCCCTGGTTTGCGTCTTCGCCGTCGTCCACCTGCTGCGGCTGCCGCGGCGACAGGCCTTGGCGGCGGGGGCCATCTCGGTGCTGCTCGGAGGCGCCGTGGTGGCGTGGATCGCGCTGCTCGACCTCGAGCACCTGGCGGGCGACCTGGAGTTCTACCGGGGGGCCTACCCCTCTCAGGCCCCAACCGGAGCGCTCACCTGGGTGAGCTGGCAGCTCGGGCTGCTCTGGAAGCAACAGCTGGCCCTGGCTGGCACCCCCGTCCTGGCCGAGGGCATTCGGGACATGTACTTCCAGGGCCTCTCCTCCACCCCTGCCTCCCTCCGGCTGTTCAGCATCGGGTGCTGGCTCGGACTGGCCGCCTTGCTCGCCCAGCTCGGCTGGTGCTGGCGCAGGAGCGCGGCTCGCAACCCCACACGACGACGTCAGCTCACCGCGGGGCTGGTGGGACTCCAGGCCTGGCTGCTGCTGCTGCTGGGCAGCAGCCTCTACCTCCGCAATGCCTGGCTGTTCGACTATCTGCAGTACCACCACCTCGTGGCCCTGCTCCCCATGATGCTGGTGGCGATCGCGGGCCTACTCGTCCCCGCTGCACCCGCGCGCGCCTGGCTGTGGTGGATCCTGCCCACGGCCCTACTGGCGGCCTGGCTCGGGCTGGCACGGGACAGTGCGCTGCACGACCCCAGGCAGCCCCCGCAGCAGACGGCGGGCACCCAGGCATCGGTCCGCTCCACCCGCGTGGCCACGCTCTTCGCCACCGCCATGCGCGACCATGCCCAGCTGCAGGGAACCCAGCCAGGAATGGTCCTTTGGGGGCCCTGGGGAAACGCCCACGAACCTTGGCTCTTCGCCGCCCTGGCCAACA
>CAZVHW010000775.1:0-2866 GCA_964626835.1 uncultured Enterobacterales bacterium
CGCGAGATCGACCAGACCCACCGCGCGCCCGTTCGGCTGACCTTCCTGGTGGACGTCTCCGGGTCCATGTCCAGCTCCGACAAGCTGGGCCTCGCCCAGGAAGCCCTGCACTTCCTCGTGGGCCAGCTGGGCATGGAGGACTCGGTGGCCATCGCCACCTACGCCGGCCGGGTGGAGCGGGTGCTCGAGCCAACGCCCACCACGCGCCGCTCCCGCATCCACGCGGCCATCGACAGCTTGAGCTCCGGCGGCAGCACCGCCATGAACTCGGGCATCGACCTGGCCTACGACATGGCCACCGAGGCCTATGTCAAGGGCGCCGAGAATCGCGTGGTGGTGCTCTCCGACGGCGACGCCAACGTCGGCCCGTCCAGCCACACCCAGATCCTGGAGACCATCCAGCAGCACGCGGGCCAAGGCATCAGCCTGAGCACCATCGGCTTCGGGATGGGCAACTACAAGGACACCCTGATGGAGCAGCTGGCCAATCGCGGGGACGGCAACTACCACTACGTGGACGGCATGGACGAGGCCGAGAAGGTCTTCGGCAGGGACCTGACCGGCACCATCCAGACCATCGCGCGGGACGTGAAGATCCAGGTGGAGTTCGACCCGGACGTGGTGCTCGCCTATCGGCTGGTGGGCTACGAGAACCGCGACATCGCGGACCGCGACTTCCGCAACGACGCGGTCGATGCCGGCGAGGTGGGCTCGGGCCATCGGGTCACGGCCCTGTACGACGTGGTGCTGGCCGACGGTGCGGTGGACTCCCTGGCCACGGTGCGCCTGCGGGCCAAGCCTCCGGGCGAGGACGCCCCCGCGGCCGAGTGGAGCTCGCCTTTCCCGCGGAGAGCGCTCCACGCGAGCTTCCTGGACGCCTCTCGCGACTTCCGCATCGCCACGGGCGCGGCCGGTTTCGCCGAGAAGCTCCGCAACTCGCGCTACCTCGAGGAGGTCAGCTACCGCGACGTGGCCGCCATCGTCCGCGACGCCCTGCGCCCGAGCCACGACGAGGACGGTGAGCTGCTGGAGCTCGTGGGACAGGCTGCCGAGCTGGTAGGCGAGGGGCGGGTTGCGGTTCGTTGATCTTTTTCTGAAGGATGTGGAAGCCCACGGGTAGCAAGGGGACGAACGCGGGACGTTACGGCTCTCGCACCACCCCCGAGGAATCCCCCATGCTTCGCATCGCCACCTTCGCCCTTCCCTTCGCCCTGGCCGTCTCGAGCGGCTGCACCACGCCGCTGGAGGTGATGGACCAAGCCACCAACGACATGGTGCTCGAAGCCTACGCGGTGCCGCCTGGCTACTCGGGCCTCATGTCCTCGGCCCTCACCCGGGCCATGTTCGTGGGCAACGACGCGGTGGGGCGCGTCATCGAGACCCCGGACGGGCAGATCATCGTCGTGGCACCCCAGAGCGTGCAGCAGGGGGTCAAGCGGCTCATCGATCAGCTCAACGCCTCCAAGCCCGCCCTGCGCACCCCCACCAACATCCGCATCGACTACTGGCTGGTGCACGGGCACCGGGCCGAAGCGCCCGCCACCGAGTACCCGGCGCCGATCCTGGCCGAGACCCTCGAGGCCGTGCAGCAGGCCGAGGGGCCCATGCGCTTCGAGCTGTATGCACACAAGGTGCTGACCTCCCTGGACGAGGAGCGAGCCGACCTGAGCTCCGACGGGCTCTTCATCCGCCAGGAAGCCAGCTGGAGCAGCACGGGCGGTACCATCACCGCCGAGGTGGGTATCGAGGCCGCGGGTGGCGTGGGGATCAACACCGACATCAGGCTCTCTCCAGGCCAGGTGGTCGTGCTCGGCGAGGTGGCCGACATCGCCGATGACCAGCCCTACGACGCGCTCTACTACGTCATCAGCCCCACGGTCATCGAAGCCAACTAGCGGGCGGGAGGCGCGCAGGTGCTCTCTCTCCCTGCCAGCGATGGACTGGACCAGGCGGGCCTCGAGGCGCTCTATCTGCGCCTCGAAAAGCCCGTCTACAACGTGGTCTACCGCTGGCTGTGGAACGAGCAGGACGCCCACGAAGTGGTCCAGGAAGCCTTCGTGCGCTTGTGGCGCATGAGGGCCCGCGTGCGTCTGGAGACGGTGGAGCCACTGGTGTACAAGATCGCCCTGAACATGGCGTCGAAGAAGCTGCGCTGGCGTCGTACGTGGCGCCTCCTCTCCTTCGAGCGTGGCGGCGACGAACACGGTGCGCCGGAACCAGGCGCCGACCAGGCCCTGGCCGCCCATCAGCGCCAGCTGGCCGTGCGCGCCGCGGTCGAGGCCCTGCCCGAGAAGCGGCGGGCGGTGGTCATGCTCTGCGAGCTGTCGGGCCTTTCCTACGGTCAGGTCGCCGAGGTGCTCGGCATCCCCGAGGGCACGCTGGCGTCCCGCCGCCACACCGCCCTGAAGTCCTTGCGCAAGGCCCTCGGGCCGAGCCAAGCTAGCCTGGAGGTCCCATGAACGATCCCCTCCACGACGTCTTCGAGATCCTCGAGCCGCCCCCCGGTGGGTTGGCCGAGCTTCGGCGTCGGGTGCACGGTGAGCGAGCCCCCCGCTGGACCTGGATCGGCGGCGCAGCCCTCGCCGCGGCTGCGGCGTCGCTCTTGTTGGTGGTCACCCCGCCCGCCCACGATCCCGGCGCCGACCTGGCGGCCGCCATGGCCTGCGCGGACCCGGCCCTGGCTTCCATCCTCTGCGACCAGGGTGACTCGATGGTGGCCGTGGCCCCCGGTCACCAAGACCGCCTGGCCCTCGTGTCGGTGCCTACCTCGAGCGATCGCGTGCTGCTGTACCACGTCGCTTCCACGAACGCGCCGCTCGAGCGGGGGCAGCTGCGGGGGGAGTAGGTGGACGTCGGATCGTCCGTT
>CAZVHW010000776.1:0-2849 GCA_964626835.1 uncultured Enterobacterales bacterium
GCGACCTGCTCACCACCCTCGAGCGCAGCAAGCGGGCGAAGTGGACGGGCTCGGCCTGGAGCCTCGACAAGGCCACGGTGGTCAAGCTCCCGGTTTCGGGGCGCAAGTTCTTCGTGCCTGAGAACATCTTCGTGGTCGGGACCATGAACACCTCCGACCGCTCGGTCACCCCCCTCGATGCGGCCCTACGGCGGCGCTTCGCCTTCTTCCGCCTCGAACCCAAGCGAGGCGAAGAATTGACGGACGCGTTGAAGTTGGCTTTCCCGAACTTCGACGCGAGTCAGGAGTCCTGGGAGACGACCCTCGGCGCATACGAGGCACTTCAGGACTGGCTCTCCGACAAGCTCGGCCCGGACGGGATGCTCGGCCACAGCTATCTGTTCGATCTGCTGGGCGACCTCGAGGAGCACGAGGTCAGCGACGAAAAGGACCTCAAGGCGTACCACGTGCGCACCTGGCGCTACGTGATCCTGCCTCAGGTGATCGCCGCCATCGAGGCAGCGGGCCAGGAGGATCTGATTCCGCAGGACAAGAACAAAGCCATCGACGGGCTGGACGAGTCGAAGATGCCCTTCGGTCTGAGGATCCGCCGCTCCGCCCGCCAAAGCTTCCTGGGAAGCATCGTGATCGACTGATGGCAGGGGAGCCGACCTGGGTCCGCGCGGCCTCCCACGCCTGTGGCATCGCCACCGTGGGCGCGGGAGACCAGCGCATCACGGTGGTGGTGCTGCCCAAAGCCTGGGCAACAGCGGAGCCCCCCTGCCTGCGCGTGACAGACAACGATCTGCCCGTGGTGACCCTGTTCGAGAACCAGAAGGTCGCGTTCGAGCTCACGGGTTCCGCCAAGGAAGCGCTACCCCTGTTGCTCCACAAGTGCTCCGAGGCGGAGGAGCAGCGCTTGGCCGAAGAGCAGCGCGCGGACCAGACCGAGCGTGAGGAGTGGGAGAAGGACCGCCGCGGGCTGCTGTCGAGCTGGGACCCCTCGAAGATCCCGCCGACCTCGTCCATCGAAGAGGGCGATCCGAAGAAGAACCTCGAGGCCATCCTGGACCTGCTGCTGCTCGAAGAGGCCGTGCACCGCGGCCAGGAGCGCTACGTCACGCGTCAGCACCATCCTTTCCTGGCCCCCATCGTTCACCGCCTCTTCGTGGAGGAGATCCGGGACAAGCTGCGCTGTATGCGGCGCGGTTACGTCGAGCGCAGCGAGCGCACGGGCACTATCCGCGGTCGCGTGGAGACATCATCTCTGGGGCCGGTGCTCGCCGCGAAGGTGCCGCGTGTGCGCTGCACCTTCGACGCCTTTACCGAACACACTCCCATGTTCCGGATCATCGCCTCCGCCCTCGATCTGGTAGCCCGGGGGACCTGGCTCGACCATCACCGCGGGCTCAGCGCGGATCACCAGGCGGGCGCGAGTCGCCTCGGCAGCGTGCGCTCCCGAGGCCACCAGCTACGGCGGCAGCTCGCCAGCATCCCTTCCTATCCTCTGGGCGAGGCTCGGGAGCGCGTCGCCCGCCTGCGCCTGCCCCCCATGCTGCGTCGCCGCTGGGGCGTGGCGCTATCCTTTGCCAGGGATGTGCTGCTGCGGCACGGTCCCGACCTGCTGTCCGACGATCACAAGGACGCGCCGGTGGTCTGGCGTCTGAGCATGTCCGGACTCTGGGAGCGCATTCTGGCGCGGGCATTGGAGAGCACGCCCCAGGTGGATGCGGTCGGGAAGCAGGACAAGCAGAATCCCCCGTGGAAGATCCTGGGGACCTTCCCCAGACGACGGGATCTGGTCTTCGAACTTGGCCATCGCCGTTACGTTCTGGACGCCAAGTACTCCCTCCATAGCAAGCCGAGCGCCGGCTACCTCAACCAGGTCTTCGTCTACGGCTTGCTGTCCGGCTGTGATCAGGTGGGGCTGATCTACACCAGGCGCCGCCCCGAGGGCGACGAGCCAGAGCTGGTCAGAAAGGTGGAGAAGGGACGATGGCCCCTGAGCGATGAGTACCTGCACATCCCGACACGAGAGAAAGGGAAGCGTGGCGAGGAAGAAGCCGAGACGGACAAGGGGACCCTGGACCTCAACCTCATTGAGGCGGCCTTCCCGGCGCGGGGTGATCTCTTCTCGTCTACAGAGGGGACCAGCGTCTTCGAGGACTACCTCGAGAACCTGGGTGAGCAGCTCGTGGACCTGCTCGATGATCTTCACACACCCAACGACGGGGTGGGGCGGCCAGTGGACAGGTAGTACAAATGGGGAGCCGCATGTACTGCGAGTGGATTCTTCTCAGGCAAATTACCATGCGTTTCCGGATCAACTCAGGACCGGGGTAGAGGTCCACCGTTCTCGGGATCTTCGGCAGGAAGCGGGGGGGGGACTCCCCACCATTTGTCAAGCCTCCTGGGCAGCGGTCGCGGATACCGACCGGAGCCGCGCTGGGTCGTAGAGGGTCCCGTCACGAAGCATGGCACATGCGACGTTGAGGAGCCGGTCGGCGACACCCCGAAGCGCCCTGCCATGGGAGTGGCCTCGAGCGCGCAGCGCGGCGTATCGCGACTTGGCGACGGAGTCGTGCTGGGTGGCCACCCTCGACCAGTGGTAGACCGCATTTCGCAGCCTGGTGTTGCAGGCACGCCTCATCACGACTCGTCGTTTTCGTCCGCTTGCCTTCGTGATTGGAGCGATCCCTGCGTGTGCCCGCAGCGCGAGATAGTCCCGTTCGGCAAGGGGCCCGGTGGCCTCTGCAAGCATCGTGGCGGCGACGACCTTCCCGACCCCCGGTAAGGAGAGGAGGATCTCGGGGGAGCGAATGGAGAACTGCCACATCGCATAGAGCCAGGTCGTAAGCGGCATCCGAGTG
>CAZVHW010000777.1:0-2832 GCA_964626835.1 uncultured Enterobacterales bacterium
CTTCATCATGGCCGCCCGCGTGGGCGAGCCTTCGGACTACAAGCGGGCCGCGGCCGAGATCATGATGGCCAATCCCTTCGGCGGCGTCTGCGGCCTGGTCTGCCCCGACAGCCACTGCATGGCAGCTTGTGTGCACGAGGGCTTCGACACACCCGTGCAGATCCCCTCGGTCCAAGCCACCCTGGTGCAGAAAGCCAAGGCGCTTGGCGGGCTGCCCCAGCTCGTAGACGTTCAGAGCAACGGGAAGCTCGTGGCCATCGTGGGCGCGGGTCCCGCCGGTCTGGCCGCGGCTTCCTACCTCGCACGCCTTGGCTACGCGGTGGAAGTCTTCGAGGCCGGCCCCGCTCCAGGTGGCGCGTGCAACCTCATTCCGACCCATCGGCTTCCGCGCGAAGTGCTGCTCACCGATATCGCTTGGCAGCTGTCCCTGGGCGACATCCAGCTACACACCGGCTCTCTGGTCGAAGACCCCACGGTCCTGCTCGAGCGCGGCTTCGAGGGCGTGGTGGTGGCGGCGGGCCTCACCCGGCCCTACTCCATGGGCATCCCGGGTGAAGAGCTGGCCCTGGTCGGGCTGGACTACCTCGCCGATCCCGCCGACGCTGCGTTCGACGGAGCCGTGGTGGTCATCGGTGGTGGCGCCACCGCCGTGGACTGCGCGGTCACCGCCAAGCTGCGGGGTGCCCCCTACGTCGAGCTGATGGCCCTCGAGCGCTGGGACGAGATGCCACTGACCCAGGCCGAGCGCGCGGAGCTGCTCGAGCACGGTGTGGAGGTCAGCGGCCGCACCCGAGTTACCGCCATCGTCGGCAGCGAGGCGGGCATCCAGGGCGTCGAGATCGAGAAGGTCACCCTGCCCACGGGTCAGGGCTTCAGCCTGGGCGCCCTCAGCGCCGTGGCGGGTACCAGCGCGCAGCGCAACGACGTGCGGCACGTCATCATCACCATCGGCGCGGGCCGCGGCATGGACGTGGCCGACATCCCCACCGTGGTGTGCGCGGGCGACTTCCTCAACGGCCCTACCACCGTCGTTACCGCTTCGGCCTCGGGCAAGAACGCCGCCCAGCAGCTGCACGCCATGCTGCAGGGCCTCGAGGCCCCGGTCATCTCGGACAGCCGCAAGTCCCATGCGCCAGTCCCAGGCTACGACCGTGTTCCGGTCTCCCTCGAGACCGACTTCTTCGGCCGCAGCATCCGGTCGCCTTTCTTGCTCTCGGCGGCACCCCCCAGTGACGGCTACGAGCAGATGAAGCTGGCCTACGACGCGGGCTGGGCTGGCGGCATCATGAAGACCGCCTTCGATGACGTCGATGTCCACATTCCAGGTGCCTACATGTACTGCCTGGACGACAAGACCTACGGCAACTGCGACAACGTCAGCGGCCACTCCCTCACTCGGGTCTGTGGGGAGATTCGGCGTCTGGTCGTTGAGTACCCCGACCGGCTCACCATTGGGTCCACGGGTGGCCCCGTCACCGGCAACGACGCGGCCGACAAGGCGGGCTGGCTGCACAACACTCGCCTGCTCGAGGAGGCGGGCGCCATGGGCATCGAGTACAGCCTGTCCTGTCCCCAGGGCGGCGATGGCACCGAAGGTGACATCGTCAGCCAGAACGCCGCGCTCACCGCCAAGATCATCGATTGGATCATGGAAGGTGGCCGGGGCGACGTGCCCAAGCTGTTCAAGCTCACCGGCGCGGTCACCTCCATCGCGGCCATCGTCATCGCCATCAAGGAAGTGCTCGACCGCTACCCCGACAAGCATGGCGGCATCACCCTGGCCAACACCTTCCCCAGCCTGGCCTTCGAGAAGCGCGGGCGCGACAGCTGGGAAGAGGGCGTGGTCGTCGGCCTGTCCGGCCGTGGTGTCACCGCCATCTCGAACCTCAACCTGGCCATGGCGGCGCCCTTTGGCGTGCCCATCTCGGGCAACGGCGGCCCCATGGACTACAAGGCCGCGGCCGACTTCCTGGCCCTGGGCGTGGACACGGTGCAGTTCTGCACGATCGTGCTCGAGTACGGCTACGGCGTCATCGACGAGCTCGAGTCGGGCGTGTCCCAGCTGATGGCCGACCGCGGCATCGGCAGCATGGCGGAGCTCATCGGGCGCGCCCACCCCGGCGCCATCACCGACTTCATGGATCTGACCGCCACCAAGGGCATCTCCGCCGTCACGGCCGAGCTGTGCCAGCACTGCGGAAACTGTGCCCGCTGCCCGTACCTGGCCATCGCCCTGGGCGACGACAAGGTACCGGTCACCGACCCCGGTAGGTGCATCGGATGCTCCCTGTGCACCCTCAAGTGTTTCGCAGGCGCGCTCGCCATGCGCGATCGCACCGCCGAAGAGGCGGCGATGCTGAAGGAGGACTAGCGGGCGGGACTAGTTGCTCGGGACGATGTCCCGGCAGTCGTACTTGCGGAAGTGCTCCACCATCGCACCCCAGACCACGCAGTCTGCGGGCCCCATGGCGTCGTGGGCCGAGACCATCCAGGTCAGTGTGGCTTCAACCTTCGGGGTGCCGCCAAACAGCGTGTTCACGCCGTCGGTTTGTTCCTTCCGGTTGTCGGTGATGGGCAGACTGATGGCCCAGTCCTGGGAGGAGCCATCCGGGGCCTCCTGGACCGCGGTCATCTGGTGCGACTCTTCCCAGAACGAGCCGTCGGCGTCCTGGAAGACGTCCACGAACATGTTGCGCGCCGCGCCGTCGTTGCTGCTCGAGTAGTCCCACGTCTTGCGATCGAAGGTGTACGAGACAGCCCGGATCTCCAGGTCCCCGATGTCGGTGTCGGTGTCGGTGTCGGTGTCGGTGTCGGTGTCGGTGTCGGTGTCGG
>CAZVHW010000778.1:0-2822 GCA_964626835.1 uncultured Enterobacterales bacterium
GCGGAGGACCTGGGACACGGGACCGCGGCGGCCAGGTTGGGTCTGGCGGGGGTTGCGCGGGCCAGGGAACACTTCGAGGAAGCCATCCACCTGTACCAGCAGGTCGTCGCTTCGCAGCAGGGCAAGGAACAACAGGTCGACGCACTGCAGGGGTTGGCGAACCTCTACCTGGAGCTCGAGCGGGACGAGGAGTCCATGGTGGCCTACCGCCAGCTGGTGGAGCTGCTCGCCACGGACAGCCCATCCCTGACGACCATCCGCGTGTCCATGGCGGAGATCTACGCCCGGCGTGGCGACATCGAGCGCGAGAGGGCGCTCTGGCGGGAACTCGCGGCCGACGGGCTGGCGGGTGACGAGCTGGCCCGGTCACGAATACGAATGGTGGAGCTGGACATGGCCGAGGCGGCCGAGGCTGGTGACCAAGCGGGACTCGAAGGAGCGCTCACGGCCATGGCAGCCCTGCGCTCGGACGCCGACATCCCGGCCGACTACGTCCCGGATGTCGTCTTCGGCGAGGTTGTCTGTCTGTTCGAGCTGGAGCGCTTCGACCAGGCCATCCGAGTCATCGACCAAGCCATCGAGCAGGACCTGGCCGGACCGGACCCAGAGGTATTCGTGACGCTGCGTGAGCAGGCCCAGGCCGCACTGCGGGGCGAACCCCTTGACCCGGACCTCGAGGGCATGCCTGCGCCTGGCAGCGGCCCCAGCGACGACGAGTGGGAGGCGCTCCTGGCCAGCGTGGGCGAAGCCAATGCGTTGCGTGACGCGGGAGAATACCGCCAGGCCATGGACCGCTTCGTCGAGCTACTCGCCGTCATCGAGGATCCCCCGACCATTGCTTCCATCCAGCGCGAGATCGCCTCCACCCACGCGGCCATGGGCGATCTCGACATGGCCCGCTCCACCCTAGAGACGTCGATTGCCGAGCACGCCGACCTCGAGGAGGCCGTGTTTACCGCCTCCTTGGCGCTCGCGGAGCTCGACCTGCGAGAGGCCGACCCCGCCGCCGCACTGCTTCGCCTGGGAGACCTCGAACCCCCGGACGATGGCCACGCCCTGTGGAAGCTCGAGCTCCGGGCCCGGGCCCACTCCACGTCCGGAGACACCGACGCCGCACTTCGCACCTGGCGTCAAGCCATCGAGCTGTCCCAGAGCGATCCCGCCGGATCGGTCATGGCCTGGACCGGGCTGGGTGACCTCTATCTCCAGGTAGGCGAACCCGATCGGGCCTCCGACGCGTTCCAGAGAGCCGCGGTGCTGGCACCCGAGGGTCCACCCCGCGACCAGGCGAGGCTCAGGGCGGCCATGGTGGCCCTCGAGACCGGCGACCTCGAAGGGGCCGAGCTCACCCTCCAGGACCTGGAACAGGTCGTCACCGATCCCGAGAGTCTCATGCAGGTCGCCTTGGCTCGTTCGGCACTACACCAAGAACAAGGAGACTGGCAGGCCGCTCTAGGTGCGGTGGAGACACTGGATCACGGCTCCGTAGGGCCTGAGTACCAGGCTCAGATCGTCGATAGCCAGGGCATCTGCTTGCTGGCGCTCGGGCGCACCGAGGATGCTCGCAGCGCCTACCAATCGCTGGCTTCGCGCTGGCCCGACCATCCCGAGGTCGACGCCATCACCTCCTTCGGGCTTGCAGAGGTCGAGGCCGCCTCGGGACACGTGAGCGCCGCCGCGGAGCGCTACCAGGGGCTCGTGGCACGCACCACCGACCGGTTCCGTCAGGGCCAGGCCCTTCTTCGCATGGCCCAGCTGTTCGAGAACCACGGTGAGCCGGAAAAGGCCCAGACCGTCTATGGTCGGGTCCGAGATGAATACCAAGACGAGCCAGAGCTGGCTGCCACCGCGACCAGAGCGCTCGAGTAGTGCGGCAAACTGGCCGAGCCTCCCAAGCCACTTGACAGATGACGACAACGACGCTTCCATGCATGGAGCAGGACGCCGAGGAGATGACATGACGTTGAGCGCTTTGATCCCCTGGATGTTCCTGGTTCCTCTCGTGGTCGGAGCTTGCGGGGACGATCCGATCATCAAGGACACGGGCGAGACGGGCGAACCCGAGACCGTGGACACGGACGAGGACGAACCCGAGCCCGTCTGGGAAGAGACAAAGGCCGAGACATCCGACACCTTCAATGGGGTGTATGCGTCAGGTCGCGGCGTCTATACCGTGGCAAACGACGGCATGCTCTGGAACTACAAGTCCTCCACCGGCTGGACGGAAGAGGAGCTCGACGTGGAGGAAGAGGAGCTCAACGGTATCTGGGGCCAGGGCGCCGACGACACGCTGGTTTGGGTAGCGGTAGGCAACGCGGGCAAGGTTGCACACTACGCAGGCGGCGCGGTCTCCGTCACCGATCTGGGTACGTCCAGCTCCGAGGCGGTTGGCGGCAGCACCGCCGACGGGCTCATCGCGGTGGGCTGGGGCGCGGCCTACTCGTGGGATGGGGCGGAGTGGACCTACGAGGCGCTCCCCAACCACGAGCAGCTGTGGGACGTGTGGGTCAGCGGTACCTCTGCTATCGGAGTGGGCGAAGAGGGCTCCATCGTACGACGCGAAGGCGGCGCATGGGTGGTCATGGAGTCTCCCACCGACGAATCCCTGTACGGAGTCGACGGTGCAGCCGGCAACGATCTGTGGGCCGTGGGCCAGGACGGAACGCTCCTACATTTCGACGGCACCAGCTGGGTTTCACAGGAACCCTTCACCGACCAAACCCTGTGGTCGGTCTACGCGCCGTCCTCCTCGGCGGTCTACGCCGTGGGCAACAACGGGACGGCGCACTTCTACGACGGCGCGGGTTGGACCTCGTTGCCCA
>CAZVHW010000779.1:0-2795 GCA_964626835.1 uncultured Enterobacterales bacterium
TGTCGTCCGGGCCCCAGCCGTCCTCGGGCACCATCATGCTGGCCACGTCGTCGAGCGCTTGGATGAACTCCTGCTTGCCTGCACCTTCCTGCTCGATGGAGACCTTCAGATCGTCGATGGTCGACAGGAGCCCTTCACCGGTCCCGATGGCGGCCATTCCCGCGCGCACGGCCGTGACGCGCTCGAGGAGCTTGGCGGTGGGCGCATCCTTGCCTGCCAGGATGGCGTCGGCCAGGACCACACCCGAGCGCACGGCGGTGATGTTCGGCTCGTCTTCCCCGGGCGCGAAGACCCGATCGGGCACCAAGGCATCGAGGCTCTCGGCGACACCGGCCTCGCGCACGGATCTTTCGATGCCCAGGGGCGAGGGCACGAGGGCGCGGTAGTTGACGGCGACCGCTGGCGCGTCCTGGGCGGGCGGTGGCGGCTCTGGCGGGGCGGCCTGGGCCGGGACCGGCGGCTCGGTGGGTGCTGGGGGTTCGCTGGGGCCGCAGGCGGTGGCCAGCAGACAAGCGCAGATCAGCAGACGGTACATGCGAGCTCCGGCAGGGAAGACAAAGGCGAACATAGCACGCAGGCCCACGCTGGCCGGACGCCGGAAACCGAAATCCGGGCGGGCGTAAGAGCTATACTTGCCCGGTCATGAAGAAGGTCCGCCCCCACCCCCACACCGACAGTGCCAGCGCCGAACGGAACGTCGACGTCGGCGTTCCCCCGGTGGGCCATGGCGTCCAAGGCCGGGACCGGATCGCCGCCCACCTGGTCTTCGTCGCCGCCGAGGTGGCGAGCGTGGCCCTGACCACCGAGGGTCGGACCCTTCGTGGCACGCTGGCGATGCCCAACCACGGGCGGCTGGTCCCTTTCGTGCCCCACCGGGACTACGGCGACGGACTCGAGCTTCCCTTGCGAGGCATGCCCGCTTCCCTGGCCTACACCGCCCACGAGGTCAGCTACGGCTTCGGAACCACCATGGCGGGCGTGGACGAGACCGGTCGCTGGCTGATGCAGCCCCCAGAGACCATCGACGCCACGGACCGACGCCTCCTCCACCGTCACCCGGTGCTCGGTGACCCTGCCTTCAGCCTGGAGCTGAACGGATCCTGGCAACCCCCTGGCTTCCGCCCTTTCTCGGCGCTGGACATCTCCGCGGACGGCCTGGGTGTCCTCTTCGACCCCCACCGCACCCCCATGGCGCCCCACGACCTGGTCTCGGCGCGGCTGCTCCTGCCGACCGCCTTCACCTTCATGCACCTGCTGCTCCGGGTGGCCAACGTACGGCCGGTCAGTCGCCACGCCTGGCTCCGCGCCGCCGGAACGCGCTTCGTGGACCTCCGCATGGAACACCGCCGGGCGCTGGCCCTGTCCATCAGCGCCTGGGAGCAGGGTCGAAGAGTGGTGTAGACGACTCGAACTCACCCTGGTACCAGCGGAGCGACCCGCCCTCCAGGTGGCTCACCTCCACCTGACCCATGGCGCCTGGTACCGACTCGAACCACAGGTTCCAGTCACCGATCAACGCGCCGTCCCAGTACAGGCGGGCTCGCTCGTCCTCTGGCATGTACTCGATGCGAAGCTGGTGATCACCGCTCTCCACGTTGGCGGTCTCGGTGACGCCGAAGTGATCGGTCTCGCCGATCTCGGTGCTCACCTCGCCGACGTTCGCCGACTCGAACCAGATCTGGCGGTTGGCCAGGCGGAGGGCGAGGTTGTCCTCGCCGCGGTTGAAGAGGTCCAGGCGGTCCTCCTCCTGCAGGTAACGATCGAAGCGGCCGCTACCTTGGCAGCCCAGCAGGTCGGCTTCGATGATCCAGGGGCTCTCGTAGTGCAGGTCGACCTGCACGGCGGTGCCCTCCACCAGGTCCACCTCGTCATCCCAGTAGCGGACCACCAGGGTGGCCGGCTCCGAGCCGACGCTGCCGCAGTCGTCGCTCACGACGCAGGCGTAGGCGCCTTCGTCCGACGAGCCGACCGTGTCCAGCACCAGGGTCGCGTCGGTGGCACCGTCGATCTCCACGCCATCCCGCTGCCACTGGTAGGAGAGCGCACCCGCACCCGTGGCCCCAACCTCGAAGGTGGCCGCCCGGCCCGCCGTGACCTCCTGCGAGGCGGGCTGAGCCGAGATGCCCGGCGCCTCCTCGATGGCGAGAACCGACTCGTTGGACACCAGGCTCTCACCGCCGCTCTCGATGGTGCAGCGGTAGGCCCCCTCGTCGCCCTCGTCCACGCCTTCGAGCCAGAGCTGTGCATGGTCGCCCTGGTCCAAGGGCTGGCCGTCGAGGCTCCATTGATGGTCCTCGCCGGGCACCGCCGACGCGCTGATCAGCACGTCACCACCCGCACATGCTCGGGCCTCGGTGGGCCGACTCATCGGCACGCCCTGGATGGAGAGGCAGTCCACCGCGCCGTCGTCCTGCAGCCGCACCCGCAGCCCGGTGACGGATCCCGAGAGCGCCACCTGGCGCTGCTGCCAGCCGTCGACGCCGCCGTCGAGCGTGTCCAGGACCTCCCAGCCGCCATCCACCAGCCCTTCGACGGTGACGCTTCCGCCCCCAGTGTCGATCCAGTGCTCCAGCGACAGCTCGTGGTACCCGGCGGTGTCGAACGCGGAGCCCGTGTACTCCACGCAGCGCTCGGTTCCGTCGCGGGTGATGTACCCGCCGACTCCCCCGCAGCCATCGTCGTCGGTCTCGTAGCTCACCGTGCCGTCCCGCGTGGTGCTGCAGTCGGACAGCCAGACGGTCCAGCGCCCGTCGGAGAACGGAGAGCTGTCGAAGTCCTCCTCGAAGAGCCGCTCG
>CAZVHW010000780.1:0-2783 GCA_964626835.1 uncultured Enterobacterales bacterium
TCGGGCTTCGTCTCGGGCACCTACGCCAGCGATTGCGACGACGGTGACGCGACGGTCAACCCCGCTGGCGCCGAAGACTGCAACGGCGTGGATGACGACTGCGATGGTAGCGTGGACGAGGGCGTGACGGACACCTTCTACCTGGACTCGGACGGCGACGGCTACGGTGACGCCTCGACCACGGCGGCCGCCTGTTCGGCACCCAGTGGGTACGGTGCGGACGACTCGGACTGCGACGACTCCGATGCCTCGATCAATCCCGCAGCAGACGAAGCCTGTGACGGCGTGGACAACGACTGCGACGGCTCGACGGACGAGACCGACGCCATCGACGCCGCCAGCTGGTACCGAGACGGCGACAGCGACGGCTACGGTGATGCCGCGGCCAGCACCATCGCCTGCGACCAGCCCTCCGGGTATGTCGCAGACGCTACCGACTGCGACGACGGGGATGACGACGTGCACCCGAGCGCGGACGAGCACTGCGACTCAGTGGACGAAGACTGCGACGGCAGCGTGGACGACGGTGCGACGGACACGTCGACCTGGTACGCCGACGGCGACGCTGACGGCTACGGCGACGCCACCACCAGCACCGAGGCCTGCGACCAGCCCACCGGCCACGTCGCGGACGACACGGACTGTGATGACGGCGACGCCACCATCAACCCCAGCTCCAGCGAGACCTGCAACAGCCTGGACGACGACTGCGACGGGCTGGTGGATGACGACGACTCCGGTGTGACCGGCAGCACCACCTGGTACGCAGATGCGGACGCGGACGGGTACGGCTCCAGCGCCTACGGCACGGACGCTTGCGACCAGCCCTCCGGGTACGTTGCAGACGCCACCGACTGCGACGACACCGACGACAGCGCCTGGCCAGGGAACGACGAGAGCTGCGACGGGGTGGACAACGACTGCGACGGCGCGGTGGACGAGGCGGACGCCGTGGACGCTGGCACCTGGTACGCCGACTCGGACGGCGACGGCTACGGTGATGCCGGCTCTGCCACGATGGACTGCACCCAGCCGAGCGGCACGGTGACGGACGCCAGCGACTGTGACGACGGCGACGACAGCACGAACCCTGGAGCCCCGGAGGTCTGCGATGGGGTGGACAACGACTGCGACGGGGACGTGGACACGGATCCCACCGACGGGGACGCCTGGTACGACGACGCCGACGGTGACGGCTTCGGTGACGCCGACACCGAGCAGACCACCTGTACCCAGCCCAGCGGTACGGTCGCAGACGACACCGACTGCGAGGACGGAGACGCCAGCGCGTATCCGGGCAGCACGTCCACGGAATCCCCCTGGGACGGTGTGGACCAGGACTGCGATGGAAACGACTACTGCACCGACCTGAACTGCGATGGCATGCCAGACATCCTGTTTCCCAGCTACCGAGGGGACAGCAGCTGGAGCACCAGCTCTCGCGCCTACTACGGCACGGGCTACGGCTTCGCCTCCAGCCACGGAGTGGCGCTCGACGGCGTTGGCCCGCTAGCAGCGCTGGTGGAGGATCTGGACGGTGACGGCTACCAGGACATCGTCTTGGGCAACTACTACGACGGCAGCACCCGCCTGGTCGACTCCTATGTCTACTGGGGCTCCGCGGCCGGTCACTCCACGAGCGACCGCAGCGATCTCGGTACCGAGGGCGTCATCGACGTCGAAGCCGCTGACCTGAATGCCGACGGCTACACCGACCTGATCTTCGCGAGCCACTACGGCACCAGCTACGCGAGCACGTCCATGATCTACTGGGGCTCCTCCTCGGGCTACTCCGACAGCGACCGGACGGAGCTCGACACCTACGGCGTGTTCGATCTGGAGATCGCCGACCTGGACGATGACGGCTGGGAAGATCTCGTGTTCGCGCAGTACCGCAGCGACTCCGTGTACACCGTGGGCTCCTATGTCTACTGGGGCTCCTCGACCGGTTACTCGAGCAGCGATCGCACCAACCTGCCCACCTACGGCGCACTGCACGCCCACGTAGAGGACCTGAACGGGGACGGATGGCTGGACGTGGTCTTCGCCGGCTACTACTCGGGCTCGAGCTACGGCACCTACTCGTACGTCTACTGGGGCTCCAGCGCTGGTCCGGACAGCACCAACTACGACGCGCTCTACACCTACGGTGCTCGCGACATCGCCACCGGTGATCTGGACGCGGACGGCTACACCGACCTGGTCTTCCCCAGCTACTACTCAGGGTCCAGCTACACCACCACCAGCTACGTGTATTGGGGCAACTCGGGAGGCTACGGCGTGAGCGACCGCACGGGCCTGACCAGCTACGGCGCGCGGGGCGTGTTGGCCGAAGACCTCGACCTGGACGGCTGGGACGATCTGGTCTTCGCGCACTACTATTCCGGCTCGACCTATTCGCTGAACTCGTGGCTGTGGTGGGGTTCCAGCTCGGGCTACTCGTCGAGCGACCTGGACACGCTGTCCACCGACGGGGCCTTCCGCGTGCAGGCTGCAGACGTGGACGAGGACGGCTGGCCCGATCTGGTGGTCAACTGCTACCGGGATGATTCCACCTTCTCCGTCGACTCCTACGTCTACTACGGAAGTGCCTCGGGATACTCGAGCACCGACCGCGATGACCTCCCCGTGGACGGCCCCTGGGGCCATGCGGTGGTGGTCGGACTGTAGCGATCCGCGCAGGACGCAGGCACTCCCGCTGCCGGCCTATTCTGACGCAGGCTCTGGTGTCGCCTCGGGCTCGGGCTCGGGCTCGGGCTCGGGCTCGGGCTCGGGCTCGGGCT
>CAZVHW010000781.1:0-2773 GCA_964626835.1 uncultured Enterobacterales bacterium
GATGGCATCCTCGGCGTCGAGGTCGACCCCTCCGTCGCAGTCGTTGTCGACGCCGTCGCAGAGCTCTGTCGCGGCAGGGTTCACGTCAGCGTCCGTGTCGTCGCAGTCCGTGGCGTTGGAGACCGCTCCCTCGGGAACCTCGCAGGCTTCCTCGGCGGCGGCGGAGTCACCGTAGCCATCGCCGTCGTCGTCGAAGCTCCAGCGGGTGGTCCCGTACACCTCGTCGTCGTCGTCGTCCACGAGGTCGTCGCAGTCGTCGTCCACGCCGTTGCAGCTCTCCTGAGCGCCCGGGTGGATGCCCGGGTCGTGGGGCTCGCAGTCGTCGGCGTTGTTGGTGCCGTCCCCGTCGCTGTCCACCCACAGCCCCGTCTCGGACCAGTCTCGGCGGGGGTAGCAGCTGCAGAACGCGGTGGTGAGAGCAACGCCCAGGAGCAAGCGCGCGATCATCGGTCACCTCCGCCGTCACCGCCTCGATCGCGCTTGCTGCGCCGAAAGACCACGGCGCTCGAACCCAGCAGCGCGACCGCCGCGGTGAGATCGACGACGAGCACGACGCGAGCGGGCGCCACGCTGTCGTCGTAGAAGGCCTCGGCGGCACCCTCCCGCGAGAAGCTCATGTACTCGTCATAGGCAGCATCCACACGGCCCCAGGTGACGCCTGCGTGAGCTCCAAGGCCTGCCCCAGCGCCCAGCAGGAGCGCAGCCAACACGCGGCCCCGTGTCTGGTGACGCGTGCGCGAAGCCTCCACCGGAGCCACCCTCGGCTCGCCCGCCACACCCGGGAAGGGATTGACCAAGGACAGCTCGATGCGGGCGACCTCGTCCCGGTGGATATCCACCGTGCGATGCTGTGAGGTCAGCCCAGCCGCCCTCACCTCGACCTCGTGGCTGCCCACCACGATGCCGTCCAATGTCAACGCGCCCCTACCCACGCCCTCGCCATCCACCAGTACCTTGGCATCCAGGGGCTCCGGCACCACCACCAACCGACCGTACTCGATGGGGGCCAGCGCCAGATCGAGGGAGACGCGTTCTCCATGGCCGATGGTGCCGTCGTATGGCAGCGGATGATGGCCCTCGAGCTCGAGCAGCAAGGAGTGATCGCCGCAGGCCAGATCGGTTCGCAGCGGCGTGGTCCCGACAGGCTCGCCGTCCAGGCTCAGGAACGCCCCGGCCGGCGCAGTGGTGAGCTCCAGCGTCCCGTGACCCTTCTCCAGCGCCAGCTCCAGCCGCGTAACGATGGTGGGCTCCACCTGGACGGTGCTGGCGGCCACTCGGCAGTCGAGGGCCAGGTCCACCCGGTGCGGCCCGATGGGCAGGTCTCGGAGCACCGTAGGCGTGAAGTACCCGCTGTCTGCACCATCCACGGCGATGGCGGCCCCGGGTGGCACGGAGTCCACGAAGAGATCTCCGACGGGTGGAGCGGCGAGCGCTGGCTGACCGGCCAAGGCTCCGCACAGAAGAAAGGCGCAGGCGAGGGCGCGCATGGCTGTCTCGGGGGCACGGGGGCGGTGCAGGCCAGAGCAAGAAGCGCGCCAGGGCATACCCAACATACAGACCAGGTCGTCACCCGACCATCTTGCTCCTCCTTCGCGGTTTTTCACGCCTCGTCGGGCGCCTGTACATCGAGGCGGTCCGTGTTCCACCCGTGTTCCGTCCGTGTTCCATGGAACACGATCCCGTGTTCCATGGAACACACCACGCAGCGCGTTGGCGTCAGTCCACGTCCGTGCCTCTGGCCTCCACCCTCAAGCGCCGGTGCCGGGTGTCGATGGTCAATACGAACTGGTTGAGGATGTCCTGACCGGCCAAGCCCGGTACGCGAGCCGCGCGACGCCTATCCAACACCCGCAGCGGGCCGGACTGGTGTTCACCGAGCAAGACGTCGGTGGCCTGGTGGATGCGGAAGACCGTGAGCTCGGCGTTGGTGGCACCGCTGGCCCGCGCCATGCCCTCTCGCTCCTCGAGCAGCAGCAGGTCGAGCCTGCGGGCGTCCAGGTGCGTGCGGGTAGCGCCGGTGTCCAGAAGGGGCCAGGTCACGGCGCCATCCACCGTGAGAGGCAGTCGAATGCGCGGCCCGACCCAGCGCTCCCGGCGCAAGCGCACCACGCCCGGCCCGTCCTCGACGCCGTGCGTCGCGGGATCATGCAAGGTGATGGTGCCCGCGTCCAGATCGATGACCACCACGAAGCGGGCCAGCAGGTTGGCCCCGAGGACCCCAGCCACCGGCTGATCGGCGGTAGAGGTGACGCTCGAGGTGCTGTCGAGGTCGCGCACCGCGCACTTCATGCCTTCGATCCGGTGTCCCCCGATCTCGAAGGGCGGCAGCTCCGCGCTCCCAAGCCGCACCGTGCCCAGCTCACCCCGACTGCGGGACGCGGTGCGTCGCACCTCGAGGCCCAGATCCTGCACGAACTGGTCATCGCAGGTGGTGCGGGAAAACGCGGTGTCCACGAAAAAGAGGCGCTCGCCGAGGTTGTCGTCTTCGACCCGCACGTAGAGCCGCTTGGGATCGCCAGGGACCAGAACCAGGGGCAAGGTCACCGCGGCCTCGCCATACGATGGCTTGGGCTTTGGGAATGGCCCGGCCTGTGCCCGGTTGATCGGCAGCACCGCGACCGAGATCGCGGCGAGTGCGAGGGGAACCAGCCGAGCGAAGAGCAATGCGGTACCGAGGGCCGGACGTTAGCGAGATTCCATGCCCCGCATCTACCGCATCGCCGTCGCATGCGCCCTGCTCACAGCGGGCTGTCCCACCGGCAACGACACCGGC
>CAZVHW010000782.1:0-413 GCA_964626835.1 uncultured Enterobacterales bacterium
ATCCACAGCGGCGTCTTCCACGCTGGCCCTCGCTGGGTGCGCAGCCAGCACCGCCTCCAGGTGTTGGGCCCCCACCCGGCGCCCCGGTCGTTCATGGCCACGCTCACACGCCCCGACGTGGAGGCTGCGTTTCGAGAATGGCTGGCCTTGCGGCGCCCGGACGTCGTTCACTTCCACCACCTCACACACCTCTCCCTGGGGCTCCCGCGCGTCGCTCGCCAAGCGGGCGCGCTGCCCCTCATGACCCTGCACGACTACTGGCTCCCATGCGTGCGCGGACAGCTCGTGGACCGCCGCATGGCCCGTTGCCAAGGTCCCGAACCCGAGCGCTGTGCGGACTGCGTCTCCGGGCAGCTTGCGCTCGAGCCGGGCGTCGCCGCCGCGCGCGCCTTGCTCCCGCCGCTTCCTCTCGC
>CAZVHW010000782.1:423-857 GCA_964626835.1 uncultured Enterobacterales bacterium
TCGCCATTCAGGTGGCCATGCGCGAGACCTGGGGCCGGTCCCGACGCAGCGACCTCGCTCCCGTCATTCGGGAGCGCCAGGAGCTGGTCGCCTCGGCGGTCTCCCGGATCTCACGGTTCGCTTCGCCATCCAGGGATCTGGCCAATCGCATGGGGATGCTCGGGCTCCCTTCGATGCAGATCGAGATCCAGGACCTCCCACTCGTCCATCCCGTGTACCCCTCCCCCCCTCCCGGGGTCGGCCCTGTTCGCTTTCTGTTCCTGGGTTCCCTCATCCCGACCAAAGGCCCCCACCTGCTGCTGGACGCCTTCGCCCGCCTCCCCGCGGGCGCCGCCAGCCTGCATCTGGTAGGTCCCGCACCAAAGCTGGACCTCGACCCAGGCTATGCCGAGCGCCTGACCGCCCGTGCGGCCTCGTTGCCCGGTGTGTCGGTC
>CAZVHW010000782.1:867-2757 GCA_964626835.1 uncultured Enterobacterales bacterium
TCGAGCCGGGGCGGGTTCAGGCGCGCCTCGACGCGGCCGATGTGCTGGTCCTGCCATCCATCTGGGAGGAGAACAGCCCGCTGGTGGTCAGAGAGGCTCGAGCAGCCGGACTGAGAGTACTCTCCAGCTGTCGCGGTGGAGTTTCGGAGATCGCTCCCGAAGCCCGCTGGTTCGAGCCCGAACGGCCGCGCGACCTCCTGGAGGCTCTCGCCGCAGAGGTACGCGTAGGCCGGAGCCGCAATACCACCGACCCGGGGATCACCCCGAAAGCACACGTAGCGGAGCTACTGGCCTGGTACGGGCGCTGCCTCGAGGATGAGGAAACGGCCGCATCGGTGTAAGCTCCCCGAGAACGGAAGTCCTTCGTGCTCACGCCTCTCCTGGCCCTGACCCTCGCTGGCGCCGCCATGGCAGCGGACGGCGAGTGCGTGGCCTGCTGCCGCGCGGCAGGCCTGGCGGGCTGCCGGAGCACTCTCAAGATGTACGGCGAGGGGTCCATGGCCGCTCCCGAGGCCGGCGCCTGGCGTGTCCTGGGACTGTGGTTCCTGGACTGTGGCGGTCAGGGCCGCTTCGAGTCCGGGTCCACGACCGTGGTCGCGACCATGCCCGTGTCCGGCGAGCTGCTCCTGGCGGGTGTTCCACCTGCAGCCTTCCACTGCTTCACCCAAGCCTGCACGTTCCCCGAGAGCGCCTGCTTCGAGGTCATGGCCGAGGAACGAGTGCGGTTGGTGGACTGCCGCGACGGCGCACCCATGCCTGCCTCTCAGCTGACACGCGCAGGGCCAACGCCACCCGGAAACGAAGCGATCATCGCGGTCGTGGGCGACCGCCCGCTGGTGGTCACGCCCCTGGACAGGGCCTCGACGAGCGCCCCCGAGCCCACTCCCCAGGCCTGCTGCGGACAGACGCCAGCTCGGGGCCTCCTCGGACAGAGTCCCCCCGCCTCCGCCGCCGTCGTCACCCAAGCCGACCCCATGCGGATCGCCGAGGGCAACGCCTCCCCAGCACCTCCGGAGTTGGCGGGATCGGAGTGGGTGCGCAGCGGCGCTGGTGACTACGTGCTCGAGATCCCCGAGCCCCCCCTCACGAACGAATGCGGCGTGGCCGAGGTTCTGCGAACCGAGTCCCGACGGAGGGTCGAGACGGGCAACGAAGCGGTGATCCGTGGAGACATCCAGCACGCCATCGACGGGTACCGAGCAGCCCTCACCCTCGATCCCTGCAACCCCTACGCCTGGGCCGATCTCGGCACCCTCGCGCTCCAGCTGGACATGCACGCCCAGGCTGCCATCGCGCTGTCCCAGGCCGTGGAGATCCAGCCTCGGCACTACACCGCCTACACCAACCTCGGCCTGGCCTACGAGGGACTGGACCAGCCCTCGCTCGCCTCCGACGCATTCCGCATCGCACTCGCGCTGCGGCCGCACCACGCCGCCGCCCAGCAGGGCCTCGAGAGGGTCCAAGGCCCATGATGAACCGTTCGACTACGGCCCCCGTCGGGATCCGGACACCGAAAGCCACCTCCTGAGTTGATCTCTGCTGCCCGGCCCAGTAGCTTTCACAACTCCACCCCTCACCTACGAACCCCGAGGTTCCCATGTCCAAGCACCAGCCTTTCGTCATCCCCGCCGGTGTGTCGCTCGATCTCACGGATCGGGGCATCTCCGTCTCCCACCTGGGCGACATCATCCTGCAGAGCTCGTTGGGCGACCGCATGGATGCCGTAGTTTCCAAGGAAGGTTCGGTCACGCTACGCGGCAAGTTCGAGCTCGACCGCGTCGAGGCGCCTCGTGGCACCGTCCGTCTCGAAGGTTCCGTCAAGGCCCGCGCGGTCAAGGGCGCGGTGGTGGAGATCGTCGCCAGCAAGTTCGAGTGCACCTCGGTGCAAGG
>CAZVHW010000783.1:0-2744 GCA_964626835.1 uncultured Enterobacterales bacterium
GGTCTTCCGATCGCTGCTGCCCGCGGGGATGCGCACGAACGTCTTGATCTTGCCGTGAGCCAGCGCTAGCGCGCGTACCGCTCCCACACCCCCACCGGCTCGCCCGCTGCTCTGCGTTCGTGGGGCATGAAGCCGGTCTTGTAGGCCATGTGACGATTGCCTTCGACGTACAGCCCCAGGTAGTGGTGCCGCATGCCCAGCTGGCGAGCCCAGCGCAGCTGCCAGAGCACGGAGTAGATGCCCGGCGAGAGCTGGGCGTGGGCGGGGTCGAAGTAGGTGTAGACGGCCGAGGTGGCCGTGGCCCCGATGTCCACGATGGCCACGGCCACCAAGGCATCCTCCAGGAGGTACCGCAGCTCGACGGTCTCGCAGCAGCTCTGGACGAGCCAGTTGCGATACCCAGCAGCGTCCAGGCTGCCCTCGCGCACCGCCAGCTCCCGCTCGCGACGATGAAGGTTGAACAGGTCTACATGCGGGGCATCGAAGGTGGGGGCCGTGATCTTCACCCGGAACATGCGCTGGCCCCGCTTCCAGATCCTCCGCTGGGTGCGGGAGAGGCTGAACTCGTCCACCAGCACGCGGAGGGTCTCGCAGGCCCGGCAGCTCGGACACTGGGGCCGGTAGAAGGCCTGGCCGACCCTGCGGTCCCCCACGGCCAGCGAGCGATCGAAGCCGCCTCCAACGCTGGACTCGAGCTGCCAGCGAAGGGGCAGGCGAGCGACGCGACCGGGCAGGTAGATGCAAGGCTCCACCTCGTCGCGCACCAGCACTTCCACGGGCACCTCCTACCCGCAGGCTATCTCGATCACGCTTGGGTCTGCGCGCTTCTCAGCCCTCCAGCAGCGGCGCCAGGGCTTGCATGACCGAAGCGCGCACGGTCTCGTCGGTAAAGACCTCCAGGTGACCGGGGACCGTCACCATGGGGATGCCAGCTGCCTGAAGCACGCGGATGGCGGGCAAGGCCTTTCGTTGGAACTCATCCAGTCGTGTGCGGATCTTGGCCTCGGTGTCGTCGGACCGTTGGATGACCTCGGTGCCGCAAACCGTACAGAAGCGGCCGTCGCGAGGCGGCTTGTACAGGACATGGAAGACCTTGGCGCAGGACTTGTCTGGACAGATGCGCCGACCCATGGTTCGCGCCACGATGGCCTCGTCCTCGTTGTCCACGAGCACGACCAAGTCCAACGGCGTGCCCGCATCCGCTGTCAGGTCGAGCAGGAAGCGGGACTGGTCCGGCGTGCGAGGGTAGCCATCGAATACCAGACCGGAGCCTTCGGCAGCCTCGAAGGCCGCAGCGAGCATGGCGTTGGTGATGCCGTCGGGCACGAACACACCCTGGTCGATGAAGCGAGCTGCCTTCATGCCCAGCAATGCCGCGGCTGGGGCCACCCCGGCGGAGGAACACGCAGGTGCCAGTGCAGCGAGGATCTCGGCATCGGGCTCGAAGCCCTCGCCCGCGTAGTATTCCGTGGCATCCAGGCTCCGACACACCTTGCGCCAGGAGCGGATGATCGTGCGGAACATGTGCCCGGTAGAGAGCTGGATCAGGCCGAGGTCCTCGCAGAGTACGTCGATGCGCGGCTGCTTGCCAGCTCCACTCTTGCCGGTGACCACGATGTTGCGGAGCTGCTTGGGCATGGGGGCCTCGGCGAGACGGGAGGACTCGAATGGTAGGTCTCCGGGGAGAACGCGTCAAGGTTCGCGACGGCGGGTGGGTGGAGCCAGCAGCAGCAGTACCATCAGCGAGCAAAAGAACCCCAGGGAGTGCCCCCCCCGTACGTAGACGCTCCGCAGCTCGAGCACCGGCAAGTCCGCCACGATCGCCGCGCGCTCCACCATCGCCGTGCGCGCCACCACCCGCCCGGTGGGCTCCACCAGCCCCGAGATGCCCGTGTTGGCGGCGTGGACCAGGGAGCGGCGGGTCTCGATGGCGCGCATGACGGCCAGATCGAAGTGCTGGTACGGAGCACTGGTGGTGCCGAACCAAGCGTCGTTGGTGAGCACGGCGAGCAGCCCGGCTCCGTCGTCCACCAGCGCCCGGGCCATGTCCGGGAAGATGCTCTCGAAACAAACGAGGGGGCCAATGTCGACCTCCAACCCTGCGCTGCGGAGCGGCAGGGTCCGTAGCCCCGTGCCCGGATCGAAGGCGTGCTGCGGGCGGGGACGGTCTCGGAGGAAAGGCAGGTGGCGACGGAAGGGCGTGTACTCGCCAAACGGCACCAGGTGGGTCTTGTCGTAGTGGCCCGCCACCTGGCCCCCGGGAGCCACGAGCCAAGCCCGGTTGGTGCGGCGCTGCTCGCCGTCCACGATCTCGAGGCCCGGGCCGCCGGCGAGCAAATGGACCGCCAGGGCCTCGCTGGTCTCCCACACCAACGGAGAGAGACGTTCGTCGGTTCCCAGGACGAAGGGCATGGCGTTTTCGGGCCACACCACCAGCTGGGCACCCTTCGCCACCGCCCGCTCGCTGAGTTTGCGGTGCGCCGCAACGGCAGGTTTCTGCTGCCCCTCCTCCCACTTCAGCGCCTGGGGCACGTTGCCCTGGGCCACGGCCGCCCGCAGCCAAGGAACCGTGGCCAAGGCGGACTCCAGCTGGGCGATGCGGATGTGCCCGTAGAGCAGGGCGAGGCCCATGGCCACAGCCGCGACCGCCGGCGGCATCCACCGACGTCTTCCAAGCTCCAGCAGTGCGGCGTTGACCAGCACCACCAGCGCCGAGACCAGGACCGTCCCTCCCAGGTCGGCCA
>CAZVHW010000784.1:0-2684 GCA_964626835.1 uncultured Enterobacterales bacterium
CTCCGCCCCCTGGGCGCCGACGCGAACCCTCGCGCGGATGATTCGGGCCACCGGCCCCACCAGCACCATCTCGACCGCCTGCTGCAGCTCCGCTCAAGCCATTGGAGAGGCCGTTCTCCGCATCCGAAGGGGAGAGATCGACGCGGCTCTCGCCGGCGGCGTGGATGTGCTCGTCGATCCTCTCATGGTCACCGGCTTCTCCATCCTCGGCGCCCTCTCCATGCGCAACGAAGCCCCCGAAAAAGCCTGTCGTCCCTTCGATGTCGACCGCGACGGCTTTGTGCTGGCCGACGGCGCTGCGATACTCGTCCTCGAGTCACTGGCCCGGGCAAAGAGCCGCAGGGCACCCATCATGGGGGAGATCCTCGGCTATGGATGCTCGCTCAATGCCTGGCGCATCACCGATGCACCCCCGGACGGACGCGGTGCGGCGCTTGCCATGCGGGCTGCCTTGGAAGACGCCCGACGAGGTCCGAGCGACATCGACTACATCAACGCCCACGGCACCTCCACGCACCAAAACGACATCAGCGAGGCCCGCGCGATCCAGCGAGTGTTCGGTTCACGCAGCCCCGACGTCTGGGTCTCGAGCACCAAGAGCATGACCGGCCACACCGTGGCGGCTTGTGGAGCTCTGGAGCTGCTCTTCTGCCTCCTGGCCGTCCGTGACGGCGTGGTGCCGCCGACGCGGAACCTCGACACCCCCGACCCCGACTGTGACCTACGGCACGTGGCCCACCACACCGTGCAGAGCCCGGTGCGCCTGGCCCTCTCCAACTCCTTCGGCTTCGGCGGCAACAACGCCTCCATCGTGGTCGGAGGGCCGCCTTGAGGGTGGTGATCTCGGGCCTGGGGCTCGTCACGCCGCTGGGGACGGAGCCGCGGCAGGTTGCCGAGAACCTGTCCGAAAGCCGCTGCGTTGTCTGTCCGCATGCCGATCTCGCGCTGCTACCCTCGGACCTGGCGGCGAGCGTCGAGCGCGTCAACCTGCGCCCCTGGTTGCTGCGACGCAAGGACCGCAAGCTCATGTCACGAGCTGCGCGGCTCGCCCTACCCGCAGCTGGCCGAGCCCTGGGCCGCTGGGCTGGCGACCGCGAGCAGCTCGGACTGTATGTGGGCGTGGGCCGGGAGCCTCCGGACAGCGGCGCCTCGGAGCCTTCGCTGGTGGCTTCTCACCGCGAAGGACGGCTCGATCCAGACGCACTGGCGGGTCGCGGCCGAGAGCTCTACCCTCCCCTCTTGCCACTACTCACCCTACCCAACCTGGTGCTGTCCCATGTCTCCATCAACCTAGGCGTGCGTGGTCCCAACACCACGGTTGCCGGCGAAGCCGCGGCTGGACTCGCGGCCCTGGTGGAAGCCTCCCATGCCGTGTTGGAAGGACGCTGCCCCGCAGCCCTGGTGGGTGCCGCTGACAGCCGAGTCGACTTCGGAACCGCGCGCGACCTGTACCGGCTCGACCGCGCCGGGCCCCAGCGGGCACCCGCAGAGGGTGCCGTCTTTCTGCTGATCGAGCCCGAAGGCCGTGCCACCTTGCCTGCGCTGGGACACGTTCGGCCGGGCCGTCGGCGCCGTTCCCATGGGGTTGCACCGGCAACCCACTGGCCGCTCACGGGGGATCTCGGAGCCGCCGACGGTCTCTTCACCCTGCTCGGCGCCCTGTTGCAGGGCAAGAACGGCACGGTATCGGCCTGTGACGACGAGGGGGCGTCGGTCGCCGTGCAGCTCGAGGCATCTTCCTTCGGGCGGACGTGATAGCCTTCGAGAGGCTTCCACGTCGGGATTCTAGCGTTGACGCGAGAGAGCAACCGCCGATTCCATTTCCTGAGAGAGATAGCTTCCGGCACATTCGGCAGCGTCTACCTCGCCAGAGAGAGCCACTCCGACGGCTTCACCCGACTCGTGGCCATCAAGCTCCTGCACCGACGTTGGTCCGAGAGCGAGGAGGTCACGCGGCGCATCCGCGACGAAGCGCGCCTGCTGGGCAGGCTTCGGCACCGCAACATCGTCGACGTAGTAGACCTGACAGCCATCGACGGGCGTACGGCCGTGATCATGGAGTACCTCGAGGCCGCCGACCTCAAGCACGTCACCGACGCGCTGCGCGACCGGGGCGAGGCCATCCCCATACGCACGGCCGTTCAGATCGCTGCCAACGTCGCAGGTGCCCTCGATGCAGCCTACAACCGACCGCCCTACCCCGGCGAGAAACCCCTCCGCGTCATCCATCGCGATATCAAGCCCTCCAACGTAATGGTGGACGATGGTGGCGTGGTGAAGGTCTTGGACTTCGGCGTCGCGAGGGCGGACTTCGAGTCCAGGGAATCCAGCACCGCCGACCTACAGTTCGGATCTGTCGACTACATGCCGCCGGAGCGGCTCTTCTTCGAACCCGAGACTCCAGCCAGTGACGTCTACTCTCTCGGAGCGACATTCTACGAGCTGTTGGCTCTCGAGCGCCTCGGCAAGGCCAAGGGCCGTCCGGACCGCCACGCCGGCTTCGTGCGCGACCGCCTCTCTTTCCTGCGCGCCATGCGCGGTCTCGGTGGCAAGCTGGCCACCCGACTCGAGGGTCTCGTCATCGCCATGCTGGACTACGAACACACCGAGCGGCCCTCCGCCGCCCGCGTGGTCGAGGTCTGCCGCGAGCTGTCGAAGCTCGCCGGTGACGAAGGCCTGCACGA
>CAZVHW010000785.1:0-2679 GCA_964626835.1 uncultured Enterobacterales bacterium
CCCCGAGCCCCGAGCCCCGAGCCCCGAGCCCCGCGCCCCGCGCTCCGAGCCCCGCGCCCCGCGCTCCGAGCCCCGAGCCCCGCGCCCCGAGGGTCGAGCGCGGTGTCCATGACTCGCTCGAGTTGCTCGACGCGGCGGTCATGGGCTTCATCCAGCACTGGAACGACCACGAGCGACATCCGTCCCGCTGGATTTCTGCCGCACGACCGAGGCGCCACTTCCGGGCCGGGGCACTAGTCCGCGATGGAAGCGTCGGTGTAAACCGTCTCGGCGCGGTCGCCGAGTTGCGAAAGAGACCTGGCGAGATCGGGCGCGATCATGAAGCCGGCGGCCACGATGGCGATGACGAGCACCGCGATGACGAGCATGTACTCAACGGTTCCCTGGCCTGACATCAGCCACCTCCGCCGACGTAGCCATCGTTGGACATTTTTTGAACGTCGCCGGTCATGCGCTCGAGGCCCATCTGCCAACCGGGCACCAGGTACTGGGCCGCGGCCCAGAAGGCGACCACGAGCACCGACACCAGCAGCATGTACTCTACAACGGACTGAGCGGCGCGCGAGCGCCAAATGCAGGGCAGGTTCGGGCGCATGGACCCTCCTTGGGTTCCGGCATAAGGAGGATACGCCAGCATTCCCCTCTTGTCATCCCCTCCTGTTGCCCCCCCCCCGGTTCGAGGCTGTCCCCTCCCATGTTTCCCCACCAGAAGCTCGATTGGCTCCTCGGCCGACTCGAAGCCGACGTGCGCGACAAGGCCGACGACCCCGCCGTGCGCCTCGAGTACGCCCGCGCCCTGATCTCCAAGGGCCTCTTCCACGGCGGTGGCGAGCAGTTCTGCTCCCTGGCCCTGCGCCAAGTCCAGCGCGTCCTCAAGGTAGACGCGCTCAACGGCGAGGCGCTCATCCTCGCGGGGCTGGCGCTCATCGGCATGAACCGCCCAGAGGGCGCGCGCTCCTACCTCGACGAGTCCTTCAAGCGCGTCCCCGAGCGCCCGGACCTCCACCTCGCTCTCGGGATGCTTCACCGCTTCGAGGGTGACCGGCATCGGGCCATCGGCCACCTCGAGCAGGCCTGCCGCTTGGCCCCCGAAGCGTGGGAAGCCCACTTCCACCTGGGCCGCACGCTCTACGAACGGGCCAGCCAGGTGGGGCACCCACGCCGGCTTCACGAGCGCGCCCAGTTCCACCTGGTCAAGGCCCTGGCCGGTGGCATGAACCGCGACCTCGAGGCGGTGGCCGTGCGCGACCTGGGCAACACCTGCCTCCTCACCGGCCGCTTCGCCGAGGCCGAGAAGCTCTTCAATCGCCTGCGCGAGCATCCGCGCATGCGCACCCAGGCGCGCTTTCACCTAGGCTGCGTCGCATACGGACTGGGCAAATACAAAAACGCAATCCACCACCTGCGCACCTACCTCGCCGACAACGAAAACGACGCCCGAGCCCACGCCACGATGGCGCAGGCCTACCTGCAGCTGGGAGAGCTCGCCCGCGCCCGCGAGTCCTGCAACAAGGCGCTGCTGCTCGACCCCGACAACCTCGAGGCCCGCTACACCCTGGGCTGCACCGTGCTCGAAGAGGGCGATCCGCAGGAAGCCATGAGGGTCTTCCGGGTCAACCTCAAGGACAGCCCCAATCACCTCCCCTCCTACCTCGAGTTGGTCCGCACTCGCCGCCGCGGCGGCGACGTCCGCTGGCTGGGCCAGGCGCTCCACTCAGAGGTCAAGGACTTCGACCATCTGCCACCCGCCGGCGTAAAGGGTGATCCCCGGGCCGCCACCCGCCAGCGCGTGGACGTCTTGCTCGACGAGCTCAGATCCGTGGGCCCCAGCAGCGTCGGCACCATCCTGGCCGCCGTAGGCCGCACCCGCACCGAGTCCATCCGCTTCCAGCTCTGGGAAGCCGCGGTGGGCCTCGCTGCCAGCCAAGCGGCGGACGACGTGGCGCTCAAGCTGCGCGATCCGGGCCGACACTTTGGTGGACGGCAGGGACGGCAGGCCCACACCACCGCCATGCTGCTGCCCGAACCCGTGCTCACCCGGGGGCTGGCCATCGGCGAAGAAGACCTCAAGCGCGAAGCGGTCAACCGCTACGGCCCGGCCATCGATGTCACGCGGCACCGCCAGAACGTCGAGAGAGCCCGCCAGGAAGCCCGCGCCTACCAGGCCCTGCTGCTCCTGGCCATCGCTCGCCGCCGCTCCCGCGCCGGCCGCCACCTCCTGCAACGCTGGGCCGAGACCGCCGATCCCGAGATGGCAACCGTTGCGCGCATCGGGCTCGCAGCCTTCGGTGACCCCGACGCCGTCCTGGCACTCCGCCAGGCCGCAGCAAAAAAGGGTGTGTCCGTCCAAGCCGAACAACATCTCGCCCGGCTGGCACCCCCGGCCGAAGCCGGCGTGCCCCGCAGCGCATCCCAGGCCGAAGCCGCCCACTGCACCGCCTGTGGGCGCAAGTCCACCGACGCGCACCACCTCATGGCCGGCGGCAAGGCCATGCTCTGCGACCACTGCGTCGTCCACATCGGCAGAAACAGGGCCACGCTGCGAGCCCCGGACGAGGCGCGCTGCGACGTCTGCCAGCGGGGCGCCTTCGAGGCCCGGGGCTTGTACGTCTACAGCGGTGTCGAGGTCTGCAACCACTGCCTCGAGCTCTCCCTGGGTCTGCTCGAGCGCGAAGAGGT
>CAZVHW010000786.1:0-2671 GCA_964626835.1 uncultured Enterobacterales bacterium
TGTGGGTGGGGATGGTCTGCGGCGGGGCCGACATGGCCAGGTACTCGGTGCTGACCCAGTTTTCCCTGCTCTCGTCCAGGTGAAACAGCTCGCCCTCGACATACTGCACCAAGGCGTCCTGGTGATGGGTGCTGACCAGATCCCGGTCCTCGGCCAGCTGGACGAGGGCGTTGACCGCCAGCAACGCAGCGAGGCCCAGACCCAGGAGCAGGCTGGAGAACAGCAGCTTGCGGTGGAGGGGGAGGGGCATGGTGAGTGGCTAACCTGGAGGGAGGAGCCGTCTCCCCCTCGCCGCCGTCCTCTACAGCCCGCTTATCTCCGTGTTGTCGTCGTGGAAGAAGGAGTCGGGGCTGATCGCGGTGCCGTTGATGCCCACGTACAGGGTGTAGGCCGAGCCGTCCTGGCAGCCAGAGCCGTTCCATTGGGACACGCCCACGAGGAAGATGCCGTCGTTCTCGGCCATCAGCCGCTCGGAGGGACAGCCGGTTCCATCGATCCATGGCTCCTGGTAGCACTCGGCCTCGTCGTCCAGCTCCGAGTAGTCGTCCTCCAGGCCGTAGAACTCGTCGCCTGAGTCTTTGGCAAAGGCCAGCAGGTCGGCCGCGCCCTCGCCGTTGTCGGCGTGGATGTCGATGCAGTCCCCCGCCTGGACATCCAGCTGGAAGACGTCCCACCGAAATCCAGCGCCGCTGTCGCAGTAGACCGTTTGCTGGAAGCCCCGGCTGTCCGAGGCGTCCTGGGAGCAGGTCTCCAGCTCGCCGTCGTTCACGAAGTCGGTGTCGGCATCGCTATCGGCGTCGGCGTCGGCGTCGGCGTCGGCATCGGCGTCCCCATCGGCATCGCTGTCGGCGTCGGTGTCGGTGTCGGTGTCGGTGTCCGCCGGGTTGGGGTCGACCGAGTCGTCACCGGGGCGCTCGCTGCGGGGGATGTACGGCCAACAGGCCGTAGAGACCGCCAAGACCGCAGCGAGGAGAGAGTGACGCATTTCGAGAAGCTAACCCCCTTACTCCTCCGCCCGCTCCTCGATGAAGAAGTCCACGCGGCGGTTCTTCGCCCAGGCCTCGCTGTTGTTGCCGGGGTCAGCAGAACGATCATCGCGAGTGGAAGCATGTCGTCGCCGGGCGTGCCCTCCGAAGGGGCGGTCTTGGCCAGGGAAGCACATCAGCCCTCGGGGGTCATTGTCGGTGTTCTTTCATATGGGTGCTTCCGAAGACTCGGGCGCTGTGGTCTGAATACACGCGCGCGGTGCGATGTGCTATCGTCAGCGCCTTCACGTACATGGTCCCATGGAGGTTTGGAATCATGCGCTCTCACCTGCTCGCCACGCTCCCACTCCTACTCGTACTAGGCTGCTCCGGGCCCGAACAGGGCATCACCCCTCCCCAGGGTCCCGGCAATGCACCTAACGGCGGTGACGCCACGGACGGTGGAGGCGGTGGTGGGCCCGGTGGCCCTCCCGCGTTCGGTCGCGTCGATCCTCCCGGCTTCGTCTTGAGCGAGAGCGAGGGTGTGGTTCTGTCGGGTCGGCTCACCTACATCGACGAAGCCGAGCCCGCTGGCACCCTGCGCTTGGAGGTCATGGCCATGTTGGCCGATGGCGAGTCCACGCTGTTGGCGGTGCAGGATCTCGAAGAGCTCGGCGACTGGAAGATGCGCGTCCCGAAGGACCTCGGCGCCATCGGCATCCTCGCCTACTTTGACGCCGAGATGAACGGCCCGTCCCCCGGCGAGCCCCTGGGTCAGGTGTTCGAGCCCGTCGTCGTGGGCCAGGAAGACATCGCCGGCATCGACCTCACCCTCTCGGCCATGGAGCCCGTGGCGCCGGAAGCGGGAGCCCCGGGGCCCGAGGGTGAGAAGGGAGAGGAACTCGAGGAGCCCCCCGAGGCGGGAGCCGCTGCGGAGCCAGCGCCCGTCGAAGATGCCCCTGCAGAGCCAGCACCCGTCGAAGAAGCGCCAGCCGAGCCTACGCCTGTCGAAGAAGCGCCAGCCGAGCCTACGCCTGTCGAAGAAGCGCCCGCAGTGCCTGCGCCTGTCGAAGAAGCGCCCGCAGTGCCAGCGCCCGCCGAGGAAGCTCCAACCGAGTAGCGGTGCCGCCGCACCCCAGGCTCGTCTCGGCTGTCCGCGGGCGTGGCGGGGGTGACCAGGCCCATGCCCTGGAATCGACGGTCACACTCGTGCATGATGGCTTCTGCCGCTGCAGGAGGTTCCCATGCTCGCCCATTGGCTGATCGCCTCGTTGATCTCGACTTCCGCCCTGGGCCAGGAGGAGTCTCCCGACGTCTCAGGTCAAGAAGGAGCTTCCACCGAGACCGTCTTGGTTGGGGAAGAGCCCGCCGCGGATGAGGCTCCCACGGTCCAGGACAAAGCCGTAGAGGACGAGCAACCCGCGGTGGAAGACAGCCCCCCCCCCGAAGAGGAACTCAGCGCCTCGGAGTCCTCCCCCCAGGAAGACGAGGTCACCGGGTCGGAGGGCACCCCCCAGGAACAGGAATCCGCTGCCGAGGAAGCCCAAGCCCAGCAGGAGCCGCCTCCAGAGCCGCCCGAGCAGGCGAGCCCGGAGGAACCGCCCCCACCCGTGAGCGACACGCCCGTGGTCGGCGTGCCCGAGGGCTCGGGGCCCGAGGCCCGCCCACCTCCCCTGGTGGAGTCGGGGGACTTCGTGGGCCCCCCC
>CAZVHW010000787.1:0-2671 GCA_964626835.1 uncultured Enterobacterales bacterium
GGTTGTTGGGAGGGGCGGGGGCTGGTGGTGGTGAAACGGCTCGCGGGGCGACGGGGGATGGGGGGCGTGGCTGCTCTGGGAGGGGGTGCGGTGGGTGGGTATGGCCGGTGGAGCCCCTGCCGGACACGAACAGCGAGGGCCGACTGTGGGGGTCGGGGCGTCGGGGGATGGGTACGAGCTGAATGCCGTAGTCGGCGAGGTAGCCTCCCAGCGCTTGCTCGGTAGCGCCGTGGCGGAAACGAAGTGCCGACACAGCTTGGCGTACGGCCCGTGCGGGAGCGAGGCGGTAGCTACCTCCCCAGCGCAGCAAGCCTCTAAGCAGCAGCTCGAGCCGCTGGTCGCCGTGGGCGATGCGGGGGAGCTGCTGGGATACCTGCGCCGGGATGCCGGGGGTGAGGAGGCGGGCCGTGTCTAGTTCGGGAGCGGGCAGGGGCCATGGCCCCCCGAGACATGCCCACAGGACCGCGCCGATGGACAGGCAGTCGCGACCCTGAATCCCACCCGTGCGCAGCACCTTTGCCTGACCCAGGGCGTCGGGGTCCGGCCCGATCAGCAGCTGGCCGTCCGCGGTCCAGCCTACGGTTCGGGGGGAGAATGCGCCATGTCCGGCGCCCTCGTCGTGCAGTACGGCGAAGACCTCGGCCAGCTGGTGGGTCAGGGCGAGCGCGGCGGCCACCGGCATGGGGGTGGCGAGGCGGTTGGCGGTCAGGATCATGCCCCCTTCGACGAAGCATGAGCGCCCTGCGGATCCTGCGGTGGGAACAATCCGTGCAAAGGGCGGAAAGCTGGGCAGGTGGGCCAGGCGCGCTAGCTGCTCCGCGCGTCCCGACCACAGCTCGCCAGGGCCCAGGTCGGGGGTGTGCGTCGCCTGCCGGGTCGGTCCTTGGGGAGAGGGCACGGGTAGCCTCGAGGGGAGTGGGCGAGGTCTGACACGTATAGGGACGCTGCGCAGGGTACCACCTTGGGGTCCACGGCAGCCTTGAACGGTACCGGCACGGCCGTTAGCATGCGGGTTTCAGCTGGCCGGCCCCTGCGGGTCCGGTCATTAATCGCGGGATGATCCCATGAATCGTGTGGAAGCCGCCATTCGTGACGGGCGCTGTGTCCTTGCCCTGGGCACCCGACTGCTCGCTGACAACGATGTCTTGATGGAGATCCGTCGCCGCTCCGGCCTGCCGATGGTGGCGCTGGGTGGGCAGCCGGTCGATCCCCTGCTGGCCGTCTCGGTCGACAGCCTGGCCCCTTGCCTCGACAAGCCAGGCGGAGTGCTGGTGCTGGTGGAGCCAGACGCCGCCCATGACGGGCGGGGCCTGAACGCCATCGCCACGCTGCTGCAAAAGGGGCGCAACAAGCCGCGCCTCGTGGTGGCCGCCCGCGCTTTTAATCCCTTCCTCATGCCCATGGCCTTGCGGATGCTCAAGATGGAGCAAGACCGCAGGCGTGCGCGGGACTTCCTCGGAACGCTGCCCTCGCCGGCGGCAGGTGCGGGCCCGCAGCCGGTCGCGGCCCCGGACCGCGGAGCCCCCGGCTTGGCCAAGGCGCCAAAAAAGAAGAGGAAGGAAGCTCCCGCGGGCGAGCGCGCTCCTAGGGTGGGATTCTCCGGACGCGAGCAGGAGCTTGCCCAGCTCGCGCAGCTCTTGGGTGAAGGCGGCCCCATCGTGGTGGCCGGCCCCAGGGGCATCGGCAGGCGCTGGCTCGTCGAGCGTTGCCTCTCCGAGTCTCCGTTGCGGCGGCTCCCCGACGTGGTGCTGGGCTGGACCTCCGCCGCGGACCACCTCTACGCTCGCCTGGCCCAGGCCACCCAGGACGCGGGTGACAAGCGGCTGGCCAAGGCCATGCGCTCGTCCGCCAACCGGCCTCCCCCGGCCGAGCTGGCTCGACTCGCGGTGGAGTGTCTTCGGGCAGAGGGGCTCTCCGACGCGGTCATGGTCGTCCACGTGGGCGGTCGCCTCATGCGCGACGACGGCACCATGCACCGCCGGGGTCGACTCGAGCTGTTGCTCGAGGCCCTGATGTTCGAGCGCTACGCTCCGCGGCTGGTGTTCACCACCGCGATGAAGCCCGTGTCCTACCGAGAAGGTGGCGACGCGGCGGTTCGCGGCTTGGTGCTCGGCGGTCTGAAGGGTCGGGACCTGTACGAGATCTTCGACGCCTACCGCTTCTCGGACGCTCCCCGAGACAAGATGGGCGAGATCCACAACCGGGTGCTCGGCCACCCCATGGCCGTGCGTACGGTGGCCGTGGTGGCGCGGGGTGCCAAGGATCCAGCCGCCGCCCTGGCCGATCGAAAGGTCCTGAAGATCGAGTCCCTCGACGCCCTCGAGCCTCTGGCCCGTCGCTTGCGGCGCCGTGTCGAGCGCCTGGGAGACGAACAGCGCAAGGCCCTGGCGACCATCGCCCACCTCCAGCACGCCGTCTCGGCCGACCTGCTGCAACAGCTGGGCATCAAGCGGGCCGACCGCATCACGCTGCTGGCCAGCGGCCTGCTGGAGTCCACACCCCAACAGGGTGCCGAGCGTCGCTACTACGTGCACTCCTTGGTGGCCCAGCAGCTCACCTGGCGCGAGGTGAACGACTTCCCGACCTTCGAGAAGCTGGGTCACGCCTACCTCGAGCTACACCAGCGAGCCTCGGGCAGCGAAAAGCTGGCCCTCGGGCTCGAGGCCAACCG
>CAZVHW010000788.1:0-2664 GCA_964626835.1 uncultured Enterobacterales bacterium
GTGTCGGTGTCGGTGTCGGTGTCGGTGTCGGTGTCGGTGTCGGTGTCGGTGTCCGAGTCGTCCGTGTCTTCGACCTGATCGAGACATACCTCGACGGACAGGCAGTCGCAGTTGGTGGCCGTGCAGGCCAGGCCGAGGGCGACAACGATGGAGCGGGGAAGCGGGCGTGGGCTCATGGCGGATCCTCCTGGAGCCACGACTATAGCACCGCTAGCGACGCAGGCGGTCCAGGACGTCCCGGGGCAGCGCGTCCTCGAGCCTCTCCACCGCCTGGGCCTGTTCCTCGAGCGGAGCGCCGCGGCGGCCCTGGACAGGGGCGGTTTCCTCCACGACCTCGTCGCAGCCCGTGTCGCCCGAGTCGCAGCCGGTGTCACCCGTTTCCTGGGTGTCGATGACGGTGTCCAGACAGACCGAGAAGGTGTCGCCGGTGTCGTCCGGATCGCCGGTTTCCATCTGGTCGAGGCAAGGGGTCATGCTCAGGCAGACCTGCGAATGGATGCAGCCCGTGAGCCCCAGTGCCACCAAAACGCTGGTGGGAATCTTGTTTGAGGGTGCCATGTCTCCTCCGGCCGTTGCCCGTGCGAATCATCATACAAGATGTGCGCGCCAGCCGCGCGGCTGCTTCCGCTCTTGCGTTATGAGCGCCCTTTCCCCGCCGGAGGCAACCGTGGTCCTCGTCCTGTTCCTGGGATCCATCGCCCACGCCGAACCAGTCCATCACGCTCTGTCGGTCGAGCTCAACCCGCTCGGCCATGCCCTGGCGGTCGAGGACACCATCGACTTGAGCGGCGTCGAGCCCGCCAGCGACGGTGCCTACCACTTCGTCCTGCACGCAGGGCTCGCCCCGGAGCTGGCCTCGAGGGGCTGGAAGCTCAGCGCCGAGCCCCTCGAGGACGCGGCACCGTTTGTCGGCATCAACGACGCGGCCGAGGAAACCCAGGTACCCCTCGAGGCATGGCGGTTGACCCATCGCTGCCGATGCCGCAAGCCCGTGGTGCTGCGGTACGGTGGCCAGCTGAACCACCCCCTCGAGGCGGCGGGCGAGGAATACCAGCGTGGCTTCTCCGAGACGCCGGGCATCATCGACGAGCGCGGGGTCTATCTTGGCGGATCGAGCGCCTGGGTACCCGTCTTCGGCCGAGAGCTGTTCACCTACGATCTCGACGTGCACAACCTCGTCCCCTCGTGGGAGGTGGTCAGCCAGGGCGAGCGTACCGTCCACGCCTCGTCCGAGGGTCGCGGTCAGGTGCGCTGGGAAATGGCCCAACCCACCGAAGAGGTCCACCTGGTCGCGGGTCCCCTTACCGAGGTCGAGGTGCAGATCGACGAGGTGGTCTTCCGCGCCTTCCTGCGCGCGCCCGATCCCGGCCTGGTCCACCGCTATGCGGAAGCCACCCGCCGCTACCTCGCCATGTACGAGGGAATGCTGCCCGCCTACCCCTACAGCGGCTTCACCCTGGTCGAGAACTTCTGGGAGACCGGCTACGGCATGCCCGGCTTCACCCTGCTGGGCTCCAAGGTCATGCGCTTCCCGTGGATCCTGGCCTCTAGCTATCCTCACGAGCTGTTGCACAACTGGTGGGGCAATTCCGCGTATGTGGACTACGACGGTGGCAACTGGTGCGAGGGAATCACCAGCTACATGGCCGACCACATGCTGGCCGAGCAAAAGGGCGAAGGCGTCCTGTACCGCCGCACCGTCCTCAAGAAGTACGACGACTTCGTCAGCAACGAAGAGGACTTCCCCCTCACCGAGTTCGGGGCCCGCAGCTCCGCCGCCTCCGAAGCCGTCGGCTACGGCAAGGCCATGATGCTCTTCCACACCCTGCGTCGCGAGCTGGGAGACGAGCTGTTCCTCGAGGCGCTGGGCTCGTTCTGGTCCGACCACAGCTGGACCCGCGCTTCCTGGGACGATCTCGCCGCGGCCTTCGCCGAGCACGACGACCAGGGTCGCGCGGCCCAGCTCATCCTGGCAACCACCACCCGCACGGGAGCCCCGAGCCTCCGAGTGATCAAAACCGAAGCTCACGAAGCCGACGTCCACCCCTGGGTGGTGGAGCTCGAGTTCGCGCAGGAGCAGGAAGGAGAGCCCTTCCCCATGCGGGTGCCGGTGGCCGTGACGACCGAAGGTGCACCCGAGCCGGCTTGGCACACGGTGGACTGCGACGAGGCGAGCTGCAAGGCCACCCTTCCCTGCGAGGGCCGCCCCCTGCGCCTGGACGTCGATCCAATGTTCGACATCATGCGCGACCTCGATCCCCTCGAGGTCCCGCCCGCGCTCTCCACCGTGCAGGGAGACACGGGCGCGATCTTCGTACTGCCGTCCGATTCGTCCGAAGAAGAGCTGGGAGCCTGGCGCGAGCTGGCCACTGGTTGGGCGCAGCCTCGCGAAGCCACGGTGGTTCTCGACAGCGAGATCGAAGCTCTGCCGGAAGGCGGCGCCTGGGTCTTGGGCTGGAAGAACCGCTTCGGCCCCGACGTGCAGCGCGCCATCGGTGCACAAGGCTTGGTAGCCGGCGAAGACGAGGTCCAGATCGGCGCCGAGAAGATGCCGCGCCCGGACCACAGCCTCGTGGTGGTGGGTCGCGTCCCCGACCTGCCCGACCATGCCTGGGCCGGGGGAGCCGCCGAGCCCGCCGCAGCCATCGCAGGACTGGCCCGCAA
>CAZVHW010000789.1:0-2656 GCA_964626835.1 uncultured Enterobacterales bacterium
CCCGCCGGTGCAGCCGCTTGACGAGGCGGACGGCTCGATCCGCGCGGGCGGGGTCGAGTACCTGGAGGTTGTGGTCACCGAGGCCGGGCAGGTGGTCGACATCCCCGTCGACGCCGATGCGTTGCCCAGGGCCAGGGCGTTCCGGATCGAGTGAGGGCGATCGTCGTGGCGGGGTCGCCCTCCCGAGGGGGCGGCACCACGTGCGTCTGAAACCTGTCGGTTTCGACGGGGCGTCGTGCTATGCTCCGGCATCTCGCCATGCCACTTCTTCCGACCACGAAAACGCTCCTTCTCAGGTCGTTGTCAATCCTGGGGGTGTTACTGGGCCTCACGCTGGGCCTTCTGGTTTGCCTCGAGATGGTGCTGCACGTCGTCGGGTTCTGGGCGCTCGCGGGCATGTCCAACGACAAGCCGTTGCCTCCCAAGGGGGAAGCCGTTCGCGTGCTCTGCATGGGCGATTCGATGACAGCCTTTGGTGGCGACGACGCCTACCCCTGGCAGCTCGAAGCCTTGCTCGAGGAGCGCGTCCCCAGTCGGGACTTCCATGTCAGCGTTGCCGCCAAGCCGGGCATCGACACCAGCACACTGCTCGGGATTGCCGACGATGCCCTCGAGCGCAGCGAGCCGGACATCGTCACCGTGATGATCGGCGTGAACGACGACGAGGACTGGTTCGTGGAGATGAACCGGACATCGCGCACCGGCGGTGAGCTGGGGCTGCTGGGGCAGACCAAGCTGTACCGGTTCTGGGTGCTGGCCCAACAGGACCGGCTGGCGCGCGAGGACGTCCGGCGCCAGCGAGCAAAGCGCGAAGAGCGCGAGCGGAGGTTGCTCGACGAGTTCGGGCGGCGAGGAGACCTGAAGGCTGGCGTCACGCTGGCGCGCCACTACCACCCCGCCGGGGAGCGAGACCGCGCGGCCACCGTGTTGCGTGACCTCCCGCGCAGGGACACCTCCCCGGACGCCACGCTGCTCTTGGCCGAGCTGACGGACGACCCCGCCGAGGCCTGTGCGCTCTACCAGGATGCCCTCGAGCGCTTCCCGCGGCAGCACGAGACCTACCGCGGGCCCTTGCTCTTGGCCCGGATGGTGCGGCACGTTGCCGCGAGCGAGCGAGCCTGCCCCTTTGACGAGCAGGAACTTCTTGCCCAGCAGATCCGACACCTACCCGACGCCCTCTCACACAACGAGCAGGGCAGGTTCTACCTGGATCGGGGGCTGGAGGAAGCGGAAGAGGCTGCGTTCCTACGGTCCATCGACACGGATCCCGGCTTCTACGCCCCGCTGGCTCTCGGAGAGCTCTACACCGCCCAGGGTCGCCACGCCGAGGCCGAAGCGATGCTGGAACGTTCCCTTCGGCACCACACCGGAGTGGACGCACAGCTGGCTCTGGCCCGACTGATGGAGGCCCAGGGTCGGAGCGAGGACGCCGAAGCCACCTACAAGGCCGCCATCGAGCTCGGCAAGGGTCCCATGCGCCGTCCTACCAAGGAGATATTCGAGCATCGCGAGTCTGATCCCAACCAGGCCGTGCTGGAGTTGTCGCGCCTGTACCGGCGTGAGGGCAAGCTCGCGGATGCCGAGGCCGTCCTGGACGAGCTGACCTTCTCCAAGAGGGGAATGCAGAGCTACAGGCAGCTCACCGAGCGCATCCTGGACCAGACGGGAAAGCTCGTGGTTATCCAGTACCCCAATCGCAGCGTAGATCCGCTCCTGGCCATGCTCCCCGAGCGCCACGGCTTGGTCTCTGTCGACAACCGCGAGGTCTTCGAGCGGGCAGTCGCGAACCATGGTTGGTACGAGATCTTCGAGGACAGGTCCGGGGGTGACTTCGGCCACCTCACGCCCGAAGGACACCGCCTGGTGGCGGAGGCCACCGCCGACATGGTGATCGCCCGCTGGTTCCGCTAGCCCTGGGGCATCCTCTCCGACTTCAACCAACCCTTGGCGAAGGCCTCGCGCTTCTTGGCACCGGCCAGGATGGCCGGCTCGGCTTTCTTCTCGAGCATCCGGCCCAACATCGGGACCTTGATGTTCAGGGACCACTCCATGCGGTAGCGAGTGCCGCCATCGGCCGTGGGAAACAGAGCGTGACCGCCTCGAGCGTCGACACCCCTCTCGTGGGGCGAGACCCGCCACCAGCGGCACGAGAAGTCGGCCAAGTCCCACTCGTAGTGCAGCTCGCTGGGCACTTCCTTGGGTCGACCGCCCGGGATGCGATTGGGACCCACCTGGTCGATGCGCAGGTGCAGCTTGTCACCGGAACGCTCGACCTCGACGGGGGTGGCCCGCAGCTGACCGAGGTGGACGGCTTCGTCAGCCAGGTATGGGCCGTGTGTGAACAGGGCGACCAGCCTCTCGACGGTCTGCTCGAAGTACAGGTCGGTGGAGAAGGTGCGGGACATGGGTAGGCTCTCGGTGGCGCGGGGCCGCGAACCTACCCCGCAGCGGCGCAGGGTCCTGGACCTGGCGACGCGCGGCGGTGGGGCCCGCGGGCGGGCGCAAGTGCGCACCCTTGGCGCAAGGGTCCCGGGTTCCGCCCGCGTTGGGGCCATCCTGCAGGCGCAAGTGCATACCCTTGGCGCAAGGGTCCCGGGTTCCGCCCGCGGTGGCGCCCTCCAGCGGGCGCAAGTGCATACCCTTGGCGCAAGGGTCA
>CAZVHW010000790.1:0-2642 GCA_964626835.1 uncultured Enterobacterales bacterium
CGCTACGGTCATCGCGTTGGGCCGAGAGACCGGCGCCAGCTTTGCGCTGTTGGGCAGGACACCCCTGGCTGAAGAACCCTCTTGTTGTTCGGGTGTTGCCGATGACGCCGGGCTCAAGCGCGCCTTGCTCGCAGACGCTCGCAGCTCGAGCCTGGCACTCACTCCCGCCGAGCTGGGTCGGCAGGTCAAGGCCATCCTGGCCGCCCGCGAGGTCCGAGGGACCTTGGATGCGCTCGTCGCCAACGGGTCCCAGGCTCGGTACTACCCAGTGGACGTGACGGACGCCGAGGCGTTGACCGGCATCCTGGAGCAGGTTCGAGGAGAGCTCGGACCCATCACTGGGCTCATCCACGGCGCCGGTGTGCTGGCCGACAAACACATCGTCGACAAGACCCCCGAGCAGTTCGATCGGGTCTTCGACACCAAGGTGCGGGGCCTCGAGGCCCTGCTGGCCGCCACCTCGGACGACGCCCTGCGGCTGATGGTGTTGTTCTCCTCGGTCACCGCCCGCTGCGGCAACATCGGCCAGGCCGACTACGCCATGGCCAACGAGGTGCTGAACAAGGTCGCCGAGGCCGAATACCGTCGCAGAGAGGGCGCCTGCTTGGTGCGTTCCCTGGGTTGGGGTCCTTGGGACGGAGGCATGGTCACCCCGGAGCTCAAGGCGCACTTCGAGCGACGCGGTATTCCCCTGCTACCCCTCGGCGCGGGGGCTCGGATGTTGGTGGACGAGTGCGCCTCGGCGCAGCGCCACCGGGTTGAGCTGGTGTTGGGTAGCGAGCCCCGAGGCATGCCGCTGTTCGCCGATGACGGCAAGCGAGGCCTGAGCCTGGACCTGGTGGTGTCGCGACACAGCCACCCCTTCCTGGCGGGCCACGCCATCGCCGGGATGCCCGTGATCCCGGTGGTGTTGGCCTTGGAGTGGTTCGCCCGCACCGCCAGGGCACTGCGGCCAGGGCTGCGCTTCGTGGGGCTGCGCGATCTGAAGATCCTGAAGGGAATCCCCCTGCAGGGTTTCGACAACGGTGGCGACAAGCTTCGTGTCCTCTGCACCGAGAACGATCAAGGTGACGATGGGCTGCTGCACCTCGAGCTGCGCGGTGCTGGCGACGTCCTGCACTACACCGCCACGGTCGAGCTGGCCGAGCAGCTGCCCCAACCGGCGACGTCCGACCCCGACCTGGACTTGGACCTGGAAGACTGGGGGGGGCGCGAGGTCTACGGCGACGTGCTCTTCCACACCTCGTCCTTCCAGGTCATCCATTCCATGCAGGGTGTGTCCGACGAGGGCATCAGCGGCACCTTGAGCGGTGTACGCAACGCTGGTTGGTCCGACGAGATCTGGCACACCGACGTCGCGGCCCTCGACGGCGGGCTGCAGCTGGCGCTGCTGTGGACGCAACACGTGTTGGGCGGTGCCTCGCTGCCCACCAGCGTCGGACAGGTGCACACCTACACCGACGAGCTACCCAGCGGGCTGGTGCGCTGTGTTCTGCGCGGTCGCAAGGCCAGCAAGCTCCGCACGCTGTCCGACATCGTGTTCACGGACGACTCCGGCGCGGTGCTCTTCGAGCTGCGCGACGTGGAGACCCATCTGACGGGCGGCCAGAAAGGCACGTCGCAGGCGTAGAAAATGCGAACCTCGCCCATCGCCATCGTCGGGCGGTCCTGTGTGTTGCCAGGGGCCCACTCCCCCGAGCAGCTCTGGGAAGCCGTACTCGATGGTCGAGATCTGCTCACCCCAACACCCCAGGGCCGCTGGGGTGTTTCCCGCGAGCAGATCCTCTGCGATCCCGACGGAGACAGCCGGGATCGCTCCTGGTGCGAGCGCGGCGGCTATCTCCACGACTTCCAGTTTGATGCACGCGGCTACGGCATCTCCGCCGCCGAACTGGCCTCCCTGGACCCACTGTTCCACCTGACGCTGCACTGCTGTCGTGAGGCCCTGCGCGACTGTGGAGCCGAGGGAGGACCTCGTACGGCAGCCATCCTCGGCAACCTGGGCTTCCCAACCGAGGGCCTGGCTCGTTTCGCAGAGAGTGTCTGGCTGGGTGTGGACGCGAGCGTCGAGGGGCGACCAGACGCCCGAAATCGTTTCATGTCGGGGCTCCCGGTGCTGCTGCTGGGGCGCGCCCTGGGCCTTGGGGCCGAGAGCTTCGCTCTCGATGCGGCGTGCGCCAGCTCCCTGTACGCCATCAAGCTGGCCATGGACTGCCTCAACGACGGGCGCGCCGACATGGTGCTGGCCGGGGGCGTAAACCGCTGCGACGACCTCTTCATCCACGTCGGCTTCTGCGCTCTGGGTGCCATGAGTCGGCTTGGACAGAGCCGTCCCTTCCACGCCGAGGCGGATGGGCTCGTTCCTGCCGAGGGTGGAGCCGTGGTGGCGCTCAAGCGCTTGGCCGATGCCGAGCGCGATGGGGACACCATCCACGGCGTGATCCGCGGGGTAGGGCTTTCCAACGACGGGCGCGGACGTAGCTTCCTGGCGCCTTCCGCAGAGGGGCAGGAGCGGGCCATTCGCTCGGCCTACGCACAGGCAGGGCTCGACCCTGCCGACATCGGGCTGCTGGAGTGCCACGCCACCGGCACGCCCGTCGGGGACTCCACGGAGATCACCAGCACCGGCCGGGTCTTTGCGG
>CAZVHW010000791.1:0-2586 GCA_964626835.1 uncultured Enterobacterales bacterium
CGCGGCCTTGGCGGTTCGAGGAGCTCTGGACCGCCAGGTCCGGCGCGGTCGGTACGTAGAATTCGCTGTCCAGCACGGAGTAGCGGCCGCTGATCTCGTTCACGCTGGCTGTGCGGTGACGGATCCACTGGCGCGCCACGAAGATGGGCAGCTTGACGTGCAGCTTGATCTCGCACATCTCGAAGGGTGTCGAGTGCCGATGGCGCATGAGGTAGCGGATGAGGCCGCGGTCTTCACGCATCTTGCGGGTGCCCGCTCCGTACGACACGCGGGCAGCCTGCACCACCGCGGCATCGTCGCCCATGTAGTCCACGACGCGCACGAAGCCCTGGTCCAGGCAGGGAATGGGCCGATGAAGCCTGCGCTCCATCGCCGGCACCGTGGGGCGGAGGGTCTGGTAGGTGGCTTCGCGGGCCTGGGCGATTTCTTGCGCCTGCTGCTCGTCGATCGGCATCGCACCGTCCTCGTGGCCTGGGGGGCTTGAGGATATAGTCCCGTGTCCGTTGAAGTTCCACAGCCCGCGCACCGAGTGGTGCACGGAGGTCAGCATGGATTTGGATCAGTGCGTGCGAGCAGCCATGGAGGCCCTCAACGGGGGTGACACCGACACCGCCAGGCAGCAGCTGCAGGCGGCCCTGGAGATCGACGGGAACCGACCGGACCTGCTGCACGCGCTGGGCGCCCTCGAGCTCCAGCGAGGCGCACCCGGCGAGGCCCGTCCGCTGGTGGAGCGCGCCTTGGCTCTGGTCGATACGGGCGCGGTGCCCGAGGCCGTTGCCATGCGCTCCCACTTCACCATGTCCCTGGCCAGCATCGCCGAGGCCGAGGACCACCCCGCCCAGGCCGAGGCAGCCTATCGCGAGGTCTTGGCCTCCGATCCCCAGCACTTCGACGCGATCGCGGGTCTGGGCAAGCTCCAGCTGGCCTGCTGTGAGCTCGAGGCTGGCCTGGCCACGTTGCAGGGTGCGCTGGGCGGTGGCGCCGCCACCCCCGAGGTGATGAGCCTGCGGAACTTCGTGCTCTCGGTGCGCGCCTTCCAACAGAGCGGGCGCCCTGCCCGGCAGCTGCTCGAGGTCCACCGCGACACCTACTGCTCCTTCTTCGATCACCACGCCGCACAGATGGAACCCAAGGGGTGGATCGCCGAAGCCGCCCGCATGCGTCGGTCCGTGAGCGGGGGCGTGGAACCGGACATTCCCGACGGTGCCCGCCCCTATGCTGCCGTGCGAGTGGACCTGGTCGATCCCTCCACCGGCCAGGCGGGGTTGGTGGGCGAACGGCCCATGCTGGCGGCGCTGCCAGGCCTCGAGCCCCTCGCTCGCGCGGCGGTGCTCTACCCATGGCCCGGCCTGCCATTCGAGCTGTTCGTCTCCTCCCAGTGTCCCTGGGATCATCTCCCGATCCAGCTCATGCTCGAGCAGGGCGATCCCCTCGAGGTGCTCGATCCCCTGGTGGGGCGCTGGTATCGGGAAGGCTACGACGGACGTTTTGGTACCAACGAGGGCGGACGTTTTCACTTCATCAGCCCCCCGGAGCGGCGCTCCGAGACGGGTGCCGTCTACGTCCTCGACCTGGGGCGTGCTCGCATCGAAGCCATCGACGCGCTCGTCGACGCCCTCGTCTCCTTCCATGAGCGGCTCTCCCTCCGCCGCGTCATCCTTGGCCGGGGGCACTTGCCGGTCGACGACGCTAGGTAGAGGTGGATTCTGACCACCAACGATGACATGCTGAGACACCTATCGGCCGTATCTGGCGGACCAGCAGTGTTCGCCCGCGACTAGAGCAAGGACACCATGGCTTTTTGCACTTTCACCGCCATCTCACTGCTCCTTTCGGGCCAGGCCTTCGCCTACGGTACCGAACCCCAGGAGCTGTTGCTCACCGAGCAGGTCGCTCTCATGGAGGGCGCCGCCTTCGAGACTGGCTACGTCCCCAGCGGAAGCCCCGTCATGGTCAACTTCGCCCTCGAGGCCACACAGGAAGCCCAGGTGCAGATGAGCACCTTCGCCGAGCTGCAGTGGCCCGAGGCGGTCACCCTGGTCTGGACCTCCATCCCCGAGACCGGCTGGTTGGGTCTGTTCGGCGAGCTGGCCACCGTGGTCTCGCTGAAGCTCGATCTGTGGGGCTACGAGGGCGAGTGGGAGCTGGACCGCCGCAGCATCGACGTGGTGTCCGAGACCACCTTTGACCCCTTGGTGTTGTCCGACAGCACCCCCGACCTGGTGAGCATCAGCGAGGAGGGTCAGGGCACCACCGCCTTCACCATCGACTACACCGTGTTCGAGGTGGTCAACCTGGCCCTGGATGTCGATCTGGCGGCCACCCTCGAGACCACCATGGCCGGCGTGGAGATCGAGCACGACGACGCGGTGCAGCTGCTCGAATACGAAGACGTGGTGCTCGACGTACCCGAGAACGGCTATCTCGAGGTCACCAGCGTCTACCTGGCCTCCTGGGAGACCGCCATGGAGGTGCTCATCCAGCCTGGAGTAGAGGTCTGCGTGGACATCCTGGGCTGCTACGAGTGGGACGACATCTTCGACATCCCCATCGACATGGGGTCCAACGAGTTCGAGGATCCCTTCG
>CAZVHW010000792.1:0-2570 GCA_964626835.1 uncultured Enterobacterales bacterium
GGACGATGCGCGACCCATATGTCGGCTTGGCTTGGACACTCCTGGCGGAGACGTCGAAGGGGTCGTCGTCACCGTGCCGATGCTGCCTCGGCAGCTGTTGGACGACCAAGAAGCAGCGCTAGACCTCATGCGCGCCGCCGTAGCCAGAGCCGGCGGCGCGATACAAGCCGTCGGCCTCGGCTCGCTCCTCGCGGTGGTCGCCGGCCGTGGTCTCGCCTTGCAGCGTCACCTCTGGCAACCCGTCACTACCGGTGCCGCCGCCACGGCTTGGGCAGCGGCCGAGAACGCCAAGGCTGCAGCCCGCGCTCTGGGCGCCTGGCCCCACGCCCCCATGGCCGTGCTAGGGCACAACGGGACGGTCGGAGCTGCGGTCTTGCACTTGCTCCGGACAGACGGTGCCCTTCGCCTGCACGTCGTGGCCAGAGACGGCCAGGCCCGCCGCGCCCGTCGCGCCGGACTCGAGCCTTTCGAAGACGCTGCCGGCGCGGTCGGGGGCTGCCGCGTGGTGTTGGGAACCTCGACAACCGGAGGCATCCTCGCACCCGACGCACTGTCTCGTGGCACCGTGCTCGTCGACGTCGCCATACCTCGCACCCTGTCCGGGCCGGCGAGGCGCGGTACCCGGGTGCTCGCGGGCGAAGCCGTGGTTCCACCCCCAAGCTACCGCCGCGGTCGCTGGGGGGCGCTCTACCATCTGTTGGCGGGGTATGGTCCCCGGCATCTCTTCGCCTGCCTCATGGAGCCCATGATCATGGCTGCAGAGGGCCGCAAGCGTCCGTTTTCCCAGGGCCGAAGGGTGGATGTCGAGGACCTCGAGGCCATTAGACGGCTGGCTCCACGCTGGGGTTTCGAGCCCGTGCTCGCAGCCCACTGGCGGACGGTGCCGCCCTCACGCCTCGCCCATCGCCAACTCGAAGGGAACAGACCGTGACCACGCCACCACCCAGACTGGTGTTCGTCAAGACCTTCGGCTGCCAGATGAACACCTACGACACCGGCAAGATGTTGGCCTTGCTCGCCCACGACGGCTTCCAGGCCACTGACGACTGGCGCGCCGCCGAGCTGGTCATCGTGAACACCTGCTCGGTGCGAGAGAAACCCCAGCGGAAGGTCCGCTCCTTTCTGGGGCCCATCCTTCACCGAAAACGAGACAAGGGTCGTCCCATGGTGGCCATCGCTGGCTGCGTGGCCCAGCACGACGGCGCCATGTTGTTCCGCCAGCTTCCCGACGTCGATCTCGTCTTCGGGCCCGACGGCGTCCCGAGGGTGCGAGCGCTGGTAGAGGCCGCTACCCGTCGGCGGGTGCTCGATACCCAGTTTCTCGAGGTCGCAGACTACCCCTTCGTCCAGGAACTCGCGCCGCCAGGCCCCCACCGGATCACGGCCCTGGTCACCATCCAGAAAGGCTGTGACAACCACTGCACCTATTGCATCGTTCCCAGCACCCGCGGTCCGGCGGTGGACCGGCCTATGGCCGAGGTGCTCGCTGAGGTGAAAGGCCTGGCTCAACGCGGCGTGCGCGACATTACGCTCATCGGACAGAACGTCAACGCCTACGGGATCCATGCGCCGAGGCATCCGGGATTCCCAGACCTCCTGCGCGCCGTACACGCCATTCCCGAAGTTCTACGCCTGCGGTTCACCACCAGCCATCCGCGGGATCTCGGGGACGAAAGTGTCCGGTGTTGGGCCGACCTGCCCCGGCTGGCGAGCCACCTGCACCTACCCGTACAGGCGGGCTCGGATCGCGTGCTGCGGCGCATGGGGAGGCAATACACCCGCGCGCACTACCTGTCTCGCGTCGAAAACCTGCGGCGCGCGCGGCCGGACATCGCCATCACCACGGACTTCATCGTGGGCTTTCCGGGCGAGACCCGTCAGGACTTCCAACAGACCATCTCCCTCCTCCAGGAGCTGCGCCTCGACGCTTCGTTCTCCTTCAAGTACTCCCCGCGTCCCGACACCGCAGCCGCACGCCTTCACGCGCTAGAGCCTGTAGATCCAGCGGACGCCAGCGCGCGCCTGACCGAACTGCAAGCGATCCAGGCTCGCATTCAGTTCGAGCAAAACCAGGCACGAGTAGGTCGTGTGCTCGAGGTCTTGCCCGAACGTCCCAGCCGCAACGATCCCTCCCACCTCATGGGCCGTAGCTCCTGTTTCCGGGCGGTCAACTTCCCGGGAGACGACTCCATGATCGGCCACCTGGTGCGTGTGCGGATCACCCAAGCCCACCCCCACAGCCTGCGAGGGGAGCTCGCGGACTAGGGCTGGAGTGGCCTACGGCAGCTGGTAGCCCACGGTTCGTGCGAAGAGCTGTGTGGGCTGCGCCGACATGTTCGACGCCTTGCTCAACCTGATCTCCAGCTTGCCGGACTTGGCGGTGACCGGGGCCAGCATCTTGATGAAGGCGAAGCTGGGACCGAACTCTGCCAGGCTGGCGCTGGTGACCTGTTGACGGGCCTCGGCGACCTTGTTTCCATCGGAGTAGACCTCGGCCACCACGCAGTATGCGATGCCGTCAAAGTCGGCGCGGGACCGCCCCAGCAGCACCGGTAGCTCGACCACGACGG
>CAZVHW010000793.1:0-2508 GCA_964626835.1 uncultured Enterobacterales bacterium
GTCCACCAACAGCGAGGCGACGGGGCGGTGCAACAGCCAAGCGAGCACGAGGACGGCGATCACCGCCTGCAACCAACGGGGAAAGCGCTGCATTGGAGACCTCCAAGGCGTGCCACATAGCACAGTGGGACGGCTTCCGGACGAGTCCGTCCGGGTCGCGGTCCGGGGGGGGGAGCGGCGGAAGGCTCGCTCCCGCGCCAGACACGATCGTAGTCGGCCCACTCATCGGAATCGGCGGTCTCTTTCGCATCAAGTTGTCAGCTCTCTGTCCGATTCGGGGGGAACGATGGATCCTCTCGCCGGTTCGAGTCCATTATCGTCTTGACGGCGTCCTCCCCTTCCAGAGCAACCATGTCACCAGCCAGGGACAAGACAGGAACCAGTCCCGCTCCGCCAGAGCGAGCGGAGTCTCCTCGCCTGCCCGTACTGCGCGAGCTTCTAAGCCACCGACATGCGGCTAACGAACGCCTTCGCCGATCACTCTGGCTCTCTTTCCTCTTCCATCTCGTGCTCTTCGTCGGCCTGGTGCCGCTCTCGATGCCCAGCCTCGACGAGCCTGTCGAGACTCCGCGGGTGGTCGAGGTGCACCGAATCGTGCTGCCCAGCTTGGTCCCCGAGGGGTCACTCGCGCCCCTACCCGAGCCCGAGCGGGCCGAGCCGGAACCCGAACTCGCCCAGCCCGAACCCGAGCTGGACGCCGAGCGCATCGAGTTTGTCCGCCCCCACCTAGGCTCCAGCGACGAGGCACCGGATACCGACCGTGTCTCCACCCACGACCAGAGGGTAGCGGTGGAGCGCCACACACGCGCGCGCTCCCAAGTGGCCGACGGCACCGCCCACCTGGGTACCCAGGCTGGCAGCCCACAGAAAGCAGCTCGTGCCGGAGCCCTACCCCAGCAGCCGTCGTCTCGGCGCAATGCGGACGCCAGCAAGCAAGCGCGGGCGACCAGGGAAGCCGCAAACACCGCGGGTCGCCACTCCGACAAGGGTGGCAAGCCGATCGACGATCCCTGCAGCGGCGAGCAGGTGGACGCGGCGCCCTGTCGCGCACTGGCCCAGGCGTCCAGCAACCATGCCACCACGGTGGCCCTGCGCGAGCGGGAGGGCTGGGATCCCATCCCCACTCGACTGACAGGCGTCCAACCCGACGCTCGCCCCTTCGAGCAGGCGCCCCAGCCGACCATCGCCACCCCCACGCTCGAGGGCGCCACCCACGACCTGCTGCGTTCCAGCCGCGCCAAATCCAGCCTACAGACCGCCGACAAGGAGTCCCTGAACAAGCCTTCGCGCCGTAGCGACACGGCTCGTGCCGATCAGGACCGCGCCTCGAAGCCCCACAGCGGCTCGGCGGACAACCAGGCAGCTTCGCCAAAGGCACTGCCTGATCGCCAGCCCACACCCGATCCGGAGCTGCGCTTCCTCGTAGATCCGGTCCAGGTCGCCCGCGAGGAACGGGAGCGCCAAGCCCGCGAATCCCAGAAGGAAGACCGAAACCGGCATCGACGGCCCGTCCCTCTCGGAACGTCGAGCCCTTCGGTGGCGAGCGTGGCTGGAAGCGAGGCAGCCGCAGGCGGTTCGCTGGTCAGTCCCCTCGACCCGCCCCCGATCCTGGACATCAAGGCGGCCTTGTCCACCCGCCACCACCCCTTGGCGAGCATGCTCCAGTCCTTGGACAACCAGCTACGTGAGTCCTGGGAGATTCCCTTCGATATACGGGTCTCGGGTATCGTGGGCACCACGGGCCTGGAGTTCCTCATCGACGACCGGGGCCGGGTGAGCGACGTCCAGGTCGTGCGACCCAGCGGCCACCCCCAGCTGGACGCGGTCGCGAGGGCGTCGGTACCGGCGAAGCTGGCGGAGTTCCAGGTGCTGCGGCGCGACGAGGGAACCCGCGATGCGTTTCCCGAGCAAGGCCTGCGCGTGGAGTACCAGTTCTCCTACAAAGACAGCCCGGTAGCGGGGATCCTCTAGCCGCAAGCCCGCTCGTGGCGCGCCAACGCTCGGTCCAGCGCGCGCTGGTCCACCCGCTTCTCCGGCTCCGGCCACAGGTTGTCCACGACCAGCTTGCTGCCGTCCAGGTGGGCTTCGATCCTCCCCACCAGGTCTCCGCGATGCAGCAGTGGGCAGACGTAGTAGCCCCATCGCCGCTTGGCGGGGGGGATGTACACCTCCCAGACATACTCGAAGCCGAAGGCGTGCTGGACGAGCTTTCGGTCCCAGACGAGAGGATCGAGAGGGCCCAGTATCCGCAGCTGTCCGTCATCTTCCGGGAAGGTGCGTTCGTGCAGGTCGGGTGGGGCCAGGTAGGTGCGCCTGGAGCCCTGAACCCGCACGAGGACCAGAGCTCCCTCTTCCACCAGGTCGTGCGGTAGCGAAGAGGTCCTGACCTCGCTCAGCATCGACCACCAAGGACCGCCCGCCGTTGACAGCAGCCCGGCAGCTTCCACTCGCTCGATCAAGGCCCAACGCTCGAAGTCGCCTTGGGCCGTCCTGCGATGGCCCATTGCG
>CAZVHW010000794.1:0-1067 GCA_964626835.1 uncultured Enterobacterales bacterium
CCGCTCCGCGGTCGCATAGTGCACGCGCGGACCCGATTTCGGGAAGGCTAGAGACTTCCAGGCGCGTGCACTAGTCGATCACCCCAAACACCCTGCCCACCTCGGTGAACGCCGCGATCGTGCGGTCGATCTGCTCGAAGCTGTGGGCTGCCGAGAGCTGTACCCGGATGCGGGCCTGTCCACGGGGGACCACGGGGAAGCTGAATCCGATGACGTAGATGCCCTTTTCGAGCAGGGCGTCGGCCATGTTGGAGGCCAGGCGTGCGTCGCCGAGCATGACCGGTACGATGGCGTGGCCGGCACCGGCCAGGGCAAAGCCGGCGGCTTCCATGCCTTCGCGGAAACGGTCGGCGTTGGCTTGGAGCTTGTCGACCAGCTCGGTGGATTGGGTCAACAGCTCGACCACCGCCATGGTGGTGCCGGTGACCACGGGAGCCAGGGTGTTGGAGAAAAGGTAGGGGCGGCTGCGCTCGCGCAGCATGTCCACGATCTCCTTGCGAGCGGCCGTGACACCGCCCGATGCGCCGCCGAGGGCCTTGCCGAAGGTGGTGGTGATGATGTCGATGCGGCCTACGACGCCGTTGTGCTCGTGGGAGCCGCGGCCTGTGGGACCCACGAAGCCGGTGGCGTGGCTGTCGTCCACCATGACCATGGCGTCGTACTTGTCGGCCAGGTCGCAGATGGCGGCGAGGTTCGCGATGATGCCGTCCATGGAGAAGACGCCGTCGGTGACGACGAGCTTGTGGCGGGCACCATCCGCGTCCGCTTTTTTCAGCTGGTCTTCGAGGCCAGCCATGTCGTTGTTGGGGTAGCGGTAGCGCATGGCCTTGCACAGCCGGACCCCGTCGATGATGGAGGCGTGGTTCAGGCTGTCGCTGATGATGGCATCTTCCTTGCCCAGCAGCGTCTCGAACAGGCCGCCGTTGGCGTCGAAGCAGCTCGAGTAGAGGATGGCGTCTTCGGTTCCCAAAAACTCGGCGATGGCGCTCTCGAGCTGCTTGTGGATGTCGAGCGTGCCGCAGATGAAGCGCACGGAGGACATGCCGAAGCCGCGCTGTTCGAGCGTG
>CAZVHW010000794.1:1077-2507 GCA_964626835.1 uncultured Enterobacterales bacterium
GAGGGTGTCGTGGGCCGCCTGCACGAGGCGGGGATCGTTGGCGAGTCCGAGGTAGTTGTTGGCGCAGAAGTTGAGCACCTCGTCGCCCGAGCTCACGCGGATGGCCGTGGACTGCGGGGTGATGATGATGCGCTCGGCTTTGTGCAGGCCGGCGTCGTGGATGCCTTTCAGCTCGGTTTGCAGGTGGGTCTTGATCTTGTCGCCGAACATGGATGGCTCCGGTGGACGCGGTGGAAGAGGAAGAGGCTGGAGAAGAAAGGACTCAGAACTCGAGAACGACCTTGCCGCAGTTGCCGGATTCCATGAGTTGGAAGCCTTTTTCGTATTCTGCGAAGGGGAACTTGTGGGTGATGATGGGATCGAGGTTCAGGTTGCCTGACGCGAGCAGGCCCTTCATCTTGTACCAGGTGTGCCAGAGCTTGCGTCCGGTGACGCCGTGGATGTGGCGGGACTTGAAGATGACGTCCTGGGCCAGGTCGATGGGGACGGGCTTGTTGCCCGTACCGAGCAGCACCATGTCACCGCCCATGCGCAACGAGTCGAGGCCGTTCTGCACGGCGACGGGATTGCCGGAGAGCTCGAGGACCACGTCCACGCCCTGGCCGTCGGTGTGGTCCATGATGTACTCGACCGGGTTGGTGTCCACACTCCTGATGACGTGGTGGGCGCCGCACTCGCGGGCCTTGTCGAGCCGGTATTGGTTGCGACGGCCCACCGCAAAGACCTGGGCAGCGCCGATGGCCCGACACACCGCCACCGCCATCATGCCGATGGGACCGATGCCGTAGATGGCGACCTTCTGACCCACGCAGTCCGCCTCGAAGACCGTGTGCAGGGCGTTGCCCAGAGGATCCTGGATGGAGCCCAGCTCCCATGGGAGGTCCTTGTCGTTGATCCAGACGTTCGGCTCGGGGTGGACCACGTACTCCCTGAACGCGCCGTCGATGTCGTAGCCGATCCCCCGCCAGGACTCGCAGACGTGACCTTGGCCCATGCGACAGTTGCGACAGAAGCCGCAGGTGAGGTGGCCCTCACCCGAGACGTTGTCGCCGACCTTGACGTGCCTGACACCAGGTCCGACCGCGACGACCTCGCCGGCGAACTCGTGTCCGATGATGCGTGGGAGCTTCACCCGCCGTTGGGACCAGGCGTCCCATCCGTAGATGTGGAGGTCGGTCCCGCAGATGGCCGTCGCCTTGTTTTGTATGAGCACCTCGCCCATGCCGGGCTCGGGAATGGGCCGGTCCTCGAACGCCAGGCCTCCGCGCTCGGGCGCTACCTTTGCGATGCACTTCATGGTGGACAAGGCAACCTCCTGGCTCGAACGGCGCGGATCGCGGATGGCGCGGAATCTTAGAGGCTCCGACATCCGGTGTCAACGGATTCGCAGGATGCTCACGAGTGCTCAAAAACATGCTTAGAAGGCGAGA
>CAZVHW010000795.1:0-2502 GCA_964626835.1 uncultured Enterobacterales bacterium
AACAGCAGCACTTGGGTCACAGCGTGTTCCATGGGATCCTCCGGATCAGGGGGTAGCGGCCGGATCGGCGATGCGCACGGGGAAAGGCGCAGTGGCGGCGCCGGTGTTCAGCGAGAGGCGAGGGATGGGGATCTCGATACCCTCTGCGTCGAAGATGCGCTTGACCTCCTCGTACAGGTCGCTCTGCGTTTGGTAGAAGTCGTCGGCGTCGACCCTACACGAGAACTGCAGATCCACCCCCGAGGCGCCGAGGCCCAGCACCCAGACCATAGGCTTGGGCTCCTCGAGCACGCGGGGGTTGTGCTCCGCCAGCGCGAACAGCACCCGGCCACCGAGCGCGCGCCACGGCCTCGGCCTAGCTCGAAGCGGGCAACAGCTTGTGGGCGGCCAAGACGCTCATCGAGCGCGTGCAGGCTGCCCCGGACGACGCCCAGTCCGCAGTGCTCAACACGGCTGAAGGCCGGGGCTGGGCCGGGCAGGCGCGGCGCAACCATTACGAGATCGCCTACGCATCCGGCGCCGAAGCCTGCGCCGCTCTCGACTTGGTTGACATCCCTGGTGCCCGCCAGCAGCAAGACAAGCTGCGGGCCGCGGGCTCGATGCTCCAGGGCTTGATGCCGTAGGGGCCGCCCTGCCCGATCACCCCAACCCCACCTCTGCTACCATCTCGCTGTCTCAGCCCCGGAGCCCCCATGCCTCAGCGCCGATCCCGCCCAGGTGGCCGCGGTCAATTTCGCACGGTCGTGCAAAAGCTCGACAACGAAGATCACGGCAGCGTTGAACGGAACCCTTCCGACGGCGCCGACCTCGCCGCCCGCCTGGTCCGGGTTGCGGGTTCGCCCCTCGACCAGATCGACCCCACCGACTCTCTCCTCATCGACTGGAACAGGTCCCTCGAGGGTTCCACCCACAGCGGCTTCGAGTACCGCCTGCTCCTCGGCCTGGGCATCAACGCCCGACGCCCATCCTACGGCCAGGTCTCCGAATACATCGCCAACACCGCTGGCAGCCTCGCTCAATCCACGCGCTGGGTGTACGAGACCATCCGGGTCGCCACCGTCGTCTATTCGGCCATCGAGCAGGGCATCGTCATCCCTCTCGCCATCCGCGACGTCGCCTGGCGGTCCGTCCCCAGCGCCGTCGACAACATCCGCGCCGGACGAGCCCTCGACTGGACCGAGCCCAAGGACGACACGGCCGCCACCCTCGAGCAACTCCAGGCCAAGGCCACCAAGGCCCTCGAAGCCCTGGTCAAGGCCCTCGAAGCCATCGAAGACGACGACAGCCGCGTGGCTCTGGTGGCGCTCGGTTCCCGACAGGCGCTGGGGCTGGGGAGTGGTCGCGACCGTCGCGCTCTGCGCCGCCCTGCTCGCCCTCGGGCCGGTCCTGGTCTGGCGCGGTCAGGTCACCTCCCTGCCTGGTCCCTATCGTCTGTTCGACTGGATCCCCGGCTTCTACGGCCTGCGCGCGCCCGTGCGCTGGCTGGGCGTGAGCTTCACCGCGCTGGGCCTGTTTTCGGGGCTGGGGGCCTGGTGGCTCGGCCGTCTCACCGCGCGCTGGGGTAGGCTGCCCGCCGTGCTGATCGGTCTGGTGCTGGTGGGCATGCTGGTGGCCGAGCGCGCCACGCCGCGGACCGGCAAGCCGCAACAGCTACAGCTCGACCCCGTCTATCGCGAGCTCGACGACATCGAAGGCCCTGGCCCCATCTGGGACAATGCCTTGTCCAAAGCCCCCCAGGGGCGCAGCTGCCACTGTGGCACCGCGCGGGCCTATCGCGCGGCGCTGTACCACGGGCGTCCCCTCGTTGGAGGCACCGCGGCCCGCGGCACCGAGGCCTGCCGCGCGCTGCAGCGCCTGTTGATGACCTGGCCTTCCGCCTCGGCGGTAGAGCTCATGCGCGCCGTCGGGACCCGGGTGGTGCTGGACCACAACGCCAGCCCCCTGGCCGACATCCCAGGCCAGAGCTGCACGCGAACCCAAGGGCATACGATCTGTGTGCTCGAGCCTCGCGCTGCGCTGCCCGAACCAGGCGCCGTACTCGTGCAGGGTGATGGACCCGTGGTGGGGCTGCGGTGGAACTCCATGCCGACAGGCCTCCTCGAGGTCCGCTGCGGCGAGCAGCGCCTCGAAAGCTCGAGCGAGGTGTGGCGAGTCGTCACGGAAATGCGCGAGGGCGCGGACGCGGAGCACCTGGACCTCTTCCTCGAGCTTCCCTGCACCGAGTCCCTCGACGCCTCTCCATCGGGCTGGGCGCCGCTCCATGCCGACGAGGGCGCTCCGGCGTGGCCTCCACCCTGGACGGGAACGGGCGAAGGCATGGAGCAAGCCTACCTGGACCTCGCCATCCCCACCCCCCCGGAAAACCCCCGCGGCAACCGAGGACCCAGGCAGCCTCGAGGGAAGCCGGCGAAGCGCGGCGGCCGCCCACGCTGACAGGAAGAGGCCGGCCGGTGCCGCGTTCCAGGTCACCGACTCGACCTCGGGTAGGTCGCGTCTACCGAG